>JAKROC010000136.1 GCA_024509075.1 Endozoicomonas sp.
CTGCGCTCATGGAGAGCATGTCAAAACCGATGGCCATCAACAATACCGCTGCGGCCATACAGCCAGTTGCGTTTCCAGATTGCCCATGGCGATGTTTTTGTCAATCAGGCCCGAATCTATTTGGTTGATGGGGCTGTGTTTAACAGCAATTTGCAAACCAATCTCAGAGGCAGCGATTACAGCTACGAAAGGGGGCTTCTGCCCAGAACTGACTCCAGGGCTATACCGCTGGTCAGCTCCCAGCAAATTCCCATCAAGAAGGTCAAAGTGTTTTATAACTTCAAACACCAGCAATCACCCAGTCAGCCAGTCACCCTTACCCTGTTCGGGATACCAGCAGGCTCTCCTACACCTGAGAAAAGCGCCGGCTCTTGATGCCCAGCACCTTGCCCACTCCCTCTTTGCACAGAGCCAGCTCAAGGGAGTTGTGTATAACCTGAGCACTGTCGTGTTTCAGCAGTTCTGCCAGAATCTCCTTCGCCCTTGCCATCCCGATGCGGCGCAGCACCCATTTTACCTTCAGCAGATTGACTGCGCTCATGGAGAGCATGTCAAAACCGATGGCCATCAACAATACCGCTGCGGCTGGATCACCGGCCATTTCACCGCAGATGCTGACCGTCTTGCCCTCTTGGTGAGCATCGTTCACCACCTTTTGCAAGGCGTACAATACAGCCGGATGGAAGGAGTGATAAAGATCCGAGACCCGGGGATTATTGCGATCCACCGCCAGTAGGTACTGGATCAGATCGTTGGAGCCAATGGAGAGGAAGTCTACGCGCCGGGCCAGATTGCGGACGATATAAACTGCCGCCGGCACCTCTACCATCACTCCCACTGGCGGCATGACCACCGGCAGCCCTTCCGCCAGCACTTCAGCATGAGCGCGGCGGATCAGGTGTTGCGCCTCCTCCACCTCGAAAATGCTCGATATCATCGGCAGCATAATGCGCAGATTGTCCAGCCCCACACTGGCCTTGAGCATGGCACGCACCTGCGCCAGAAAAATTTCTGGATGATCCAGTGTCACCCGAATGCCGCGCCAGCCAAGAAACGGGTTGTCTTCCTTGATGGGGAAGTAGTTCAGGGATTTATCGCCACCGATATCCAGTGTACGCATCGTGACCGGCCGGGGGGCAAATGCTTCAAGCTGGTGGCGGTAGATTTTTTCCTGTTCTGACTCGCTGGGGAACCGGTCACGAACCATAAAAGGAACTTCTGTGCGGTAAAGGCCGACACCCTCAGCGCCGCGGTCCAGGGAACGAATGGTATCGGTCATCAGGCCGGTATTGACCCACAGGGGGATGCGGTAGTTGTCCGGAGTTTCGCAGGGCAAGTCCCTGATGGCTTCCAGCCCTTTGCTGAACTGGTTTTCTTCTTCGAATACCTCAGCGTAATAGTCGAGCAGCTCCTGGGCGGGGTTGGAGTAAACCAGCCCAAGATTGCCATCAACAATCAGCTTCTTGCCTGCCAGCTTGTGAAATGGCAAGTCCACCGCGCCCATCACCGTGGGAACGCCGAGCGCACGGGCTAGTATGGCCACATGGGAGTTGCTTGAGCCGCGCACCGAAACCAGCCCGGCCAGGGCATCCTGAGGCACTTCACCAAGCATCACCGGTGAAAGTTCCTCACTGATTAAAATGGTTTTTTGCGGGTAGCGCACTTGTGCCTGCTCACCCTGTTGCAAATAAGACAACACTCGTCGTCCCAAGTCACGCACATCCGCCGCCCGCTCCCTGAGATAGTGGTCATCCATCATCTCAAAATTGCGGATGTGCTTATCGATCACTTGTCGAAGAGCACCCTGAGCCCAGGAACCACTGCGGATACGTTCGCGAATCTCTTGTCCGAGGGCGTGGTCATCGAGCATGCGCAGATAGACGTCAAAGAGCGCCCGTTCTTCTGCTGGCAAACGGTCGGCAAGGCGTTTTGAAGTCTCTTTCAATTCCTTTCTGACCGACGTCAGGGCACTGTCCAGCAGGGCAATCTCGCTATCAGTATCCTGGCAGACCTGCTCCGGCACCGCTCCTAAATCGGCAGGCGGTGTGATGACCACAGCATCGCCGATGGCTACCCCGGTAGCACCGGCACTGCCCCGAAAGCGAACGACACGCCGGGCGCTGGATACATTGTTGATAGAGCCAGTGGCCTGGGCGTGGGCAATGACACCGGCCAACTGGGCTGACATGGTGATTAAAAAGGCTTCTTCGTGCTCACCAAAGCGACGCTGCTCAACTTGCTGTACCACCAGAACGCCAAGATTTTTCCGCTGGTGGATTATGGGCACACCGAGAAAGGAAGTGAATCGCTCCTCGCCGGTTTCACGGATGTAGTGAAAGTTTGGGTGGGTGGCGGCATTTTCCAGATTGATTGGCTCTTCGCGCAGACCAACCTGACCAACCAGCCCCTCGCAGTGAGCCAGGGTTACCTGACCGACCGATGAGGCATTCAATCCTTCCGACGCCATAAGGGTATATGAGGTGTTTTCCGGATCATACAGATAGACCGAACAGACCTCGGTTTTCATGGCATCACGAACGCGCTGCACGATTATTTGCAGCGCTACCTGGAGATCAGAGGCTGAACTGACTTCCTGTACGATATTGCGCAGGGTCGTTAGCATGTCCGTCACAAATCCGGCCTGATGGTATTTGCTGCAACTTTACTATGAAAATGCAGTTATGGCAGAACCTTGATGTGTTGTTTGAATATCTCACTCGCCAAGCACGAATGACCGTATCAGCCGTCAGACTGAAGCTTTCCTACTCTTGGTACCAGCTCTTTCAATGCCCGGCGATACACCTCTCGCTTGAACGAAACCACCTGGCCAAGGGGATACCAGTAACTCACCCAGCGCCAGCCATCAAATTCCGGAGAAACTGTATGGTCGACCCGGATACGGTCATCATTGCTTAGCAGTCGCAGCAGAAACCATTTCTGTTTCTGCCCGATGCACAGAGGTTGCTGGTCCCGGCGAACCAGTCGTCTTGGCAGACGATAGCGTAACCAGCCCCGGGTACAACCAAGGATTTCAACGTCTTCAGGATGAAGGCCGATCTCCTCGAAAAGTTCTCTGTACATAGCATCCTCCGGCGTTTCCCCATCATTGATACCGCCCTGGGGAAATTGCCAGGCATCCTGCCTGATGCGCCGCGCCCACAACAATTGACCGCGATGATTTGCCAGGATAATGCCTACATTGGGCCTGAATCCATCGATGTCAATCACGTATTGGCTACCTCAGGAGTCACCCATGTAGCTTTACGCACCACTCCAGCGCCGTCTGGTTGCCGTATACCCGTCGCCTTTCAAGCTGCTACTTTGTTGGCTGCATTTGCTCACCCCGGTCACGTAGTATTTCTACGCTCCCGGGGCTTCGCTCATTTGCCGCCGCGTAGCAACATGAAATCCATTGGGTATAACAAACTGGTTCGAAAGCCGTTTTTGAGAGAAACAGCACACTGCTTTCTCAGAAACGGATCATCCTCAATGTCTGGTTCTCCACGCTGCAGGGGCAAAAACCCCAAACGCCCCCTGATTCATAACCTTAGCCTCAATCTGCACGGGGTCATGAAAATTATTCGTCATAACGCGACAGGAGCATGCGCAATCGCTGTTCGGTGACCACTTAACGATTACTTTTCATGCATTGTTTCACAATCCCATAGGACACAGCAAACAGCCTTTTCACTTTAGGGACTGTAGCGACCCGATTGCTGATTTTTTGCGCGATCAACCACTGCGGCCTGCCCCCGGGGTGGAGGAGTTACCTGCCGCTATTTGCTTGTACTTTCGCACTGCTTAACAAGGCTTATGGCGGTTTCTGTCAGCAGGCTGACGCTCTGCCAGAACTGGTTCTTTTGTGCCGCTGATTCAGGCTCACTGGCACTCAGTCGAACCAGACGCTCCTGCAATGGAGTCGGGCATACGCCGGGGCGTTGTGGTGCAGCCATTCCTGGGTAGTTTTCCCGGTAAAAACGTGGCCAGTCAAAACACAATCCGGGGTCGGCTTTGCCACGAAAACCGGCAATGTGTTCATGGCCAATAATACGTTCAGGCTCGTGTAAATCAGGGTAGTGTGCCTGCAGCCGCTTTATCAACTGTTGCAGACTGCGGTACTGCGCGTCGGTAAAAGAAAACACATTGCCATTGAAGTTCACCAGCTCAATACCAATGGCACAATCATTCAGCCCCTGCCAGTGCTGCCAACAGCTGACGCCAGCATGCCAGGCTCGCAGCGCACGCCCGTTAAGACACGCAACCAGCTCGTACACCTGACCATCGGTGTCGACCACCAGATGAGCTGAGGCACCAGAATCAGGGTCGGTAAAAATAGCCAAGGTTTCGTGCAGATCCACTGCCGTATAGTGGAGCACCAGCAACTCTACCGGAATAACCCGTGGAGTCTGATTGGTAGTTTTAAGCCTATGTATTTTCATGCTCAGCGTGACAATGGCAGGAAATGATTGACGGATAAGGGATCAACCGCACTTACTCGCCACCCTTTGCAACGCTGGCGGATATTTGGCATCAATCTCATCATTGGAGCTAACGCTCAGCCCAAGATCTCTGACCAGGCCATCTTTCAGCCCGTAAACCCAGCTGTGTACGGTCAGGTCCTGACCACGGTCCCAGGCATCCTGAACGACGGTTGTCTGACAAGCATTGAGCACTTGTTCCAGCACATTCAACTCACACATCCGCTGGAATCGGTCTTCATCATTTTCCGACTGTTCCAACAGCTCGGAATGTTTTTTACGGACATCCTGCACATGCCGCAGCCAGTTGTCGATCAGGCCCAGCTTGCTGTTGTTCATGGCCTCACGCACACCGCCGCAACCGTAATGACCAGTCACAATGATATGCTCAACCTTGAGGTAATCAACGGCATATTGCAGCACTGACAGACAGTTCAGGTCGGTATGTACCACCACGTTGGCCACATTACGATGGACAAACAGTTCACCGGGCATAAGACCAACGATCTCATTGGCTGGGACCCGGCTGTCAGCACAGCCAATCCAGAGGTACTTTGGAGCCTGTTGTTCAGAGAGCTTTTCAAAAAAACCGGGGTGCTCCTTGCGAATGGACTTGGACCACTGACTGTTATTTTCCAGAAGGCTTTCCAGGCTGGGCATGGTTTTTGATCCGCAAGTTTTCATAAGTTCACATCGTTATAGCAATTGTGCCACTTCAGAGCCAGCACTGCTGGTCAAAAACATGAGCCTTGTCCGGCAACGCTCATTGCTACCCGCTGAACATTGGCAACAGCCCCATCATGGCCAGGAAGTGAAAAAAAGCAGTCAATACGCCAAACGTGATAGTCAGCCAGATCATCGCCAGGCCGCCGGGCGTTTTAAAACCAGTATCGCCAGAGTATTTTCGCCGGGTTTTCCAGGCCAACAGGGCAGGAATGATGCAGGCCCACACGGTTGCCGCCGCACCGGCATAACCAATGGCCACCACAAACCCGAATGGGAACAAGAGTGATAGCACCAATGGCGGCACAAACGTTACCAGCCAACTTTTCGCCCGGCCCTGGCGAGTGTCATCAAAGTGAAAAAAGTCAGCAAGAAAATCGAACACGCCCAGCCCCACGCCAATAAATGACGAGAGAATAGCAGCCATGGAAAATACATTCATTGCTCCAGCTACCTCTTCTGAGGCGATGGCTGAGCTCATGGCGTTCAGCAGAACATCCACACTGCCGCCCTGCGCAATTACCGGGCCGAACTGTGAGCGAGGCAGATTGCCAAAAATACAGATCATCCACAATACATAGAGTGCCAGGGCGATCAAGGCTCCGCCAGCAATCGCACGGCTGGCCCAGAGCTCTTCGCCGTAGTAGGCACGCATGGACGACACGGAGTGATGATAGCCAAAAGAGGTCAGCGCCACCGGTAGCATGGCCATGGCAAATGGCGCGCAGCTGCCACTATCGCTGGCAAATAGTGTGGCCAATTCCACACTCCCGACCAGTCCGGAAATACCAAAAGCAAAAGTAAGAACCATTAAGGCAGTAAGGAGCACTGAGATGTGATCCACTGCCCGGGTCGAGTGCCAGACTACTGCAGAAAACACCAAAACAAAGAGCACTGATGCAATTTTTTCGTTGATGCCCAGCAGACCTTGAACAATGAACCCCGATGAGGTGATGTAAGCATAGAGTAAGATCCCGCCGACAAAATAAATGGTGAGATTATTAAACAGGTTAATCTTCTCTCCGAGCAGATCGCGGGTCACGGTATCAAAAGAGGCTTTCAGGTCATAGGGTTTGAAGGCTTCGAGCAGCATCCAGCCTGAAAGCGTCATCACCACCATAGTTAAGGTGATAGCGGCAATGGACCACAACGTCCACGCCCCGGCTCCGGCACTGGGCATGGCGAGCATACCTGCGCCAACGCAGACACTGGCAATAATGCAGGCACCGCCGAGCAGTGATGGATTTTGATCCTTACTATCGTACGGTTTCGACTGATATTCACTCACGGCTTCCCCCCCCGCATCGGGCCGGTAATCTTATTGGTGTTGTTATGGAGACACAGAAAGCTGGTGGGGCACAACATGGAGGCGCACCCATTTATACCCAAAGGATTTCAAGTTGATTCAAGGCGGCAAATGAGCGAAGCCCCGGGAGCATAGAAATACTATGTGACCGGGGTGAGCGAATACCCTAAAGGGCACAAGTGCAACCAACATAGTAGCAGCTTGAAAGGCGACGGGTATATCACAAGGATTTTATGGATCATGATACCGAGCAGTTATTAACTGACTTTATGTAGCTCAAACTGGAACCTTGCACATTTTTTATAAGGCGTCATGGCATTCGCTGAGATTGCCTGTCGAAAGTGCAGCGAAACAAAATCAGCTATCCCTCTGAAAAAAACAAAACTATTGACGTTTATCAACTTATTACATTTGTTGAGCATTGCCGAATTTGATCAAGCTGGTTTGGCTCTTTCACGGCAGTTCAGTCAGACGCGCAAGCAGCTGCTCTGGTTTTTCGTGAACCAGATCCTTATTGATGTGATCACCAAGAGGCACATGCTTATCAACCAGCGGCAGTATTTCACCGAGCAGTTTCGGGGGAGCACAGACCCGCAGAGTTTCAAACTGGTGGAGGTCATGGGCGTGGCTGATGGATTTGGCCAGCAACTGGGCAAAACGCAGCGACTCATTGGTTTTGGGTGAGTTGTCTGTTCCCATCATGTGGGTACCGGAAGCAGAAGCCACTGAAAATCCGGGGCCGCCTGCAACGAACTCCTGCCGCTTCCAACGGCCCTCCTCATGGTCAATCTGATCAATCAGGTCCAGCTCTCTTTTGCGCCGGTCGAAACGATATAATTTGGCCTGACTATTATCAGCAACCAACACCCAGGATGACGCCATTGGTATGAACCTCTGCAGCCTGTGACGGGTATATACCCGTCGCCTTTCAAGTTGCTACTTTGTTGGCTGCATTCGCTCACCCCGGTCACATAGTATTTCCATGCTCCCGGGGCTTCGCTCATTCGCCGCCTCGAAACAACTTGAAATCCTTTGGGTATAGTGCACCGACACGAACGACCGATGCAGTGACAATGCTAGGAGAAATTATGTATTTTGCAACTCAGACATTGTCTGCCCTGGTGCTTGTGAAGTGAGTTTTGCTTTTGTCTTTCGTCTGGAAGTTACAGCCTTCGGTATCGTGGTGCCCCGGCTTTTTTCATAGCTTCATAAGCGGTCGTGATGGATGCCTTTACTCTCTGTGTAGCATCCCCATCAAGCACTACAGCTTTAAAGAAATTTCTATGGCTGCTCACCACCGATTCCGGACTGTCGTCGTCGAAAGGAATTACGAAAACATAATACCCTTCCTGCGGCCCGGGCCTGCCTGGATGCTCGCTGAGCAATTTGTCAACTTCCTCCCTGGTGTAATTTGTTGCATGAAATTTGTTGTCAAAGTCATCAAGCTCGTCAAAATCCTGGAAAAACAAGTATATCTGATGCGCTTCAACCTCCTGGATAAACCCCCTGGAAGGATCCGGGTTCAGACTCAAAAACCCCTTTTTTCCGGCTTCATCCTGAAAATATGCCATCTTCGGCTCACCGGGATTACCAATGGCACAAAGAAAGTTTTCTGGTCTGTACAAAGCATCCTGGCAGGCTTCATACTCCGCTTTTTCAGCCATTTTTTTGGCCACTGCCTCACCCTCCGGGCTGGAAAACTCCCGAACAGAGATCTCCCCCCAAGTGACTTTGCGAGAGGATTCAGCCGCATTAGATATTCTTGGCAGGTACTGAATCAGTCGATTAAGCAAGCGGCTGACAGTTCCGGGGCCAGATCGCAGGATCGGCTTCAGCACTCGCACCGGCTCACTTGTGTGAGACTGTGTTTTCCCCGCTGCCTGATCTGGCGTGGTAGCCATGTCCGTCGGAAGGCTCTGGGTTATGGCGGCGTCGGCAACTGATTGTGAGGGAGGCATCTAGGCCACTCCTGGCATTTGGATGGGTGAAAGTCTCATACTGACCGTTTTTTCTGGATTTGCGCTCCACGGGATGCCC
>JAKROC010000137.1 GCA_024509075.1 Endozoicomonas sp.
TAGGTATTGGGGCCGCCACGGGCATCTCTTTTTCCAGATGGGCAATGCTGGTGACTTCCAGATTGACGATGGTGCGCAAATTTTCGTAGCTGACAGAAACCTGATTCTCGGCCTGAATGCGGGCGACACGGGCGTTGTCGTACGCTGCGAGGGCATCCAGTACGTCGGTTTGGGCAATCAGGCCCACATTGAAGCGTTCAAGGGCCTGGTCAAGCTGCTGTTTCAGGGCGCGTTCCTGAGCTTTGTTGGTCAACAGAGTGTCTTCCGATTGCAGAACGGTAAAGTAAGCCTGGGCGACGTTGAGGATAAGCTGCTGCTCGGCATTGGCGAACTCGGTTGATGCCTGGTTGCCCGAGTGTTGCGCCTGTTTGTAGGTGTGCCAGCTGTTCAGGTTGAACAAGGCTTGGTTTAAGGTTGCTCCCCAACCGTTGGAGTTATAGTTATCCTTGCTGTCAGCACCACCGGTGTAGTCCGTAGTAGTACGATTGTACTGTACGTTGGCTGTCGCCCCCAGAGTTGGCAACAAGTTGGCCCGGCTCTGGATTACCGTTTCCTGAGTCGCCTGCATGCCCGCCCGGGCGGCTGCCAGGTGTGTGTCGTTCACCAATGCCAGATTGTAGATTTCCAGTAAGTCGTACTGGGTCGGTGCGGCCTGCGCACTGAACACGGCACTGGCGAGGGCGGCCAGCAGAAATCCTCTACGGCTGTGATGTGACATGGGTTTATGATCCTTGGGTAATTATTCAACCGGTCAGCCAATGACCAACAGACAGACTGGTTGGCAGATAAGGGCGTTTTTTCAACTTCGAAACAAGGGAATCTACACTAATTTCCGCAAAAAATGCACT
This sequence comes from Endozoicomonas sp., assembly GCA_024509075.1. Lineage (GTDB taxonomy): Bacteria > Pseudomonadota > Gammaproteobacteria > Pseudomonadales > Endozoicomonadaceae > Endozoicomonas. The sequence goes on from JAKROC010000137.1 coordinate 849, forward strand.
GTTGTGTTGAACTCCCGGGAAGGTATGGCACTAACTCTGATAGGCAGGGAAAAGGAGGGCGCTATAATCGGTAACATGAGAATTTACCCGACCAAGCCACACTACCATGTCAATTTGCTCCGCCTGCAGCAGGTGTGCGAAACCAATTATCTGCGTCTGATGCATTTGCTGCCAAACCTGTTTGTTGCCGAGTATTTCCGTCTGCCGGTGCAGCACTGGGATATGGCCGATCACCATCCAACGCATCCGCAGGAGTGGCTTGTCGTTCAGGTTGTTGCCCGTTCTCCTTATACGACACTGATCGAATTGCATATGGAGGCGGATTGGGGCGGGCTGTGCCAGACACCGCAAATGAATGTACGTTTGTACCATGATGTGCGCATGGCCGAGACGGTGGCGTGCAAAACCAGTCAAATGGTTCTGCCCCGCTACCACTACCCCAATGTTAGAATGCACCAGCCTGATGAGAAGGAGCAACATAACCATTTCCTGGCCCAGTTGCTGGATTATGCGCTGCCCGCTTGTCGTGCCGAGGAAAATAGACAATAGCCGGCTCAAAGGATGCCCCATGAAAACCATTGATGTGCTGCAAATTACCGACACTCACCTGTTCGCTGACCCGGGCGTCACGCACAAGGGGGTCAATACCTCCGCCTCACTGGAGCGAGTGCTGGGTGTTATAGAGCGTGATCATCAACACGCTGCCTGTGTGCTGGTCACCGGTGATTTGAGCCAGGATGAAACCGAAGATTCTTATCGTCGTTTACACGACAGATTATCGGTTTTTGATGTGCCCTGTTACTGGCTGGCAGGCAATCACGACCGGCCTGATTTGATGGCCGCTGTCAACCCCGCAGCGCTGCGAACACAGGTTATTTTTGCCAACTGGCAAATCGTGCTACTGAATTCACGGGTGGCAGGAGCGGTGTTTGGCCACCTTGATGATACCCAACTGCAGTTACTTGCTACCGCTTTGCAACAGAACCCTGACAAACACACGCTGCTGGCTCTGCATCACCACGTTGCTCCGGTCAATAGCTCGTGGATGGACGGCAGCCTGGTGCAAAATGCCGATGAGCTGGCCCGGGTGCTGGCACCGCACAGTAATGTTCGGGGGATTATTCACGGTCATGTGCATCAGGCGAGGGAGTATACATTCGCCAATGTGCCCGTGATGGCAACACCGTCAACCTGTGTGCAGTTTGCGCCGAACAGTGATGAATTTCTGCTTGATACTCGCAGTCCCGGTTTTCGGGTTCTGAAATTACACGACAATGGTGAAATTGAGAGTAACGTGGTGAGGGTAGGGGAGTCGTATTGACTCCCCTGAGCCGGTTCAGGCGTGTCGTCTGGTTTTGATAAAAGTACAGTAAACAGAACTGGCCGCACAGACCACGGCGCTGAACAGGTAGATTGAAAAGACAATAACCATCCACTGTGCCATGTTCAGGGTCAGGAAACTCCAGTTGTCACTGCCGCACAATCCGGTGGGCATAAACACCGCCGGCCACCAGTCGTGCAGGGGCAGGTCGAAGGGGTAGGTCGGGCGCATGCTGCACCCGTTACTGAACGGATTGAACTCGCCGTAGTCGGCTAACTGGGCGACGGCGCTGTCCAGGCCATAAACGGCAGCCGTGAACCAAATTGCGTACCCGACCAGCCGTACCCCGAGGTTTTTTGGTGCCAGCATCATGGCCAGCGGCACCAGCATCAACAGCATGACCGCCAACCGCTGGTAGACGCAGCGTTCACAGGGGTTCATCAGCAGAACGTATTGGAATCCCCAGGAGCATACGCTCAGAAACGCGACGGTGGCGAGCATAACCAGCCACGTCACACGGGAGCGCTGCCAGCGATCAATGGTTTTCAGCGGTTCTTGCCTGAGCGCCCTGAGGCCTGTTTTTTGTTCAGCGGTCAACGGTGTCGTCTCTTGTGCACGGGTTCAGTGATTATACGCAGCCAACCAACTTAGGGTAGTGGTGGATACAAAAGTATCACCACACTCCGTTCATCCTGAGCCTGTCGAAGGATGCGGGCAGCACACTTCGACAGGCTCAGTGTGAACGGTGGTATGAATCTGTTTACTACCTCCCTTATTGCGCTGACGTGGCTGGCAGCTTTGACAGGTAAGTGATCAGGTTGTTGAGTTCCTCATGGCTTTTTATGCTGCTCATGTTGATCAGGTACTGGTTATTCACGATGAAGGCCGGCACGCTGCTGACCTGACGGGCGTAACGGTTCCAGCCGAGAATGGTCTGCATGGTCGGCAGGCTGTTTTGCAGGGATTTGTAGTCAGACTCTTTCAGTCCGGCCTTGTCCAGTGTGGCATAAAAGTCTGCATCATTGCGCCAGTCACCCTTGCGCTCGACTTGCAGATGGTTGAACAGCGCCTGCTTGACGGCGTCATACTTCGGTGTGCCTGAGGTCATGGCCAGGGCAGTGGTGGCCTGGCGGGCGTAGTTGCCCATAAAGCTCATATGGGCCTGGCGAAAATCAATGTCGTTCTTGCCCAGCCACTCTTTCAAGGGTGTCAGCGGACCGCTTTCCCACATAAAACAGCCAGGGCAGTAGACCGAGAACAGTTCGGTGACGGAGGGCTTCTTATCCGGTTCCAGCCCGTTCAATACGGTGTAGTGTTTGCCCTCCTGATAGGTTGTGGGTCCGACCGCCAGGGCGACCACAGGGAAAATAAGCAACAGCGCCATTACAGTGTTTTTGATTCGTTTCACGTTGTCGTTGTCCTGTGAAAAAGGTCTTGCGGTTAAGACTCTGATGCAAGTCGATGTTGGCATTTCCGGCCCTTGTCAAGTGGCAAGAACGGGTAAAAGAGTGTCAGTTACCTGGTGATATCTTTTGCCTGCGCTTTGGCCGCCAGCAGGGATGCCTGCTCCGTGGCCACCATGGCCGGTGTTTCCAGCGAGATACGGCCCAGATAGCCCTCACGAAAATCGTTGATCAGAATTTCTGCCACCTTGTGGTTATCGGCAATGCCACCCCGGCGCATACAACCCCGGCGCCTGGCTACCAGATCGAACAGCGCAATGCCGGTATCGGGCAGCTCCGGCAGCTGATAGCGCTGGCACAGTGCCTGTGGGTAGAGTGCCATCATAAACTCTGCCAGATATATAGCGACATCGGCAAATTCAATCACCGTGTTTTTGATGGCCCCACTGATGGCCAGACGATAACCGCACGCCTCGGGCTCCAGTTTGGGCCAGAGAAATCCCGGAGTATCCAGCAGAATAATGTTATTGGCCAGTTTGATGCGTTGCTGCTGTTTGGTCACTGCCGGCTCATTGCCGGTTTTGGCGATGGTGCGGTTGGCAAGGATATTAATGGTTGTGGACTTACCCACATTAGGGATGCCCAGAATAATGGCCTTTAACTGACTGACGTCCAGATTGCGCTCTGGCACCATGGTCGGAGCCATCGTTAATATGCTGCGGATTTTCTCCGGCTGTTTAAGGTTCACCGCGATGGCCTTCATGCCGGAAGTGCGGTTGATATGTTCAATCCACTGTTCAGTCACCTGCGGGTCGGCCAGGTCACTCTTGTTGAGAATCTTGATGCAGGGTGTGTCACGGCGCAAGGACGCTACCATCGGGTTCTCGCTGCTAAAAGGCAGGCGGGCATCAAGTACCTCAATAATCAGATCCATCTTTGGTATCACTTCACGGATCTCTTTTTTGGCCTTGTGCATATGGCCGGGATACCAGTTTATTGCCATGGAACTCTCGTCTGTTAACGCTGCTTGTGCCAAACCTCACCAGATGGTGCCAGGTGGGTGTTTCCGGCTCAGAATTTTACTATTTATCAATGGGCGAGGCCATTGTAGCGCTTCCTGCATGCCAATATCCGCATGGTTGTCAGATTGAAGTAGGCGTGTTGATTAAGAAGACACATCATTCTTCATTGATTTAACTCAACACCCGTAAATGGTGCCGCAATACAATGGAGGAGCTGAGTCGTGTATTTGACCATTGCATTCGAAAGGCTTTTCTCCAGGAGCGGTACATAGACGATGAAATCGATAGCCATTAACCCGGATCGTCTGCTTGATAACCTTTATGAACTTAGAAAGTTTGGCCAGTACAAAACCGGAGTCGTGCGTCAGATGTACTCCAAGGCTGATATGGAGTCACGGCACTGGTTGTGGGAACAGTTGGTTCAGGCCGGACTTGACGCTCGCATTGATGGCCTTGGCAACGTTATTGGCTACTCCGGCAAATCACTGCCAACCCTGCTGATGGGCTCCCATACGGACAGTCAACCTGTTGGCGGCTGGCTTGATGGTTCTTATGGCGTTATTTGTGCTCTGGAGATTTTCCGCGCTCTGGCCGAAGACCCGGACACTGCCCATATGTCAGTGGATATTGCTTCCTGGGCGGACGAACAAAATACTTACCACGGTTTTCTCGGTTGCCGGGGATTTCTCGGCCTGTTACAACCGCAGGTGATCAGCACTGCCATTCGCACTGACGGTTATCGCCTGGAAGAAGCCCTTCTGGTTGCCGGGCTTGATGGCAACAGTGAGCAGTTTGTCCCTGACCGGTATCTTGGCTATCTTGGCATTCACGTAGAACAGGGGCCAAGGCTGGATATTGCCCAAAAGTCCATCGGCGTTGTTAATCAAATTGCTGGCTGTCGTGAGTTTTCCGTATCCTTCTTTGGTGAGAGTAATCATGCCGGTTCGACGCCAATGGCTATGCGCCACGATGCCGGTATGGCCATGATGGAGTTTGTCTCAGTCCTGAATCGTCGATATCACCAGCTTGCCACCCGTCAATCAGTCTGGACTATTGGTCAGGTAGCACTGGATCCCGGTGCAGCCTGCGTGATTCCTGGTAGAGCAGTCATGACACTGCAATTTCGCGACCCGTCGGAAAAACAGCTTGAGCGCATGGAACAGGTTTTGTGGCAAATGACCAGAGCCATGCACAAGGGGCTGAAGGTGGATATTCAGGTAGAGAAAACCATCGATATGCCCCCGGTTCAACTTGACGAAAAAGTACAGGAAGTGCTCTGTCAGATGGCCAGCCATCATTGCCCCGATCAGTGGCAGGTGATGTCCAGTGGTGCAATACACGACGTTGCACTTTTTTCCCGGTTTATGCCGTCGGGCTTGCTGTTTGTCCCAAGCATTGGGGGTGTCAGTCATAGTTTTGACGAAGATACCAGTGAAGAGGACTTGATTGCTGGTTGCCAGGTTATGGCTGATGCCGCTGTTGAGTTGATCAGTCAGGCTTCCTGAAGTTGGAACCAACTCACTGCTGTGGGGCGTGTGCTACTTTAAACAACAGCCAGTCATCAACGATGTGGGTGAGGCGGTGGATTGTGGCGCTGATTCGGTTGTTTATCTGTTTTTTATTGGCTGTCCAGGTTGTTGGCGGTATGGCGTCAACTCCACAGAACGATGGAGTTGCCCCAGTGATGGATGAAATAGACTGGCGCGCCCACTGGGCCAATAGCAATATTGGTTTCCATCTTGATCAGGCTAATCCCATGCTGGTCAAGCACTGGCCAGCTCTACAGACGGTCCCTGGTGACGGTGTATTTGTGCCGTTGTGTGGTAAAAGTCTCGACCTGCTGGAATTGCAAAAACAGGGCTATTTTGTCTTGGGCAGTGAGTTGAGCGAGCTTGCCGTCGCCGCTTTTTTTGCAGAAAATCATCTCAGTGTCAGCAGGCAGCTCGCTGGTGAGCATGAATATTGGTCGAGCGAAGGGCTGGCCGTCGTTCTCGGCGACTTTTTTACTTTGCCGGCAGGCAGTGTTCCGGCTCGTTTTGTTTATGACCGTGCCGCGTTGGTGGCGCTGCCTCCACATAAGCAGAAAGAGTACGCAGAACACCTGTTGCGTGTTGCCCCAGAGATCGAACAAATGCTGCTGATAACCGTCGAATATGACGATACCCGTGCCCCTGCGCCGCCTTTCAGCACGCCACCAGCGACAGTGGCCAGCCTTTATCATGATCACTTTACCATTGAGCGGCTGGAAACCCGCCAGACCATACCCTCAGCCAGAAAGCAGGCGCAAGGATTGATGACGATTACTGAGCACGTGTTCAAACTGACCCGTCGTTTGACTCAAGCTGTTGCGAGATGATTTGCGAAAAATTACCGCATCTGCGCTGTAAGCCTCGTCTTTATGCCTTGTGAGTGCAGTCGGGCGGGGATGCCAGCGACCAGCCCGAATGGGGCTGAGGGCGAGGAGATGGACTCCTTGACCAAAGATGTTCTGCCTGCTCACAGGCTGCGAGATACCCCGTAAAAAGACTGCATTCACCGTTAAGAACGGACAACTGTTCATTGCCAGAAGCAAGGAGCCGTTGGGTATCAGGTGGAGTCCCCGCCATCCTCTGGGCCAACCAGTATCACCATCAGCAAGGACTGCTCAGGCAGGTACTTTGTTTCCATGCTTGGTGAATTTGAATCAGAACGGGAGCGCCTCAGGCCAATGCCAGTCATCAACAAAACGGTTGGCATTGATTCAGGTTTAACCGATCGGTTTATCACGTCCGATGGCAATAAATCATGAGTATTAACCAGCCGGAGAAAAGAGCAGTTCTCCGGCCTGACCTGCTTATTGAAAAAGTTAAGGATAGGCTTGCGGATTTTCATTTATTGTCCAGACAGTACGCCTTTGGTCAGTATTTGCGCCGCGTCGGTTGCGTTTTGTTAAGCGCAATATTCAGAATTTCCTGAAGGGTATTGTTGATGGCATCTTCCTCCCCATGGTCAAAGGTGCTCTCCACGGGCTGTCGATTTATCTTCCAGGCGCTGAGTTCTTCGACAGCATCCTTGATATAACCAAAGAACCGCTGCATCTCTTTGCCCGTTTCTTGCCACCACTGCTGAAGGCTGCCCGAAGCGTGATATTCAGCTTCTTCAATGTGAAACTCACTGGCGCTGCCAAAAATACTCCCTGCTGCACAGGCCTTACGGATCAGCGGCAACATCTCCCCAGGGTGAATGTCAATGCAAGTGTTGTACCAATCAATCCAGAGTGTTAAATAATCCCGGCGTTTTTCTAATGATGAGTCGAGCTGGGTGAACAGTGCATGCAGGATTGCAATCAGGTCTGACCGTGCGATGTCGCCCTCAAAATAGCAAGTCTTGACTGTGTCCAACGCCAGGGCTCGCAACTCTTCATCCAGAGTATCGGCCATCACCATAGTTTGCAGTGTCTTGGTGTTGCCACCGCAGACTGAGGCCCATATGCGGGAAAATTCTGCCTCTGGAACATGGGGTATCAGGTCTTCATAATCCTGCGGGTCATGGAAATAGCGACTGACTATTTTCTGCAACAACTCAAAGACTCTGGTGTCCCGAAACTGAGCCAGCAACACTGACGCCACCAATGGGAGAAAGTTACCATCGGCCCCGGCATAGTTCCAGGGTGTCTGGCTGTACTCTTGCAATACGCCCATTAATTGTTGCTGCATCTCTTGCTGCCTGGCGATAACGGCCCGTAGCTCTTTTTCCGGAAAATAACCCGGATCGAGATGGGTGAATGGTTTCAAGAGAGAATGAATTGTAATCATAAGAACTCCTGCCAGTGGTGTTGGGGACCATCCTTTCGACAACAGTAAACTGGCAAAAGTCTACATTTTTCTGATAAGTACTCATGCAAATGAAATTCGGTATTATTGACCGAATGAATCAAAAACTCG
>JAKROC010000138.1 GCA_024509075.1 Endozoicomonas sp.
GTCACATAGTATTTCTATGCTCTCGGGGCTTCGCTCATTTGCCGCCTCGAATCAACTTGAAATCCTTTGGGTATTCCTCACTTCCCCCCCGTTTTTCGACTGACAGGCTAAAAGTTGGGGAACTTTTCTCCCTTTCAGGTTTCCAATAAGACGATAGTTTCATTTTTCCAATACTGATTGGTCGGTAAGCTGTGTCCTGCCATAACCAGAATAATTCTGGCAACAAACAGAACGGAGTCTTGTAACATGCAGTCCAGACTTGATACCACCAGACAGATCCCCGCTGATGCCAGCGGCCTGGCCAACATTGATCAGCCTGACTCCGGCTGTAGTAGCCCTGACAAATACCTACCCCATGCTCAGACCGAACCAGCGACCGCTCTTGGTGAACGTCAGGTCAGCACTCCGGCACAGTCAGCGCAGGACAATCGCAAGGCTGATATCCCGCCACCATTATCACTGCCTTATTGTGCATCCGTCATGGATACTGAGGGTATGCAGCCAACTCTGGACAGCCCGTTGACCAGCCCCGGTTCTGACTGTTCGAGCAGTGTATACTTCAGCGCCGAATCCGACTCCAAGAGTGATATTACGGCCCTGGAATCGGACAGTTCAGACAGTGTCTATTTTGATGCTGAAGACGATGATGTTCAGCACTGCCCACCACAACTTGCTGCTGCCCTCACAGACCAGATATCAAGGAACAGCACCAGGGAGCGTCCCTCCCAACGCATAGCCAGTATGGTCGACTCTGGGGTCAAATGGACCAAAGATCGCTTCAAACGTCTATGGTCAGGCATCTCAAAACCCTCGACGACTGCAACACCACCAACAGATAACGCCGCAGCATCGCTGCCTGCCACAAATCCATCACCGCCTGTCATCACACCGCCTTCATCGTCCACTGAAAGCACTGCCACCAGCTTCAAGGATTACTTTCTCATGCAAGGCCTGAAACTGGCCGGAGACTCACTAATCCAGCAGGCACTGGCCAACGCCATCAGCACAGTAATTATTGCCGAGCTGAAGCAGGCATCTGCCCCTGCCTTGCCCGACGAAACCCTGCTCGATGCCACGCGCAGATTGCTCTTTCAGGACATCCGGTCCTTTGTCAAATCGAGCACCGACAGCGTTATAAACCAAAGCCTCAGTTACGGTGCCGGCCGCATTCTCAACCAGAGCAACACCCGCTACATCAACGGTTTTGTCGAGACAATCAGCTCACCCGTGTGCCAACTGGTGGGCGAGTTCTACCAACGACAGCTGGACTGGATCGATAGCAGCCAAGAGGGACGCAGCCTGGTGCAGGATGCTCTGGCCCATTTCATCAGCGAACGGGTGACAAGCGCTGCCAGAGTCCTTGGTGAAGCAAAATCAGCTGATGATGAACCCACAGACACACTGCCGAGCTTTTTGAGCCAGAAAGTATCCACTGGCTGCCAACACGGTGCAGCGCTGCTGCAACAGCGACTGTCCGCCTTGGTGAACTCTGGTGTCAGTCGGCAGTTTATTGATGACATGGTGATGCAACTGGTGGTCGACGGCAGTGACAAACTGCAAGACAGCTTCCAGGATCTGCATGCCAGAGCCTTTGAGATTATTCGAACCACCCTGCACCAGACAGGCACTTACCTGCTTAATCTGTTCCAGGGCTGGAACACAAACAAAAAGGATGCCCGCTGCATTAAAAAGCTGCGAGACCACATCATTGAACAAATCGCCCATGAAACCACTTGCCAGTACAACAAGATCGGCGACAAGGAACTGCTCAAAATACTGCCCAAAGAGCTGTTCCTGAGAAAAATTTTGTTATGGCTGTTCAAAGAAGCCGTGGCCGAATTGAGCACCCCCGACGCGCTTGGCACAATGATTGATCAACTTATGACACGGGTCGAGCCACAAATCACTCGGGCACTTCAAGAACAGGTCAGTAAAGTTCAGTGGCTCGCGACCCATCATCACCGCCATGGCCAGAACTTTTCTACCCTGGCCAACCGGCTGGCCCTGAACGAAGCAATCAAAAATCACGGTAATCAGATACCTGTTATTCAGGCTACCCAGGACGGCACAAGCAGTGACGGCACAACCAACACCCATTTTACCCTGCCCCCCTTGCAACCAGCAGAAGTCGAAGCCATGGGCCAGGGGCTGGTCAGTGCTTTGCAGCTTGGGCTGCAAACCCTGGAGGATCAGCGCGAGGCGATCGAGATAGCCATCGCTCCCTGCCTGGAGCAACTGATACACCGAGGCTTTGTCAGTGCCCAGGAACATGGCGGCCGATGGCTAACCACTGAGCAGGACTCTGAGCTGATGGAGGCCGTGCTGCCCTGGTGCCAATCAGTCTCCAAGGGGCTGCTGCACGCAAGCTTTATTGAGGGTCTGCAAGCAACGCGAGAGTGGCTTGAACAGGACACCGCCCGGGCCACAATGGTCAAAGCATTGCTGGCAACGCCAAAAACAGGCAGCGAGCCTGTCACTGACCTGAACAGTCTGGTCATACCCCGCATCCGCAATGCGATTGATGAGCGACTGGATCAGGTCATGGCGCACGCACTGCGCGAAGGTGCCCAACGCTATCGCAGAGCCATGAGTAGCCACCAGTTCCTCGCTATGCCCGTGATTCGCAATGCGCTGAACGATGCTATCAGCAAAGCGATACAGGCCGTCACGGTGAAAGCTGACGAACAACTGGAACCACTGGCGCAAGAGGTGCTACAACCGGTTCTGACCATTTTGCAGCAAGAGCTTACGGCGCTCGGACCGGCAACAATCCGCTTTATGGTGGACTGGCTCAAGGAGGATCGCCATACCCATGACTTGATGGAGGCTTTGCTCCCGAGTGTTGAGCCTCTGATTGCCAGAGTGCTGTCGGAAATCGTAGCAGCACAACTGGATACCAGCCAAAACCCGGCCACCTTGCGGCAACTGACAGCCCCCTGGCTCAGTGGCCTGGTACAACAGCTGCTGACTCCGGCAGTGCACTACAGCCTGAAGCGTGTGGTTGACTGGGCCGAAGTCCATCAGCAAGCCTTTGAGAGCCTGATTCAACCGCAGCTTGCCCAGACCCTTGATGCTGCTCAACCGTTGATCCTTGACACCATCAGAAAACGACTGGAACAACTGGCACAGGCCATGACGGGCAACGATGACGTTGCCCTGAAAGCACTCCAACTTGCTGACCAGCTAGCGCCAGAGGACAGTCAAGCGCCGGAGGACAGTCATGTTTTGGCGCAACCAAAATCAGCCGGTGCCATCACGCTCTCAGCAACAGAACTGGAAACCATCAGCAGCGACTTGGCCGCAGGAGCGCAGCTGGCTATCAATGAGTTGTGCAGGCATGAAGACGTCATCCGCAGCCAGATTAATGCCAGCGTGAATGACTTTGTTGCCCGGGCCGTCAGCCTGGCAGCTAACGACGTGGCCCTGCGGGTGGCTGGAGACGATGCCGAAGCTATGGCGGCGGAACAGTTTGCCGCAGCCGTCACCCCCCGATGCCAGCAACTGACCACCTCGCTGCTCAGTGAAGCCCTGACTGAAGGGCTCAGGCAGAACATCCAGCCGCTGATTCACAGCGCCTTAGCCTCAGCAATGACCGGTGAACAGACCACTGACAGCCAGGCCACAATCATTCCCACCCTGGACTCCCTGGCCATGCCGCACATCCAGTCGGCCATTGACACTACGCTCAACCAAACCATGGCTGCCGTCTTGCAACGGGGTGCTCACCAGCTTCAGGGAACGATGGACAGCCAGCAGCTGCTGGCTATTCCAGCAGTTCGAGACGCTGTGGATCACACCTTGCGCACGGCCATCTGCGATGGTGCCAACAAAACCAGGCAGCAACTGGAACCTTTGATTCTGAGTGTGCTGACACCAGTCACCCGGGACATATCCATAAAGCTGCTGGAAGGCCAAATGGCCGTAGCCCGTTACGCTCTGGACTGGCTGAGCCAGCAAGACAATGCCCAGGAGCTGATTGCAACCATAACGCCCGGCATCCATAGCGTAATTGAGCGGGTACTGACGCAGATGCTTAACCACACCATGACCAGAGCTGCGCCACTGCAGGCAGTGCTGCAACCAGCCCTGTTGCGGCTGGTGGAGACCATGCTTCCACCCACCTTTGGCCATATCCTCGAATCGGTTGTTAACTGGGCCAGGGATCGAAGCCCGATCATCGTCGAACAGCTCCAGCAAGAAATCGAACATGCACTGGCTATCTGCCAACCCATGTTAATCGACGCCATACGCCAGCGTGCAGACCAGCTGGTCAGCGTCATGTCTGTTGATGGCCCGGAGTCAACCGCCGCCCGCGCCCTGAGCCTGGCGCAACACCTGGCACCAACTCAGGCTGACTATGACCAACAAGTTGGCAACGGCGCATCACCACTGCTGCCCACCGAGGTGGCGTCACTCAGCAACGGTGTGGCACAGTCTGTGCAGTTGGTTCTGCATACCCTGCACGATCGTCAAGAGACAATGCTGGCGACGCTTAATCCCCATCTGGAGCGTGTGGTGGACAAAGCAGTAACCTGCGCCAGCGAACATCTGGCTCAACAGGTTGCCGGTGCCGATGCTGCCACCATGCGACCCGGGCAATTGAGCCACGCCGCTGTGCCCTGGTGCCAGAATATGGCAACAAACATACTCAACCAGGTTCTCACTGAAGGATTTCGTGCAGCAATGACCTGGGCCAATGAAGAGGCTCACCAAGCCATTGCCACGGCGCTGACCAATACTGAAGACTCTGCCAGCTTTGCGCTTATGCCTCATATCAAGCAAGCTCTGGACGACCGGCTAGACCGGGGTATGGCCAACATGCTACGCGGTGCTGCTGCTGGATTACAAACCACTCTCGATAACAACGAATTGCTCGCCCAGCCCTTTGTCCGTAACTTGCTGGACCAGCAAGTGCGCAAAGTAATCAGCAACGCAGCTGCGGGTACCGTGGAGCAACTGGAACCACTGAGCCAGGCGGTGCTTGACCCGGTCAGGGAACAATTGAAACAGGAGTTGCTGACACTACAGACGACCACTATTGACAGCACCCTGGCATGGCTGAAAAACCCGGAGCAAACTGTTGGGCTGATGGCCACGGTACTGCCACCAGTGGCAGACATTATTGAACGGTTACTGTCTGACACCCTGGCAGCGCAACTGGAAATACAAGCCCCTATGACCGCACCCATGATTAATGGCCTGGTCCAGCACCTGCTCCCCCCAGCCGCCAATTACACCCTGGAGCGTCTGACGGACTGGGCAGAAAAAAATCATCAGGCCATTGCCGATATACTCACGCCACAGATTGAACAGACGCTGGATACCATCCAGCCACTCCTGCTGACAGCCATCGAGCAACGGCTGAAACTGCTGCAAACAGTAGCCAGCGACGAGGAGGATGTGGTAGCTGGTGCAGAAGCTCTGGCCAATCGACTGGATCCCAACGGCACTCTGCCAGCTACGTCTGATGAATCTGCTCTCACATCCTATCTCGATGCGTTGATACCGGATTTTAGCCGCACCATTACTGAGCTGGTTGACCGGGGCGCACAACAAATTCGTTCAGAACAGGCTGTAACCGCTGCCCTTACTGCCCACGTTGGACCGGTGGTTAATGCCGCTATTGCCCACGGCACCGCTGCTATCAACCAGCGGCTGGCAGAAGCGAGCGATGGTGATGTAACGCACATTAACCAAGGCGTGGCCCAGTACTTACAAGGCATGGTGGCCGGCTATCTGACTCAGGGCATAACCTGCGGGATTGAGCAGGCTGCCAGCGCGATCAACAAAAATCTGTACGAACTGAATAAGTCCATAGAAGCCACGCTCAGGCAGCAACTGCTCGGCGAGGAGGGTGCTGGTACCACTGACCTGACTACTGATTTGCCCGTGCTGATTACCCGAATCATTGACCAGACACTGGACAAGCAGGCACTGCTGGCAGGCATCAATGCCTGGCTTACCGACCATGCAGCAACGGCAACCCCAAGGCTGCACCAGGCTATGGATCAAGTGCTGAGACACATCATGGCCAATATCAGTGAGTTTTTGCTCCAACATGGGATTGCCGGGGAAGTGCTGCCTGAAGTGCAAAACGTGCTAATCCAGACGCTGATCACCGCCCAGGCCGATCTGATCAACGGCGTAACCGGCTGGCTGGGTGATCCGGCCAATCAATCTACCCTTGTTGCCCAGCTCTCGGCACAGTTACAACCAGCCTTCGCCAACTTGGTAGCTCGCAATCTTGCCCAGACGCTGGTTCAACATCAACCTTGTGAAGTTGTAACTGTTGCCCCAGCCGTTAACGCCATCGTCAACAAAGCCTTGAACCACGCCTTTGCCGGCATTGTAAGCTGGGTTGCGGATGAGTTACCCAAACACCAGCAGCAGATCATCGCCATGACCAGGCCCTTGATCCATGCAACCGTTGACAAGGCCATGCCCGCCGTAGCAAAAGCGGTACAAGACAAAGCGCTGGTGCTGGCACAAGACAAGGCTCAGGACATCAATTTCAATCGGCTGGCTGTGGAGCTGTCGGCTGCCTTTGCTGAGCATATTGACCTGGAAAATGCCACCTCTGGTGCGGTAAAAGTTGGCCCCAACACCAATGTCACCAAAGAGTTGCCCCGATTGCTGTGCCTGTTGGCGCAAAGCGCTGAAACCTTCCACAGTTTGGGGGGCAACCTGAACGAGCCGGTATGTATTGATCATTTGGCCATAGGTGACATCGAGTTCAACAACGTCCAGGCACAGCTGGTAGAAATGCCTGATGGCTCAATTCAGATTCACAGCATGAACCTGACCCTCCGCGGTGCCGATGGCATCGATATAGACATCGAAATGTCAGGCATATCCATCCGTCCCCAATGGCCCAAGAGCAGCAAGCTGTACAAAGCTGCAGTGCTTGCAAATGTCGCCATGATGAGCCCGGCAGACGCCGCTGCCACTGTGTTCAACGCGTTCACGCCTGACAGTATTGAGATCAAAATCGGCCAGATTTCCGGTGAATTCCACGACACCCTACTCGACGGCCCCCATGAAGACACCGTTGGCTTTGGCCTGAGCAAACTGGAACTTGATGTGCGTCTGCACAAATACTATCCGAAGCTGTATACCGATATCCGTGTCTGCCCCAAAGAGTCCATCATTGCTTCGGTGCGGGGCGAGGGGCTGGTTGAGCATATCGATGCTGACATTAAAATTGACGCCAATCGACAGGGTCATGTTGATATCCGGGGGCAAGCTAACCCTGGCCGGTTAAACCGGCTACTCGGCTGGCTGATTGGTGGCAAAATTCATGTCAACGCACGGATACCAGTGCAAAGCGGCATCGCTACCCTGAACGATATCAGTAGTATTACCGCCATCACCGACCGACGCTTTTCTGGCCTTTGCAATGCCATACTGAAGAACACGCTCCGGGCCAACCACCCGGAACTGATTCCTGGCGAAGACGGTAAAGAAGTCATCAAACTGAAACTGGCCCTGTTTGCTGAAAACCGCTCAAACCCAGTAACTAGCTGGCTGGCCAAGACAGCAAACCGTGTTTTCCGGTTCTTTTTCCCAAAGCCTATTGAAATACGGGTGGCATTTCGGGGCATTCCCTACACTCCGCCGGCCGAGGGCGAGAAGGGCCTTGGCAGTTTTAATTTCTCCCGCTTTGTTGATGGCCTGTCGCCATGCCCCGTGAGCCTGCAAAGTGAAACGCACAGGCAGCTCCTGCGCGATCTCCGGGCCACCGACAATGACCGGACAGCCCGTTTGCGCCAGCTAGATAGAGTTATTGATCACGTCATCAGTGAGTTCAGGCTGGGCAATACCCCGTCAGACCTGAATCTGGTGCGGGAAATCCCCCTGGCCGATCTGCAATTGCTGGTAGAAAACGCATTACTTAACCGCCTTGCCCGGCCTCGCCTGCTGTTCCTGCTTGCCTGCCTGACCGAAGCACTGCCGGAAAAAGCTGTGCAACTGATCAATGCCTGCGGCCCTGAATCACACCCTAATTTGTTGGATCTGATCATCGGCACTCCAAGGAGCGAGTGGCTGACTAATCCAGACGGCACGGTAATGGAGCCAGATTATCAGTGGCAGCAATTCAAACGCCTGCGTAGGTTCTGGCACAACAGTCGGAATAACCCTGATGGCAGTATTTACGGCCCGAGCCCGGCCAGAAACCCCGTACGACAATGCACACAGAGAGCTGTGGAGCTGATTGACCAGTTGGGTGACAAGCTAAACCTGCCAGATGAACTGAAACTACTGCTGGCACGAGATTTTGATTTTGCCAGCAAGCTGATTACCCCTGGTGCAAATACCTCGATTAGCGGGCCACAGCACACCGCCAAGCCAGCTGAACAGCAGAAAGACTGGCGTAAAACGCAAACCCTGCTCCCGCCAGTTGGTGGAGAGAACGAAAGGTCTGCGGCAGCCTGAGAACAACGGGCATACCCGTCGCCTCTCAAGTTGCTACTTTGTTGGCTGCATTTATGCCCTTTAGGGTATTCGCTCGGCAA
>JAKROC010000139.1 GCA_024509075.1 Endozoicomonas sp.
ATTAAATACCAAGAGGGCATGACCGAGCTGACCACCGATGCCCAACTCGATAGCGCCTTTACCGACACCTTCGGGCAGGAAGACGAAGGTCGCCAGGCGCAACTCAAACAGGCGCTGCTGAAGAGACGACGCACGGCAAGTGATCGCATCGAGGCCAACGCACGACACTTGGTTGATCATTTTCTGTCGTCGGTGAAAGCCCGGGGGTTCAAGGGCTTGCTGGTGTGCAACGGTCGGGAGATGGCGGTGCGTTATAAAGACACCATTGACCGGCTTATGGCGGAACGGGCCGCCCATGGCCAGGAGACTTTCGAGAGCCGGGTGGTGATCTCCCTGGGCAATATCACCGAAAGCCGAACCAGTGCCCATCAGGTGCAGGAAGCCGCCGCCAAATACCAACTGGATAAACCGCTGCAAACCATCGAGGAACGCATCCGGGCAGAGTGCAATGCCGGGATGGAGCCGGTGGCGGTTCCCAGCGATAAGATACCGGCGCTGGTCAACACCCTGTTCAAGAAACCCTACGGTGATGAAAGCCAGAATGACGGCAATGCCCCCGATGGTCAGGGTATCCGGTTTTGCAATATTGGCCTGCTCATCGTCTCCGATATGCTGCTGACGGGTTGGGATGCTCCCATTGTCAGCACCCTGTACCTGGATAAGCCCCTCAAAGAGCACACCCTGCTACAGGCCATCGCCCGGGTAAACCGCACCCGCAAGGGCAAGAATGCCGGGTACATCGTTGACTACTACGGGGTCGTGGAATATCTGGACGATGCCCTGAAAATCTACAGCGGCGACGTACAACCGGAACAAATCTGGACCGATATCAATAGCGAGCTGCCCAAACTGGAAGCGGCGCTACAAAAGGTACTGGACCTGCTGCCGAAAAAGCACGACCCGATCCAGGAGCCAGAACTCTTCAAGCGTGATGCTGAGCAATACCTTGACCCGGACGTACGACTGGATGTAGTGGATGACTTCCTCGCTGCTTTCAAGGCGTTTAACGCCCGCCTGGACACCGTACTCCCTGATGAACGGGGTGCCCGCTACAAACCGTTCTTTCAGGTGCTGGCAGCGATCAAGGATGCGGTGCGCCAAAGCCTGCCCGATGACGCTTACCAGCAGCCACTGAGCCAGCTGGAGTCGGCCCTGCTGCAACAACTGCTGGACGATTACATTGCTGCTGATGAGGTGCGTAGCCTGATCGGACGGGAAGTCTCCATTCTGGATGCCGGTGATATGGAGCGCCTGCGCAAGCTCAAGGCCGCAGGCAGTCAGGCGCTGGTGATGAAGAACCAGCTTAAGCACACCATTGCCGTGGGCATGCGCAAGAACCCCGGCTTCTTCGGCAAATTGCAGGAGGCACTGGAGCAACTGCTAGCAGACGAAAAAGCCAACCGCATTGAGCAGGCGGCGTTTTTGCTGCAACTGGAGCTGTTCTGCCAGCAGGTGCGGGAGAAAGCAGCGGGCGGTCAGCAGGCCGGGTTCAATACCCCGGCGGAGGTGGCGGTATTTGACTACCTGCGCAGCCAACTGAACGATGATAGCGAAACCGCCGCTGTGTGGACGCAAGCCCTGTTTGCCGATCAGGAGATCAGCCAGACCATCGCCAGCCCGGTGTGGCAGGAGAAACCAGAGATTCACAAACCGCTGCAAACCTGTATTCGCCAACAGCTGCGAACCCTGGCCGGCTGGGATATGACTGTGGCTCGTCAGCACGCCACCGAACTGCTACATATATTGCTCAACAACTGACAGGACGCTCACCGCCATGGGGCTGTTTGTTTACGGGACAACCACCATCGAGTGGGTTTTTCAGGTCGAGCCGGGCCTGAAGCGGCACTACATTACCGTTGAGCGTGGTCGGCCGGTGTTGTTGAGGGGCAAAGCCATTCCCGAAGCCGAACAGCGGCAACTAATCCGCCAGCGGGCCCGCTGGATTCGGGAACGATTGAAGGAAGTGAACCAGCCTTGCAAGGAGATGTACGTCACCGGCAGCCGGATTCTCTACCGGGGCAAAACCTGGTACTGCCAGGTGCAACCCGCTGCGGAACTGAGCAAGCCGGTAATCCGCTTCAGTAACAGCCGTTTCTTTATTCAGTCGCCCCAAGGGTACAGCATTTCCCGCACAGCACTGAAACCGGCGCTTGAGGGGTTTTATCGTGATAAAGCCCAAGAGAAACTGATGCCCCGCGTTCGCCATTGGCAACGGGCAACGGGTTTGCAGGCGGTCTCGGCCCGGCTGTTCAAGTTCAAAGGCCGGTGGGCCAGTTGTTCCGATGATAATATCCTTGAGTTTCACCCCCGCTGTATGGAGTTGTCTCCGTCAGTGTTGGATTACGTCATTGTCCATGAACTGTGCCATACGGTGGAAAAGAGCCATAATCCGGCATTCTGGCATCTGGTGGAAAAACATTATCCGAACTGGCAACGGTGCCATGGGGAGATTGAGCGGTTGGGGGTGGAGGTTTGACATCCTCCCACCACCAAGCCTGACGGCTATGGTGGGGGATTCCCGCTAGTCACCCAACAGGCTTCCTGTTTCCACACGCTTTCCCAAGACAATACGAGGGTTCCCGACATAATTGGCTGAACAATCCATCCGCGCATTCAGCCCCCTGCCCTATTTGCACTGTTGCCAATACGCTTCCATCTCTGCCAGGGTCAGCTGGGTAAATTGCTGATCGTTATCTGCGGCCCGTGCTTCTATTTTTTTGAAGCGTTCAGCAAATTTATGGCTTGCCTTGCGCAAGGCCATATCACCATCAACACCAAGATGCCGGGCCAGATTGACGCAGGCAAACAGTAGATCACCCACCTCTTCGGCAACCCGATCCTGACTTTCTTCCCTGGCCGCGCGAATCTCGTCAAGTTCTTCGTAAATCTTGTCAAACACCGGGGCAACATCGGGCCAGTCAAACCCGACCCTGGCAGCGGCCACCTGAATTTTTTCAGCACGCTGTAAGGTAGGCAGCGTCCTGGGCAGATTATCCGGCATGGCTGAGCTATTATGACCCTTGGCCTTTTTCTCACCGGCTTTGATCTCATCCCACTTAACTAGCACCTGCTCGGCAGACATTGCTGTGGCAGATACAGCCATGGCAGCAGGTTCGAAACCGTCGTCCGGCTCAAGGCGACCGCTGGGAAAAACATGAGGATGGCGGCGGATTAACTTGGCCAGCAGTTCCTGGCTGACATCGGCAAAATCAAAATAACCGGCTTCGCTGGCCATCTGGGCGTGAAAAATCACTTGCAGCAACAGGTCACCAAGCTCTTCGCGCAGATTGTCGTAATCTTCCCGCTCGATAGCCTCAACCACCTCGCAAGCCTCTTCCAGAGTGCAGGGTGCGATGGTGGCGAAAGTCTGTTTAATGTCCCACGGGCAGCCCCGTTCCGGGTCGCGCAGTCTGGCCATCAAAGTGAGTAAATTGTTGAGTTCGTGGGGCACTGTAAACTCCTGGATAATTAACGATGACCGGGTCAGTCCGTCGCGCGGTGACGGGCAGCACCGATCACATTGGGCAACTGGCTGACCTTGGTCAGCACTCGCCCCAAACTGTCCAGGCTGGGAACTTCCACCGTCAGCAGGATGCTGGCAAGGTACTCATCCTTGCTGACCTGCGTGTGCATGGAAAGCACATTAATCTTGTCATTGGCCAGCGCCACGGTGATATCCCGCAACAGGCCGGGCCGGTCGTAAGCCGAGATCATCACGTCCACCGGATAGCTGTAGTTGGGCTCGGCACCCCAGCTTACTTCGATCAAGCGCTCAGGCTCGCGACTCCTGAGAGCAATGGCCGTATTGCAATCCTGACGATGGATGGTGACTCCACGCCCGACGGTGATATACCCGACAATGATATCCCCCGGTACCGGCTGGCAGCACCCGGCCATATGGGTCAACAAGTTGCCGACGCCATCAATATTGATGGTGCTGTCAGACCCTTGGTTTTGCGGTGCCCGGGTTCGCAGGGTAAACACTTTCTCTGGCTCAGGCTGGATCTGTTTTTGCGCCAGCGACACCACCTGCTGCAACTTGACATCGCCGGCACCGATGGCCGCAAACATGTCTTCAAGGCAGACAAAATTCGCAACCCTGGCCAGCTTGTCAAGATCCACCGCTTGCATGTTCTGGCGTTTAAGAGCCTGTTCAAACTGCCCCTGACCTTCGATGATGTTGCCATCCCGATCCTGGCGTTTGAACCAGCTAGTGATTTTCGCTCTGGCCCGACTGGTGGCAACGTAACCAAGCTCAGGGTTCAGCCAGTCCCGACTTGGGCGAGCATTGCTGGCAGTGAGAATTTCCACCTGGTCGCCGGTCTTGAGCTGGTGATTTAACGGTACAATGCGCCCGGCCACTTTGGCACCACGACAGCGGTTGCCCACCTCAGAGTGAATCCGATAAGCAAAATCAATGGGCGTAGCACGCACGGACAAATCGACCACATGGCCATCTTTGGTGAACACGTAAATGCGATCTGGCTCCACGCCCGGAAGCCAGGGCTCGCCGGAGGACTCATCGCAAGCACCGATGTCGTTCTGCCACTCCATCACCTGACGCAACCAGGAGAGCTTTGCTTCGTAGCTGTCGCTGCGACTGTTTACGTCCGTGCCCTTATATTTCCAGTGAGCACAGACCCCCAGCTCGGCCTCTTCGTGCATGTCCCAGGTTCGTATCTGCACTTCCAGGGTTTTACCCTCGGGGCCAAAAATAGCGGTATGCAGTGAGCGATAACCGTTCTCTTTCGGGGTAGCAATGTAGTCATCAAATTCTTTGGGAATGTGCTCCCAAAGAGAGTGCACAACCCCGAGGGCGGCGTAACAGTCGCGAACCCTGTGGGTGCGAATACGCACGGCACGAATGTCATAGAGATCACGAAAGTCGAGGTTTTTACGGCTCATTTTGCGCCAGATGCTGTAGATGTGCTTCACCCGGCCATTCACTTCGCAGGCAATGCCTGCCTCATGCAGCGCGGCTTTCAGCGTCTCGACGACATCACCGATAAACTGCTGCCGGTCCAGCCGCTTGCCATCGAGCAGCCTGGCAATTTTCTTGTAGTCGTGGGGTTTGAGATAACGGAACGAAAGGTCTTCCAGCTCCCATTTGATGTAACCGATGCCCAGACGATGGGCCAGTGGCGCGTATATTTCAAACACCTCCCGGGCAACTCGCTGGCGCTTCTCTTTGCCTGCGTGGCGTACCGCACGGATGGCACAAGTGCGCTCAGCCAGTTTGATCAGGGCAACGCGCACATCGTCAATGATGGAGACCAGCATTTTTCGCAATTTTTCCAGCTGGTCCTGGTGATGATTGAGGAGCTGTCGCCCTGGGTGCTGAATGGCACTGATGACAGCCATACCCTGAACGCCTTTGATCAGCCCGGTCACGGTCTGGCCAAACTTATTCTCCACCTGAACCAGGGAGAGCTTGTTTTCCCGCACTGCACGATAAAGCACTGCCGCCACCAGAGTATCCCGGTCCAGCTTCAGCTCGGCGAGAATTTCTGCCATTTCCAGACCGGTGCGAAAACAGCCTTTGCCGCTCGGCCAGTTTCCGTCTTCGCCTATGCTCACGCCCAAACGGTAATGCAAAGCCTCCAATTCAGCCTCGCGAACCAGCTCGCAGGCTTCTTTCAGGCTTTTGCTCTCAGGAATACCAAAGCGTCCTTGCAGACGCCCAAACCAGGCACTCAAGTCAACGCTACCGTCAAAAAGCCTGGGCTGATCCTCTCTGACCTTGACCATCTGTTCTATTCCATTCCATCCCGTAACTAAGAAAATGCGTCTGTTGACGACTCAGCGGCTCTTTGGCCATTTTCACACTTCAGGGTGAGCTGCATTTGGTTCGTTCAGCGGGTATACAATGCCATCGACTCCACATGGGCGGTCTGGGGAAACATATCCATCACGCTCAGCCTGAGCAGCTTATATCCGTGGGCTGCCAAGGCCCTGGTGTCGCGTGCCAGTGTCGCCGGATTACAGGAAATATATAACAGTCGCCGGGGCAATAAACCGGCAAGCTGGGCAACCATAAAATCGGCTCCAGCCCTTGGCGGGTCGAGCAGCGCAATATCGTAACATGCCTGGGCCCATGGCTGCCCAGCAAAATCTCCGGCCAAGTTGGTACAGTGGAAACTGACGTTATCCAACCCATTGGCCGTGGCATTTTTTCTGGCTTGCTCAACCGAACTTTCGGCCCCCTCAACGCCGGTAACATGATGGCATCTGCGCGCTAAAGGTAAAGAGAAATTGCCAAGGCCGCAGAACAGATCCAGCACTTTATCCGTCGGTCTGGGCGCCAGCCAGTCTATGGCCTGCTCAACCATCATCTGATTAATTGGCCAGTTGACCTGAGTAAAATCCTGCGGCCGAAAAAACAGCTTCAGGTCGCCAAGACCGTAATACAACTCGCCTTCGACCGGAGACAACAATTCAATTCCCTCCGGATCGGCTTGCAAGTAGAGAAACAGCTTGTGAGTCAGGGCAAAATCATGCAACAGTTGTCTATCATTTTCAGGCAGTGGGCGAAGGTGGCGAAGCAACACCCCGCGACCATTGTCCGCCAGAAAGCACTCGGCATGGGAGACAGCCTCACGGGCTTTCAAAGTCGTCAGCAGGGACTTCAACAACCGGGGAACTTCCCGCAACGGTTCGGCCAGCACCAGGCAATCGTCTATTTCACAGATAGCGTTACTGGCCCTTTGCCGAAACCCGAACTGTAATGCGCCTTTGTGCCAGCGCAGGGCAAATCGGCAACGGTAACGATAGCCGTAAGGCAGAGACACCAGCGGCTCAGCCACCTCAAGAGGCGAGACTCCGGCAAAGCGGCGCAGCTGATCAAGGACAATATGCGCCTTGCCGGACAGTTGTCCGTCGTGGGACCAGTACTGCAATGAACAACCACCGCAGCGCTTGAAATAACGGCAAGGGGGCACACAACGCTCGGGTGAAGACGCTAACACCTGCGTTGCCCAGGCATTCATAAACCGACGCTTGCCTTCAACTACCTGCACTCGCACAGTTTCGCCGGGCAGTGCACCATCAACAAACAACGTTTTGCCCTTATGACGGGCAATGCCCCGGCCATCGTGCGAGAGCGCATCTACAGTTACATCGTCGTCCAAAAAAAAAGGCGTGCCAGCAACGCGGTTAAAACCCATAGTGTACTTCCATCGTTACACGACTTTCAGCGCTCGAGCACAACAAAAGCAAGGGCGTTATCCTGCTCATCAGAGAGGCTGACATGCAGGTGCCGCACACCTTTTTCCTGCTGCAATTTTAGCCCGTAGTCGTATAATCGCAATTGTGGTGCGCCCGAGGGATCGTTAAACACCTCGATATGTTGAAAGGAAAGCCTGCCAATGCCCGTACCAAATGCTTTGGCCACCGCCTCTTTGGCAGCAAAGCGCTTGGCCAGCCAGGAGGCCACAGATGAGCGCTGCGCAAACGTCACCAGCTCAGCCGGAGTCAGAACCCGTCGGGCAAAGGCAATACCGGTGCGGTCAAGCACTTTGGCGATCCGGTCAATACGGATAATGTCAGTACCAATGCCGGCGATCACTGGAATGCCTGTGCGGATGCGGCCAGCATCAGCGCCTTCATCTCCCGGACGGCCGGTTGCAGGCCGGTGAATAAAGCCCGGGCAATAATCGCATGGCCAATATTCAGCTCGTTAATACCGGCGATCATGGCCACCGGCTCGACGTTCTGATAATTAAGGCCGTGGCCAGCGTTCACGGTCAGCCCCAGCTCCCTGGCCAGAGCGACACTGCGGCGCAGACGCTCCAACTCTGCAGCCATGGCCCGGGGTGTTTTGGCATCGGCATAAGCTCCGGTGTGCAGCTCAATGACCGGCGCGCCTGCCTCCACAGCAGCAGCAATCTGATCCGGCTGCGGATCGATAAACAGTGAGACTTCAATACCCGCACGGCCAAGACGTTCGCAGGCCGGAACAACGCTGGCCATCAGACCCTTAACATCCAGACCGCCTTCGGTGGTCACTTCCTGACGACGCTCTGGCACCAGACAGACGTGTTCAGGGCGGATGTCTTCAGCAATGGCCAGCATCTCATCGGTGACAGCCATCTCAAGGTTCATGCGCGTTTGCAGTACATCACTGATCCGGCGCACATCGTGATCCTGAATATGGCGGCGATCCTCGCGCAAATGCAGGGTGATGCCGTCAGCACCAGCCTGTTCAGCCTCAATGGCAGCCTGCACCGGATCGGGATAACGAATCCCCCGCGCCTGTCTGACGGTGGCGATATGATCAATATTGACACCCAGCAAAATACGCTGATGAGGAACCATAATTTATTGTCTCTTGCCATTGTATTGGTTGGTTCTGGGGAGTTGAGCGAGTTATACCCGTCGCCTTTCAAGCTGCCACTTTGTTGGCTGCAATTGCTCGGCAACTGCTCCATGCGTTGCTCTACCTCCTGCATCCATGCAGTCGTCA
>JAKROC010000014.1 GCA_024509075.1 Endozoicomonas sp.
ACAAGGGCTTCGCTCATTTGCCGCCTCGAATCAACTTGAAATCCATTGGGTATAATTGCTTGCCTGCATTAGTACCAGTGGCTTTGAACGCAGATCAGTGCATGAATAATCTGTCTTTTCGTTTTCCGGCAGACTATGTTCTAATGCGCGTAAATGATGCAGATTTAAACCAGTTTTTCGCTGCGCAGAGTGTACCACACAATTCTGCCTCAGCCTCTGATGTACCACGGCGCGTGGAGAGTACGGAAGCCAATCAACACATGATGATATTGACAGCAACTTTGACCGCAACACTGAACCGCCTGACCCTGGTAACCAGACCGCTGCTGCTGGTGTTGGTCGCTTCTGTCCTGGCCGGTTGTGCCAGCAACTCCCAGGATGAGGCACTGTCCGAATCTCTGTCTGAAGCTGAACTCTACCAGATGTCTACCGAAGCGCTTAATGATGATCGTTACATGGAAGCGATCAAATCACTGCGCACCCTTGAGTCTCGCTACCCGTTTGGGTCATTTGCCGAGCAAACGCAGCTGGACATCATTTACGCCTACTTTAAAAACGGCGAACCGGAGGCTGCCAAGGCTGCGGCAGACCGTTTTATTCGTTTGCACCCCCAGCACCCGGATGCCGACTACGCCTTTTACATGAAGGGGCTGGCATCCAATACGGCATCTATGGGGTTGTTGGAGCGTTACCTGCCGCTGGATCAGTCACGTCGTGACCCCGGGCAGTCAAGGTTGTCATTTAACGATTTTGCCGAGCTACTGGCTCGTTATCCAGACAGCCCGTACGGCCCGGATGCCCGCCAGAGAATGGTGGCTCTGCGCAACCGTTTGGCTGAGTACGAGATTCATGCGGCTAATTACTACCTCAAGCGCAAGGCTTACCTGGCGGCAGTGAATCGAGGTCGATACGTGGTTGAGAATATGGAACAGACAACAGCGGTTCCAGAAGCGCTGGCGATTATGATCGAGGGCTACCGCCATTTGCAATTGCCAGACCTTGCTGCGCAAGCGTTAGAAGTGCTCAAGCTGAATTACCCCAATCACCCATCTTTGGACAGTGAGGGTAACTTTGTGGGCTATAAGGTGTTTGATGATGTGGACCCGTCCATCTGGAGTACACTAACCTTTGGCTTGATTGGTGGTAAATCCAGGCCAGAGCTTGAACCGGTGCCAAAGCCTCCTCAGGCAGACTAATTAATTGTTCGGTGGCATCATTGCGGTGATGCCGGCCTTACTCTGGTATTCAGCAGATAGTCATGACTAAATCCGTTAAGTGCCCTCACTGTGGTAAAACCGTCTCCTGGTCACTGGAGAGCAAGTTTCGCCCTTTTTGTTCAGAACAATGCCGACTTATTGATTTTGGGGCCTGGGCCAATGAAGAGCATTCCATTGCCGGGGACTCGGAATTTGATGATGTGATGAGTGCGGATCGTCACTACCCCGGAAGATGATTTGGTGAAGTGCTCCAACGCATATAAACCGGGAGTGTCACTCATACAAACTGAACGAATTATCTCCGGCAGTTTTCTTCATTGTGCCTCTATGAAGGTGGTCGCCACTGTTTGAATTGGAATCTAATACCATCCTTGGTGGTCAGGCTGGGACTGAAAGCGAATAGAAAAAAAGTAAAAGCCGAGGCTAACCCCGGCTTGGTGTTTTCAAAAACCAGTTGACTGAAAAGAGTGTGTACAATTAATCGTTATTTCCTCGTGTGGTAGAATCGTCGTCCGTACTTTTAGAAGTAGTGTCAACAGTTGGTGCTTCCTGACCCTCTGGGTGTTGACCCTCTGGGTGATGTAATACTACTTCAAAGTCTCCGTCAGGAGTCGTCGGTGGAGTCGCCGGGTGGGTATCGGTTACCTTTGGCGTGAACGAGGAGTGCGGTGATGGAAAAGGTGACACATTATACCCAAGAATTTCTACACTGTCTTCATCCTCCTTGCCAGAGGTGTCACAGTTATTGAGATTACTTCCAGTAAGAATGGTTTCAAACTCAGCGGAAAGCGATTGCTGTCCAGTATCAGAGCCAGTAGGTGACGACCAGCGCTTGTTTTCGTCTTGCTCTCGGATGAGAGAACGGAGCACTTCAATTTCATTATCCTTTTCAGAAATCGTTTTATTTGCTTTAGCTATTTCTACAAGTTGAAGTCCTGCCCTGGCATTTGCTGTCTCGAGCTCGTGTTCTAAGTTAAGTATTCTGTCTTCACGAGCTTTTATCAATACTTTTAAATGTTCAATTTCAGCACTGAGTTGATCCATAGTTTGTTTTACATCATCCTTGAGTTGGGCATTACGATTTATCGCATCAGTCAGGTTTTGTCTTGCAAATTTAAATGCATCTTCCAGGTCGGTAAGATGTGTATTCAGATTCGGGAATGCTTTGCGCATAAATGAAACTGAGGGTGGATATTCCGGTGGAGCCTCGCTCAATTCCGATCGCATGATCGGTTCAGGGCTGTTGCTACGGAAGGTAGTAGGTTCTTCTGATGTAACAGGTTGTTCACGGCCAATAGACGGTACCCGGAGTTCCATTGGAGATTCAATTTTGTTTACGTTTCTCTGATACAGGCTCTTGGCACTGTGGTAGAGGTCGCAGGCCAGAGAGGGAATAAAAGTAACAGGTGCAGCAACAGCAGCAACAAACCAGCCAAAGTAACGGTGAGTTTTTGCGGAAACTTTGGTGGCAATGTTGTTAAACCAGCGTTTGCAGGTCCATTCATTGCTGGGGCCTTGAAGTGTTGTGGTGGCAGAAATTTGTTCTGTCCCATTTACAGTGGTTGTTAGTCCTTGCATAACTGAGATCCTCAATGACTTATGATGGCTTCATTGCTGGCTTTATTCACTATTGCGTTACTTTTGTTTCAGTTCATATAAACTCTAGTGTTAGATATTAACCTGTCCGGTTAGTTCATTTATTGGCTATGAATTTTCATCATTATCGTTGTTGATGGTTATGAAATTGATAATATCCCGCACAACTTTCGCTACTGGCACCAAAATTCTCTGATGGCTGCAATCCCACAGGCTCCCATTCTCTGAGCTGTGGCAATATCCTTGGTCGTCATGCCTCCCAGCCAGAATACTGGCATCGTTGCTGTGGTGGTCAGTTTTGCTGCCTGTGCCAAACCCAAGGGAGGGGTAACCGGGTGGGATGGTGTTGGATGGATGGGGGAGAGGGTAATAAAATCCGCCGATATTGCCTGTGCCTGGTTGATCTCTGTCGCGTCATGGCATGAGGCCGCTATTAACTGGCGGTTATCGTGTTTTTGCACATGTTTTTGCCCGGCTGTGATTGCTGCCAGTTGCTCTGATGTGAAGTGCAGCCCGTGGCACCATGATTGTGCCAGCAGGGTGTGATCGCCCTTGATGACCAGCCTGGCCCCCCCCGCATGGACGACATCTGACAGTGCTTGTGCCAGTGGGATGTACTCGCTTGTTTCTAACCAGGCAGCGCGAAACTGAATTAACCGGACGCCTTGAGCCAAAGCTCTGTTTATTCGGTCAAAAAGCATTTCGTTCGTTGTGAAGTGACCGGTGATCATGTATCGGTCGAAGGCTCGTGCGGTCATTTGGTTATCTTTCCCATCTAAAGAGTTATGGCCGGTTGCATCTGTTATTGTTGCGGCAATTGCGTTATAACATTTCATCAGGGAGCGGTGTTCAGGGCATGAAGCCTGAAGCCTGAAGCTCCCTTGAGTCTACTAAAAATAATGATCTGACAGTTGTAATGGCTGTTCTTATTGAAGACTAGGAACTATGGAAAAGTATTTCAGGCTTATAGATAAACCCACGTTTTTCGGGGCAGTTTTTCTGTTGGTTGCAGTGGTGGTGCCGTTGGCGCTGTTCCCCGCCGAAGGAGCTTACTGGATTGCCATCGCCAAAACCTTTATGACTGATACCATGGGTATTTTCTATCTGACCCTCGGATTAGCTGCAGTCATGTTTATGACTTACGTTATTTTCTCTGATATTGGCCAGATCAAGCTCGGCGATGCCGATGAAAAGCCAGAGTACAGTACCGCTTCCTGGTCGGCCATGCTGTTTTGTGGTGGTATCGGTGCCAGTATTCTCTATTGGGGTACCATTGAGTGGGCTTACTATTATCAGGCTCCACCGTTTCAGCTTGAGCCGGGCAGTGAGGAGGCGATTCAGTGGGCAGCCACCTACGGTATTTTCCACTGGGGACCGGTTGCCTGGTGCATTTACATGATACCGGCATTGCCTATTGCTTACTTTTTCCATGTGCGGAAAAACCCTGTGCTTAAGGTTTCTGCCGCCTTGATGCCGGTTCTGGGTGAGGTACGCAGCAAGGGGGGGATTGGCAAGGTAATTGATGTGCTGTTCATTTTTGGTCTGCTTGGTGGTGCGGCTACCACGCTGGGTCTGGCAGCTCCGCTGATTAACGAAGGGCTGACCTATCTGACCGGTATTCCATCCACTACTGCTACACAAATTGGCGTGTTAATGGTCTGCACCGCGCTTTTTGCCTACTCCTCATACAAGGGCATGGATGGTGGTATCAAGCTGCTGAGCAATATTAACTTCTGGGGAGCCATTGGGCTGCTGGCTTTTGTTCTGGTGGCTGGCCCGACTCTGTTTATGGTGGAGACTGGGCTGGACTCTATTGGTCGGATGCTGTCGAACTTTTTTGTCATGACTACCTGGGGAGAGCCTTTTGGTGGCTATGGCACCTTCAAGGACACCAAGTTTCCCCAGGACTGGACTATTTTCTACTGGGCCTGGTGGCTGGTGTTTGCCCCTAGCATGGGCTTGTTTGTTGCCCGTATCTCCAAGGGGCGCACGGTTAAGCAGATGGTGGCCGGCGCTATTTTCTGTGGCTCCATGGGTTGTGCGGTTTACTTCATTATCCTCGGTAACTTTGGTCTGTCTTTGCAGCTTTCCGGGCAGCTGGATGTGGTCAGTATTCTCAATGACCAAGGGGCAACCACGGCGATATTCAGCATTCTTGAGCAGCTGCCATTCAGTAAGGTGGTTATTGTCCTGTTTACCTTGCTGTGCATTATTTTCACGGCCACAACATTTGATTCCATCTCGTTTATCCTAGCCTCAGTGGTGCAGAATAATGTCACTGATGATCCCCTGCGCTGGAATCGTCTGTTCTGGGCTTTTACGCTCTCTTTGATGCCTTCTGTGCTGATGTTTATGGGCGGGTTGGAAACGCTGCAGACGGCGGCCATTGTCGGTGGCCTCCCCTTGTTGGTGATCGCGGTGATGCTGATGATTTCGTCAGTCAAAGCCACCATGCTGGATATTTCTCGCCAGGAAGGTTACGAGGAACCGACGATCAATATTGAAGAACTGCCGGAGGTGGATCCCTGGAGTGAGGAGGGCTCTGCTTTGGCACGATTTGAACAGCTGAGAGATCAGGCGAGCGAAGTGGTAAGCGTTGAGCGTGATGTTCACGAAGAGCTGGCGGCATTGAAAAAGCAGATTCGTATGGCGGCCATGCAGCGTGATGGCTCAGACTTGGGTGAGGCGCCGCAGGAACTGGTGGAGCAGGTTGAGCAACTGACTCGCAAGGCTATGGAGGTGAAAGAACAGAAGTTGGCTGCCTCGAATCTGGCACAGCAGGCGTATAAAGATTTCAACGACCTGATGCGCAACAAAGAACTAGAGGCGCAGCAACTTGAGCGAATGAAGACCAGGGAAAGTATTATGATGCGGATGGGGCAGAATTAGTTGTCTCGGTCGGTTTGCGTAAGTCGGTGTCTCAGACGTCCGTAAACCGGCCCTGGTATTTACAACCCGTTTTGCCACGGCCAGTCATTTGTTGCTTGATGCTGGCTTTTTTCGTAATTTTCTCTGGCTGTCAATTTCACCAGGGCTAACGCGCGAAGAGAATGACTCTCATTAAGTGCCTCATAATACCGGTTTTTGATCACGAGCTGCCCGGTTCTTACAAGTAAGCGACGTTGGTTATTTCAAATGCGGACAAATGTTGATCAGGTTTCAGCCAAAAATGCCGCTATTCAGCTGCCTGAATGGGAATGCTCATGCGTAAGCCCTGATTGGTTATTGATATGAGTTGATGCTATGCAGGAGTTACCCGACTCCCGATAGCCCGCCTTTTTATTAGGTGCCTGGAGACAGGCCATCATGCACAGGGTTGGTGCCCATCAATAACCGTTACAGTAAGGATACTGAACATGGTTAGCTACTTGTCTGCCTATTGTCGTATACCCGTCGCCTTTCAAGTTGCTACTTTGTTGGCTGCATTTGCCCACCCTGGTCACGTAGTATTTCTACGCTCCCGGGGCTTCGCTCAATTGCCGTCGCGTAGCAATATGAAACCCATTGGGTATGTACCGTCAGTTCAGACTCAGGCTTTCTGCTTTTCATTAGCAGGGTGGGGCTTTGTTCAGCTCTGTAGTTGATAAAGCCAATCACTCGCCAACTTCTCAATAAGTCGCGGCAGTGTCAGCTTGCATGTACGCAAGGCACGACGCCAACCGACATAGCGGTCGAGATACTTGCTGGCGACACTCTTGAATAAATTATTGATCCAACCTTTTAGCACTGAAATAGTCGTGTGCTTATGATCACGTCATTAATCAACGCTGACTTGTTACGCAAGAGTATGTTTATGTGAGACGATTGAAGATGGCGGTGAGAGAGGGATTCGAACCCTCGATACGGCTACAAACCGTATACTCCCTTAGCAGGGGAGCGCCTTCAGCCTCTCGGCCATCTCACCGTTACACATGGCGCGCTCGGGAGGATTCGAACCTCCGACCGCCTGGTTCGTAGCCAGGTACTCTATCCAGCTGAGCTACGAGCGCCCTTGTCAACGGAGGCAGACTATAGAGATTTCATTCGGTTGAGTCAAATGCGGTTTTTACGGATATGCTTTTTGCTGTTGTCGATAACTCGACTACTATCTCAGGCCGACTCGATAAATTTCCATAGTGCTTTTTATGCTTCCTTTACTGGCTTTGGTGAGTGGCAGTGTGTCTTTGATCGACGGAGCTGGTTCCGTGGAGGTTGTTGACCGGCTCAGTTTGTTTGCTGACCCCGTGGGATCTGATTTTGACTGCCCCACAGAAGAAGCAAATTTTCTGCTGACCACAGAAAACGACAGTGGTAATTTAGCTGGTAGCAAAGCGCTTGATGATTTTCGCATTGAACATGATACGACTGTGGAACGGCTGCTTCGTCCATCTGCAGCGCCTTCGACCGATCATACTATGGAATCAGCAGGCAGCCAGGTATTCCCCGACTGGCCTGAAGCACCGGGGATTAAGTATGGCGAATTTAACTCTTGGCTGGGCGGCGTTGATCGATTTGTAAGTCAATCGTCGTATTATATGTTGCACCAGCCACCGGCAGTGAATATCAGCTACATAATGCCAGATGGCATTGCCAGGCGTCCTGTCTATGCGTGTTTTGACGGTCACCTTACGCACTGGCTGAATGATCGGATTGGCGAGGCTTACCAGTCAGCACTTGAGACTGGCGCACCCGATGGCTTTAAGGCTGAGCCGTTCACTCCCCAGATCGATGCGCTGTCGCAGGAAGAGCGCTGGCAAAACTTTTCAGGAGTAGCCGAATTGTTACGGGGAGGGATGGTCGTTGTTGGCCTGAGCGAACCTCACGGTGCCAGCCGTCAGCGTCGCAAAAGCATCAAGGCACCCGGCGAGGCAAAAGGACACTGCAATCTTTTGGGTCATTACGATCAAAAGTGAAATGTTCAAAACTGCCGGACTTACGTGGTCAGCCTTTGGAGCGACGGGGTCGCTCAGGCTGGACAGAGATAGCGGCTTAAAACCACTATTCAGGGAAGGCGTGTTGAAGCAGGAAGCCTGTTGGGAAACTTACGGAATCCTGTTCCTGCTGGAACGGGTGATGTCGGTGTTGGGCCAATCTTCTCTTGCTCACGTGGTGAGAATTCTTGCGGTGGTGAACCAACCCAGATTGCCCGGGTCTCACATGAACTATGCA
This sequence comes from Endozoicomonas sp., assembly GCA_024509075.1. Taxonomy (GTDB): domain Bacteria; phylum Pseudomonadota; class Gammaproteobacteria; order Pseudomonadales; family Endozoicomonadaceae; genus Endozoicomonas. The sequence continues at coordinate 7,962 of JAKROC010000014.1, forward strand.
AGCCTGTTTAAACATCTCATTGAGAAGTAAGGGCTCTTCTTTCGCAGTGTATGATAACCAATGGAGTCGTTTGCCATGAAAGCCATTGTTATTTCATTGCTCTTGTTTGGCTGTTTTTTGCTACTAGCCAATCTGGCTCCCAGTTTGTTGAGCAGCAACCGCACAGATAATGAGCAAGCATGTAATAACAGGGAGGGCCAGGTGGTGAAATCCGTCGTGTCACTGGCTCTGTTGCTTGTAGCCTTGGTGATGGTCTTGCATTACTGGCGCTGAATTTTCAGCAAAGGGACTAAGGCGGCGGGTATATACCCAATGGATTTCATGTTCTCGACTTTAGAGTTCTCAAGGCACAATGATCCATCTGGCAATGAGCGAATAATCTGCTGAAAGCAACCATCTTCAAACACCAAATTCGAGATGGCTGCCATGCTCGCCTCAGATCATCAAGAGACCCTCGGGGAACTCGCTTTATATACAACCTTATCTTGCCGGAGCGCTATCACCAATTGCAGTACCATCGTTCTGTGAACTACTGTTCGGCTGCATGCTCTCGGGTGCCGGGAGCGCAGAAATATTACGTGACCGGGGTGACGACTGTATGGATGCAGGAGGTAGAGCAACGCATGGAGCAGTTGCCGAGCGAATACCCTGAAGGGCATGAATATCCTGAAGGGAATAAATGCAGCCAACAAAGTAGCAACTTGAAAGGCGACGGGTATAGGGGTGTTTTCCAGGTGATCCTTCCATATGGTAGTGCGCTGCACGCAATATGCGTGTTAACCCCACGCTGCCCACGCTGATTTAATGATTGCTGCGAACAGTGTGAGATATATCCTGGGGGGTGCCTGCCTGTGATTTATCAACAATTTTGTCGTCACGTATGACTTTGTCTGAAAGCAGCTCGTTAAGCATCTTGTCGTCTGGTGTTGCCATAATGATTCGTGTTTCCTCTGGTGAATCGTCATATTGCATATCAACAACGTCCGTCTCTGGTGCAGTTGTTTCACTTGTTTCGGGAACTGGTGTTGTCGCCGGAGCAGGAGATTCCTTGTTAAGGAAAAGTACACCAGCCGCGACAAGGATCAGTAAAACGACTAATAAAACTGCCAGTATCTTTTTGCTCATGCATGGCCTATTAATGTTATTCAGTCAGGTTAAGCGTCAATGTACAAAGTTACCTTCAGTCTCTCAAGCCCTTATTGCCAGAACCTCTCACTCGACGCTCAAGTTTTGCCTCGTCAGTAAAATCTGTGGGTCGTTTCAGAGCGGGCATTGAGGCAGGTATATCTTGGCTGAAACGGTGCTTCGGGCTATCACTGTGCCGTGCAAAGGAACTGAACGCTTCGATGCATGGTGCTGGTCGGCAGTCGCCTGTTATAACCTTGTGATCCTTTCACGCCAGCCGGCACCATCATAACGGTTTATCAAACGCATCCTGAAATCTGTCACCAGCGGGACTGGAGGCATCTTGACGACCAGCCAACGATACATCTCCCCATAAACCCAAGAATGTACGTGAACAAGGCCTGATTTATGCACAATGCAAGCGAATTAGCAGGATTTCAAACTTGGAACGAACGGGCTGGGTCTCTCATCGTTGCTGTTTTTGGATGGGAACGAGCTACAGGTATACACCCTTTCCGGCAGGCTTATTCACGATAACAACCCGGTTCTAAATTGGGCAATGGGTAACGTAACTCTTGATATGGATGCAGCCGGGAATATAAAGCCGGATAAACAGAAATCTGAAAACAAGATAGACCCACTGGCCGCACTGGTGTGTGCGTTTGCCCGGTATGCTGGAACTTTGCAGGAAATGGAGGGTTACACCGATGGTTTGAGGGTGTTTTGAAGTTACACCACCGTTACACCGAAGACTGAAAAGAGTACACAAAAAAAGGGCTTTATGCCCGCTAACCCTTGATTTATATGGCGCTCCCAGCAGGATTCGAACCTGCGACCTGCCCCTTAGGAGGGGGCTGCGCTATCCAGCTGTGCCATGGGAGCGTGTGATCAGCTACCTTGCCGGCTTGGCACTCTGAGTGAAGAAGTCAAGCCCGTGATTATTCAAAGCACTTTTCTGAGTCCGGAGTGTACTGCACAGCCCCCTGAAAGTCTACAGTACTATTGCTCTCTCCATTTTTCCTCCATGACTTGCTGATTTGAGGGTAGTTGTGGTTTTTACCTGTTGGCTCATCTTAAATAACTGCCTAATGTCGTTTATGATATTTAATCGATGATTCGTGCTGGTATGATGCTCGTCGTTTGTGCTGTAGTTTGCCTGCCATCCGATCGAATAAAAGGGAGTTAGACAATGAGTTCTTCCACAGTGTTGATAACCGGGGCAACATCCGGTTTTGGTCTGGCCAGTGCCAGGTTGTTTGCGAAGCACGGGTACTCACTAATCATTACCGGGCGGCGTTTTGAGCGTTTGCAGGTGCTGGCTGACGAGTTGTCGGTGCCGGTACATAGCGTGCGGCTTGATGTGCGCGATGCCCAGGCTGTTTCTGATATGGTAGATGCCTTGCCGGAGCATTTTCGCAATATCGAGGTGCTGGTCAACAATGCGGGTCTGGCTCTGGGCGCGGGGCCGGCCTGGGAAGCAAGCCTGGAAGATTGGCATACCATGATTGACACCAACGTCACTGGCCTGGTCAATGTCACGCACAAACTGTTGCCGGTTTTACGTCAGCAACCTAAAGCATCCATCATTAATCTGGCTTCTGTGGCGGCGAACTGGGCTTATCCGGGCAGTCATGTCTATGGCGGCAGTAAGGCGTTTGTTGCGCAGTTTTCCCGTAATTTACGTTCCGACCTGGCCGGTAGTGGCGTTCGGGTGACCAGTCTTGAGCCGGGTATGTGTGAGACTGAGTTTTCGCTGGTGCGGTTTAAGGGGGATCAGCAAAAGAGTGACGATCTATACAAAGGCACCAATCCACTGCGGGCGGAAGATGTCGCCGATATTATTTTCTGGATTACCCAGCAGCCAGCCCATATCAATATTAACAGTATTGAAGTGATGCCAGCTTCTCAGGCTTGGGATAACTTCAAGCTAGTGCGAAGCTGATGCCAGTTTGCGCTCAGCGCAGCACGAAAATATGAATCCATTGTCGTTAGTATGCCATCGGCAGAGAATAAAAACGCCAGCCCTGAGTACTTACACGATTGTTTTTTTTGCTGTTGTTGTTTGATCATTGGCGACTTCTGCCGTGCTCTTTGTTTTTCTCTCTTTCAGGGCGGCGCTTATGTGGATGCTGATGGCCCCGTGTCTCTCCCTGCGCGCCACTTTCAGAGGTGTCTGGGTAAGCAGGAAGCGAAAGGGGCGAAACTTGCCAAGTGGGTGGAATAGCCAGCCCTTTTTCGGGTCGGCACCGTGGTCAAGCAGCCATTTCACCACGGATTCATGTCCTTTTTGACTGGCAATGTAAAGAGGCGTTGCCCTGACGGAGCCGGTCTTGTTCAGTATGTTTCGGGTAATTTTTGCACGCTCTGCTTCCGGTTCCGTTGCCAGCGCTTCCTGCAGCAGTTGAAACAAGTGCTGGATGATACCGAGATGCCCCCCGCGAGCGGCAATGTAGATAAGTGGGGGTACATTTTTGCTGCAAGCCTTGAGCAGGGCTTGAATTGCTTCAGACTTTTCCTCTGCAGACAGCGTTTGCAGGATGCTCAGTAGTTGTTTCACAACGTTAACCTGCCCGTTCTGGGCAGCAATGGACAACGCAGTGGCCCCGCAATCTCTGCTGGCATATAGCACCGATTGGATGGTTTGGTTGTGCTGTGCTGGTGTCTGTTGGGTCATGTTTTTTTGCAGAGCGTCAATCAGCTGCCTGATTATTTTGTTGTAGCCTCCTTCAGCTGCCAGGTATTGAGGGGTGGTTCCGTCACTGCTTGCTGTTTGCATCATTTTAATAACAGCGATGCACCTTTGGTTTTCAGGTAGCGTGTGTGTAGCACCAAGCAGGTGCTCTGCCATTTCAATATGCTCCTCGTGCAAGGCAGCATAGAGTGGGGTGGTGCCATTTTTGTAAGGGTGGTTCAGCACATTTAAGGTTTGTTGCAGTTGCTCACTTTCGGGCAGGGCTTTGATGGTCTCATTCAGTAAGGTCGTCAACTGCTCCATGACGTTCAGGTAGCCGCTCTGGGCGGTAACATAAAATGGTGTCGCACCATTTCTGATCGCACTGTTAAGCACAGTGAGAATGAGCTGGGCTTGCTCATTCTTCGGTAGTTTTTTAACTGCGTTTTCCAACGCACCGAGGAGTAGCTTTACAACTTTCTCATGGCCGTTCCAGCAAGAGACCAGCAGTGGCGTGGCGTTCGCCTTGCAACAGGGGTTCAGGATATTCATCAAGGTGGATAAACGCTCTTCGTCGGGCAAGTTTTCTACGGCGGCGGTCGAGATGCTCAGCAATGTTGCCACAACACTCAGGCAGTTATTCTGGGCAGCGATATAAAGCGGTGTCGCTCCAGCGTCGCATGACTTGCTCAATGCTGCCAAGGCTGCCTCAGTTCTGCGGGGTGCCGGTAACTCTTCGGACAACTCCAATAGTCGCTCGACAATATCATGGTGTCCACCCTGGGCCGCGATGAACAGGAGGGTGGCCCCTTGTGTGTGTCCAGCGCCGATAATGGTTTCAACGGCCTTGATTCGTTCTATCTCGGTCAGTGTATGGATAACGCCGAATAGCCACTCCAAAACGTTGCCATGTCCGTTTTGAGAAGCGACAAACAGCGGGGTTGAGCCATCCTTGCAAGTGTCGTTCAGCAAGGCAGCAATGACCCGGCTTTGTTCTTCATATGGCTGCGTTTTCGCTGTCTCGCGCAGTGCCTCAATGAGTTGTTGCACCACCTTGAGATGGCCAAATTTGGCGGCAATATAGAAAGGGGTCGCACCACCATGGCGTCTGGCATTCATTACAGCGGTAATGGCCCGGTCAGCGTCACCATCCTGAAGCTCTCTGGCAAGACTCAACAGCGACTCCACAATGGCATGAAAGCCCTTTTGCGCAGCCACGAATATTGGCGTGGCATCACGATAGCAGGGGGTGGTCAGAATCTTTACGACTTCCCCGGTTCTTTCTTCGTTGGGCAGAGATGAAAGTGTGTCCCAGATGGCGTGGGTCAACTGCTGCATTACCTGATGGTGGCCATTTTGGGCGGCAGTATACATTGGCGTTGCCCTGCTTTTGCCAGTGCCGTTGAGAACTGCCATCCTGGTACTGATACGCTCTTTGAACGGCAGCGTTTTGGTGCTTTCTGCCAGCGCTTCGATGAGTTGTACGACAATATCTGTATAGCCAGCCTGGGCGGCAACGAACAGTGGTGTAGCGCCTTCATGATGACAGGCAGCATTGAGCATGGTCATGATGGTATTGTTGCTTAGCTTGCCCGGCAGTTTACGGGCAATGTCCAATAGTTGTGCCACGGCTCTGCTGTGCCCATTCTGTGCGGCTGTGAACAGCGGTGATATACCATCATCACAGATGGTATTCAGGGCTGTAATAATCGTAGAGGGGTCTGTCGCGGCTGATTCATCCATGGCGCTCAAAAACAGTTCCAATATATCATGACACCCATTCTGGGCAGCCATGAGCAGGGGGCTGATGCCGTTGTCGCAGAGCGAAGTCAGTGAGATCATGATAGCCGCCGAGCGATGCTCCGGGGGGAAGTTATGGCGAAGAATAGAACTCAAATGCAAGATTATCCCATCATGGCGGTTATAGATGGCGGCAGAAAGTGCGGTGACTCCGCCTTCGCCTTTGGCATTGATTGCAGTTAAAAGAGTCTTGGCTCTTGCTTTGCTGTCAAGGGGCGCAGCCGCTTCTACCAGGGCGCAGGTTAACTGGCTGACCACCTCAAGATGCCCATTCCAGGTGGCAACCAGTAACGGGGTGGTGCCGTCCGGGTCGCCGGTGTTGAGCATTTTCAGGATTATCTTTTGCCTCTGCTCTTCAGGCTGTCTTGCAGCTATTTCCAGCAGCAGTTCCACTACTTTGGCGTGTCCGTTTTCAGCGGCAGCGAAAAGTGGTGAATATTCGTTGGTGTCACCGCACAGGAATTCTCTCCTGGTCAATCGCTGGTCATTAGAATTCAGTAAACCGCGAAGCCACTCAATCTGCCCGTAACGGCAGGCGTTAAACACCCGGGACTCGTTTTCTGTGTTTGCCGCAGGAAGGGAGGCAAGGCCAGCTGTCGTTGATGTGGACTGGCAGGTGTTGAGATTGGTGTCCATAAGCTCCACTTGTCGGTGCGAGTTAAGGGCAAACACTATAGAAGATCATTTGAATATTTTCCTCGTACCCAAAGGCAGTCCTTGTTCTGTTCCTGAATTGTCACCATGGTTTGATGATGACATCCCGATTTTCAGTTGTGAGTAGTTATACCCAAAGGATTTTAAGTTGATTCGAGGGGGATCTCTGGTCTGGGGAGTGCCTCGTCTGAAGTGTCTCTGTTTTCATGGTGGGATGTTGAGTCTGTGGGCTCCGATGGGTTCAACCTTAACGGAGTCCACAAGTGGATGATGTAATTTCCTGATGGCAATTCCCTGCCAGGGGCGTCAGGTGAGAGGCGGATGTCAATCTGCCAGTAATGTCTCCAGCTCGCGGCTGACATGATCGGGAGATGTGGTCTTTCTGGCCATCAATGCGTAGACGGAGGGCACCACAAAGAGCGTCAGTACGCTCGATACCAGTGTGCCGAAAAAGACCACAACGCCAATGGACAGTCGAAACTCCGAGCCGGCTCCGGTGGCCAGCAGCAGAGGCACGGCACCGACCACGGTGGTCAGCGCGGTCATCAGAATGGGGCGCAGACGCAGGGCGGAGGCTTCCAGTACGGCATCGTCAAAAGCCATGCCCTTATCCCGCAGCTGATTGATGAACTCCACAATCAGAATGCCGTTCTTGGCCGACAGGCCGATCAGCATCACCATCGCCAACTGGCTGAAGATGTTCAGCGTATCTCCGGTGATCACCAGGCCGAACAAGGCACCAGAAATACCCAACGGTACGGTAAACAGCACAATCAACGGATGCACAAAACTCTCAAACTGGGCCGCCAGCACCAGATAGACCACAAGCATGGCCATGACGAACACCAGGGTGATGGAGCTTTGGTTGTTGCGGTAATCCAGTGACTCACCTTTGTAGTTGACGATGGCCTCCGACGGTAGCAGCTCGACCACTTGCTGATCCAGATAGGTCAGCGCCTCATCCAGCGAATAGTTACCCACCAGGCTGGCAGAGAGGGTGATGGCCCGGTTGCGGTTGTAGTGCTTGAGGGTGGCGGCCCCACCGATCTCATTGATGGTGACCAGGTTATCCAGACGGATCAGTTCGCCAGAAGTGTGGGAGCGAACGTACAGCGAAGCCAGGTCGGCAGCACTGTTCAAGGTGTTTTCCCGGGCTCGCAAATAGACGTCGTACTCTTCGCCGCGCTCCTGGAAGGTGGTGTCGGTAACGCCGCCGAGCATGGTTTTCAGGGTGGCACCGATATCTTCCGCGGAAACGCCCAGTTGCTGGGCACGATCCCGGTCAATGGTGATATCCAGCTGGGGCTGGTTCTGGTTGAAGTCAATGTCGATATCCCTCAAGCCAGGGTTTTCCCGTGCTTTTTCGGCAATGATGTCGGCCCACTCCACCAGTTGGTCAAAGGAGCCGCCGCCCAACACAAACTGCACCGGCGACTGAGACCGGCCACCGATGGTGGAGCGCATGACCGGAATAGCACGGACGTTAGGAATGTCTGTCACCAGGTTTCGCACTTTCTCAACCATCTCGGCAGCGCTGGTATCGCGATTCTCCCACAGCTCCATGTTGACGATCAGAACACCGGAATTACTGCCGCCACTGCCAAAGCCCGGCGATTGGAGAAAGATCGATCGCAGTCCATCCTTGCCCAAAAGAGGCAGCATTTTCGCTTCCAGCTGCAACATGCTCTGTTCCATGGTGTCGAAGTTGGCACCTTCCGGCCCTTTGACGATCACCATAAATTCCCCCCGGTCTTCCCTGGGTGTAAACGTCTTGGGAATCATTGGGTAAAGCGCGGCACTGATGCCCAGGGAGAGCAATAGCATGGCCAGACCAAACCAGCGCACTCTCAGCAGTCGGGACAACAACTGACGATAAACGTTCGTCAGGTGCTGGTTAGTCCTTTCAATCAGGACGTTGACCCTGGATGGTTTGACGTTGAGTTTGAGCAGTTTGGAGCCCATCATTGGTGACAATGTCAGGGCGATCAGACTGGAAAAGATAACGGCACCGGCCAGAGTCATGGCGTACTCGGAGAACAGCCGACCCACTGAGCCGTCCATAAAGACAATGGGGACAAACGTCACCACTAGTACGACAGTAGTCGCAACAACGGCAAAGCCCACTTCGCGGGTGCCTTTCCAGGCTGCTACCAGCGGTGGCTCACCCTGTTCAAGATGCTGGTGAATGTTTTCCAGCACCACAATGGCATCGTCCACCACCAGGCCGATGGCCAGTACCAGCGCCAGCAGGGTTAGCAGGTTGATGGAATAGCCTGACAGGTAGATCACAATAAACGCGCTGATTAGAGAGATTGGCACGGTAACTGCTGGAATAAGAGTGGCGCGAGCATTGCCTAAAAAGAGATAAAGAACCATAACCACCAGTAGAATGGTCATGGCCAGTGTCGTGTACACCTCATCAATGGACGACTGTATGTAGATGGATTTATCCATCACCACACTCATGTAGGTGCCTTCTGGCAAGAATGGCCTGAAGGCCTCCATCGTCGCCTTGACCTTGTTCACCACGTCCAGCGGGTTGGCCTGGGAGAGTGGGATAATGCCAAAATTGAGTACGTTACGGCCATTGGTTTTGGCCAGATTTTCAATCTCTTTGGCCTCAGTGCGTATGGCGGCGATATCGCCCAGGTAAATGGTGCCATTGCTGTCCTGGCGGACCATTAACTGACGAAAGTCTTCAACCGTGTTGTAGTCACGGTTGATCCGCACCGGCAAGGTGCGCAGGGCATCGGTCAGTTCACCGGCAGGCAGTTCCACGTTGTCTCGGCTCAGGGCGTTACGCACATCGCTGCTGGTCACCTTGCGGGCAGCCATGGCCTGAGCATCCAGGTTAATGCGCATAACGTACTCTTGATTGCCCATTATTTCCACGGAGCTGACGCCATCCACCAGAGTTAGTCGATCTTGCAAGGTGCGTTCGGCATAATCGGTCAGCTCAAGGAACGATAGCTTGTCGCTTTGCAGGTTGATCAACATCACCGGTTCGCCACTACCGTCACGCTTCCAGACAACAGGGGATTCAGCATTATCAGGCAGTTGCCAGATGACCCGAGACATGGCTTCGCGCACATTATTGGCGGCGGTTTCCATATCCTGATCCGGCGAGAACTCGATGCTGATGCGCGAGCTGCCATTGCTGCTGCTACTCTCGATGAAGCGCACACCTTCAATGCCACCGAGCTGATCTTCAATCACGTCGGTGATCTTGCTTTCAATGATCTCGGCCGAGGCACCGTTGTAGGTGGTTTGCACCATGACAGTAGGTGTGGTGACATCCGGCAGTTCGCGCATGGGCAGCATGTTGAAACAGACGATGCCGAAGGTGATCAGCATCAGGCTGATGACCGTGGCAAAGACCGGGCGTTTGATGGACAGGTCAGACAGTAGCATGGTTACAGCGCCCCTTTGATTGTTGCCACAGGGCTGGTTGGCAGGGCAGGGGATGAATTAAGGATTTTCACCTGACGGCCATCGCTCACTTTAACAACGCCTTCATTAACTACCCGTTCACCAGCGTGTAGTCCCGACAGCACGACAATATACTGATCAATGGTCTGGCCAGTAGTAATTGTGCGTCGTGTCGCCTTGTTCTGTGCATCAATGACGTACACATAGCGCTGGTTGCCATCAAACATGATGCTGCGCGAAGGGACCACCAGTTGTTTTTGCCCGGGCAGTTCAATCACTGTGCGCATCAGCATGCCGGGCAGCAGCCGCTTATCGGGATTGGCCAGCATGGCACGAACCTGAAACGTCAGGCTCAGCGGGTCAATGCGTGGGTTGATGCTGTCGATGGTGCCGGTGAAGGTCTGGCCGGGCCAGGCATCGCTGGTGGCAGTGATGGTGGCTCCTTTGGCCACTTGAGACAAGCTGTTTTCCGGCAACTTGAACGTCAGCTTCATGGTGTCAAGGTCGTCCAGCGTGGTCAGCACGGTGCCGGCATTGATCAGGGCCCCGATGCTTTGGTCGTGAAAACTCAGGGTGCCGGCAAACGGGGCTTCCAGGGTGTAGTTATCCAGTGTTGCCAGTTCCGCCTGAAGGGCTGCATTAAGGCTGTCCACGCTGGCTCGTTGAGCTTGAATTTCTTCAATGGAGATGGCTTTTTTGCTGATCAGTTTTTCCATATACGAAAGCTGACGTTTGGCCTCCGCATGAGCAATGCGAGCCTTTTCGGTAATGGCAGCCTGTTCCCGGTCATCCAGCTTGACCAGCGGTTTGCCCGCCGGAACCTGGGCGCCTTCTTGTAAGTACAGTCCGACAATACGGCCGTTGATTTGCGGCGTGATATTAACCGATTGGTTGGCACTCAGGTTGCCCAGGGCAACCAGCTGTTGTGGCAGTGTTGATTCCGTCACCGGGAATACGGTAACGGCAGGAGCGCTTTGCGTCTTGGGCTGGCCCTGGGCAACAGCGGTAAAAGCGACCAGCGTAGCAAGCAGGATTGCCCGGAAATGCCCGGTGTTGGTCAGTCGGGTCAGGTGATGTGATGTTGTCGTCACGGTCAGAAAAGCCCTTGAAGAAATGGATAAAACGTCGGGAAAAGGGGAGCGGCATGAAGAATTGTTATTGGGCAATTTGTTTTGTACCTGCTTCCCGAAAATTGGTCATTGTTGGCACGAATTATATTCAATAGGGAAGCGGATGATATACCGGAAAACTGCTCAAATTGTCGCAAATGGTATCAGCACAGGCGGTTTTTGGGGGGCGTATCACTTCCACCTGCGTACCCCACGCCCTCTGCCTGCTCAACAGCGGCTGTCAATATCATTTCGGCTCTTTTGAATCTTAAGTGGGTAAGCAGGCTTTGTTGACAAACACCGTAAACCGTAATTGATTTGGCTTTCCTTCCAGTTCAGGGCGCTACTCCAGTGTCGTTTGATGGTTTTAGCGGCCTTTTTGGGGCTCTATATATGTTTGCCGCTGAGAAAACAGGACAGTATTGCTGGTAAAGGCCAGTGGCAGCGAGTTCAGGAGCTCGACATGCCAGACGATGGTTTGTATCTGCTTCTGATGGAGTTCATGACCACAGGCATGTCGGTTAAGGTTGACCTGTCTGTGCTTGAGAAATTCTTCAACAGGTGTTGGTTGATGGAAATCATAGGCTCAGTTTTTATCCGGCATAATCACGCTGATCGTTGGGAAATAACCGGTGTAACGCCCCTTGTCCCGGCTGATTAACGGCCATTTGCACACGGCTGTCTGGGCTCCAATATAAAAATCCGATGGCATTCCCGTTTTATGTCCACCCTGTTTACGGTATTTGAGAAACGCTTTAGCGGCCAGAAACAGGGTGTCATGGTTCAGGGTTACTCACCGATGTTGAGCCTGTTTACTGACACTCCCCGCCCTATCGGGCGAGGGTTCTTAGATCGCTCCAAGAACCTTCCTGCTTCGTCACGCCTTCCCTAGACAACACCAGCTATGCAGCCAATATTGCCCCGTTCCAGTCGCTCCACAGGCTAACCCCGCCAGCCCGGCGGCTCTATAGACATTTGTCTTGAAAAAAAGTTCAAAGAAAAATTGCAATTTGCGGAAGCCATTTCATCCCCAGTCCTATCGGACTGGTCGCTTGTATCCCCGCCCGACTGGGCGAGGCTTTACGCGAAAACATGGGTAATTTCAGTACCGCAGCCGGTGATTCCGTACCGGCACAAAGTTCTGAAAAAATAATCGGGTTAATCACGGCATCGCAAGCTTTGGTCAGTTCACGCAAGGATTCCTTGGCCCACGTATGCCAATGGCTTTCTTTATCAAGGAGTTACTGAAAGGCTTTCACAGAACAGAGGATGCCGTTTTTTTACAGGAAGCCACAGCACTGGCAGGCTGGCTGCTAACCCAGCAGTGCGACCGCAAGGACTGGAAGCATAGTTGCTGGGGCTACCACTTTGGCATCAGCTCGCATCAACAAAGCTGGTTTAGCGCGTAAGCAGAAAATGGCTGTCATGAGCACTTAACATCTATCGGAAGTCCTCGCAGGGTGCAGGGCTTCATGAATTTCCCGTGGCCACTAATGGCGATCCCCAGCGCCCGGCTGGGGGGGGCAATGGGGGGCGGAATATTCTTCAGGTAGAAGTTCAGCGTGAATTACCTTGTTGTTGCGCACCGGCAGCAGCAGGCCGGCAATGAAAGCAATGCTGGTGGCAATGACAACGAACAAACCGTTGCGCCAGAATGCGTCTGCGCCAAAACTCAGGCTATCGTATATGCTGGCCATTAATGCCGGGGCCAGGAATGTTTGCTCGGCCTGTTCGGTCAGTACGGTGCCTGGCAAAAGCATCAGTATGGCTGAGGCCATCATCAGTGGGCGTTTGGCCCTTATTGGCCACTTGCGCACCAGCAGCCACAGGCTGAGCAGGCAACCAAGCGCACCGACAAGGTAAATGCCCCAGCCCATTAAATATTGCGTATCCGTCATCAATGCTCCAACTGCCACTGCCGGATGGGTGGCGGGTAAGTATGTATCTCTCCAGATGATACCGCACAGCCTGTTGCAAACAGGGTCAGGCCGGCTCACTGGCGGTGTGTCGAAAGGCTCACGCCGTCTGAGCGCACTGCCGGTCAGCAGTACATTCGTGCATTTTGCCTTAACTGCCTGAAGATTGAAAACCATCGGTAGCGAATTGCTGGCCGTTATGCCCAATGGATTTCATGTTGCTACGCGGCGGCAATTGAGCGAAGCCCCGGGAGCGTAGGAATAACGTGACCGGAGTGAGCGAATACCCTAAAGGGCACAAGTGCAGCCAACAAAGTAGCAACTTGAAAGGCGACGGGTATATTTGCTCAGTTTTGCTGGCTGTTGGTGGTTGCAGGGTTGAAATTCTCATCGCCGCCCATATCTCGGCTCTAGCGAATTGACCAATGCAATGATTGATCATGAGGTTCCAATGACCACCGAAACAACAAAAGAGACTTTAGGCTTTCAAACTGAGGTGAAGCAACTGCTGCACCTTATGATTCACTCCCTGTACTCCAACCGGGAAATTTTCCTGCGTGAGCTGATCTCCAACGCGTCTGATGCGGCAGACAAACTACGCTACGAAGCTCTGCACAACAGCGCTTTGCTGGAGAGTGACCCCAATCTTGAAATTCGAGTGGATTTCAACAAGGACGAAAAAACCATCACTATCGCCGACAATGGCATCGGCATGAACCGCGAAGATGTCATTGCCCACCTGGGTACCATTGCCAAATCCGGTACCGCAGACTTTTTGAAGACACTGACCGGTGATCAGAAAAAAGATTCCCAACTGATTGGCCAGTTCGGGGTGGGTTTCTATTCCGCCTTTATTGTTGCAGACAAAGTGACCGTTGATACCCGCAAGGCCGACTCTACCATGGCTGTTCGCTGGGTGTCTGACGGATCCGGTGAGTTCACCGTTGAGAATATCGACAAGCCCCAGCGCGGCACCAGCATTACCTTACACCTGAAGGCTGAAGCGGAAGAGTTTGCCGATGGCTGGCGTCTGCGCAATATCATCCGCAAGTACTCTGACCATATTTCCATGCCTATCCTGATGCGCAAGGAAGATGCAGGCAAAGAAGATGACGATGAGAAGGATGCGCAGAAAGAAGAAAAAGCGCCGGAGTGGGAAACCGTCAATACCGCCAAAGCACTGTGGACCCGTTCGCGCAGTGAGATTACCGATGAAGAGTATAAGGAGTTCTACAAGCACATCAGCCACGATTATGTGGAGCCCCTGAAGTGGAGTCACAACCGGGTTGAGGGTAAGTTGGAATACAACAGCCTGCTCTACATTCCTGCCAAGGCACCATTTGACCTCTATAACCGTGACATGCAAAAAGGGCTGAAGCTCTACGTGCAGCGCGTGTTTATCATGGATCAGGCCGATGAATTCCTGCCCATGTATCTGCGTTTTATCAAAGGTGTTGTGGATTCCAATAACCTGTCCCTGAACGTTTCCCGCGAGATTCTGCAAAAAGACCCGGCGGTGGATAGCATGAAATCAGCGCTCACCAAGCGGGTGCTGGACATGCTGGAAAAAATGGCGAAAAAAGAGCCGGAAGTTTACGCCGACTTCTGGAAAGAGTTTGGTCAGGTGCTCAAGGAAGGTCCGGCCGAGGATTACTCCAACCGTGAGCGCATCGCCAAACTCATGCGTTTCACTACGACCCAGAGCAAAGACGGTGCCCAGGATCAATCCCTGGAGGGCTACATCAGTCGTATGAAAGAGGAGCAGGACAAGATTTACTACATCACCGCTGAAACGCCGAAAGCTGCTGCCAACAGCCCGCACCTGGAAGTGTTCCGCAAGAAAGGTCTGGAAGTGCTGCTGCTGTCCGATCGTGTGGATGAATGGTTGATGTCCCACCTGTTTGAGTTTGATGGCAAATCCTTTGCGGATATCGGCCGTGGCGATCTTGATCTTGGCAAGCTGGATTCCGAGGAGGAGAAAAAAGCTCAGGAAGAGTCTGCCAAAGTCAATGAAGACTTGGTCAAGCGCATCAGCAATGTGCTTGGTGGCGACGTGGAAGAGGTGCGAGTTACCCACCGTCTGACTGACTCACCCGCTTGCCTGGTGGTTGGACAACACGATATGGGGCTGCAAATGCGCCGTATTATGGAGGCAGCTGGCCAGGCCATGCCGGAGAGCAAACCGATCTTTGAGATTAATCCGGAGCATCCGCTGATCACTCGGCTGGATCATGAGGCCGATGAAGATCGCTTTGCCGATCTGACCCGGGTGGTGTTTGATCAGGCTAGTCTGGCCGCTGGTGGCCAGCTTGACGATCCGGGCGCCTACGTACAGCGACTGAACAAGTTGTTGCTGGAAATGGCCAACTGATCGAACGTGGGCCGGCTGCAATCGGCCCACCCTGAGCAGGGTTATACCCAAAGGATTTCAAGTTGATTCAAGGCGTGTCCCAGGGTGCCGGGAGCATGAAAATACTACGTGACCGGGGTGAGCGAATGCAGAACGCTGGTTGGGGCGTGTTTTTATACCCAATGGATTTCATGTTGCTACGCGGCGGCAATTGAGCGAAGCCTTTATGCCCTCGGGTGCCGGGAGCATGGAAATACTACGTGACCGGTGAGTGAATACCCTAAAGGGCACAAGTGCAGCCAACAAAGTAGCAGCTTGAAAGGCGACGGGTATAACGACACTGGAATAGCCGCTTGGCGGCTTGATGGTGGGAGCATGTCACTTCGGACTTGACAGAAATTTATTACGCCTTATAGTGGGCGGCCTGGAGATATGACGCCCTGAGAGCTTCTCGGGAGAATGGTTCGGGTTCCGTTCCTGCTTGGGTTCGCCATTGCCATGGTCGTTGATTCTGGTCAGGCTTGATTCCCTGGTCTGTTCTGAATGTTCTTTGTCTCAGTTTGTGGTGGGCGTAGCTCAGTTGGCAGAGCTCCGGATTGTGATTCCGGTGGTCGAGGGTTCGAGCCCCTTCGCCCACCCCATTTTTCTGATTGCCACTTCAGGTGAGTAGTCAGAGTACGGTGCCTGGCGCGTTGTCGGGTGCTGTGAGCGGAAGTGGTGAAATTGGTAGACACGCTGGATTTAGGTTCCAGTGCCGCAAGGTGTGAGAGTTCGAGTCTCTCCTTCCGCACCAGTCATTAACGGGGATAAGCATGCTTATCCCCGTTTTTGTATGTTTCATCCTAAGAAACAGCCCTGATGGAGGGCGCAGGATCCACTAGTCCTTGGCTTTGGAGAAACGTACGCAAAGGTGCAGGCGTGAAAGGCTGAATCAGGGCTGCTGTGTTTCGGGTCTTACGAACAATGCCTTTTCACGCAAGGCTTGCGCTGTTTGCCGTTTACCCCTGAGGCCAAGTGAGAGTGGGGCAGGTTCCGGTCGGTGGCTTGGCTGCCAGGGAGGTGCTCGAGCTGTTATTGAGTGCCATTGCCAACCCATGCGCCTTCTGGCCCATTGTTAACACAGGTTTTGGTGTTGAGGAACAAAGATGCAAGTCTCTCTTGAAACTACTTCCATGATCGGGCGCAAGCTGATCATAACTATTCCCACCGAAGGTATCGACAGCGAAGTCAATAAGCGGCTGCAAGATCTGTCCCGCCGTGTCCGTCTTGACGGTTTCCGTCCTGGCAAAGTACCAATGAAAGTGGTCAAGCGTCGTTATGGTGCCGGTGTCAGGCAGGAAGTGCTTGGTGAGATGATGCAGTCTAGCTACTCTGACGCAATTGAAGAGCAGCAGCTCAATCCTGCCGGTGCGCCTTTGGTGACAGCCCAGTCTGACGAAGCTGATGGCTTTACCTTCGAGGCCAGTTTCGAGGTTTACCCGGAAATTACCCTGAATTCTTTTGAGGGTATTACCGTTGAACGCCCTGTGGCAGAAGTACAAAGCTCTGACGTCAATGACATGATCGAAACCCTGCGCAAGCAGAGCACCGAGTTTGTCGATGTTGAGCGTGCCGCTCAAAATGGTGACCGTATCACCTATGACTATATCGGTAGCAAAGGTGGCGAAGTGTTTGATGGCGGCAGCGCTGAGAACGCGACACTGGAGCTGGGCTCCAACCGGATGATTCCAGGCTTTGAAGATGGTCTGGTGGGCGTCAGTGCTGGCGAAGAAAAAGTGCTGTCCTTGACGTTCCCTGAAGACTATCACGCCAAAGAGCTGGCCGGCCAGGCGGTTGAGTTTGCCTGCAAAGTGCACAAAGTGGCCGAACCATCGTTGCCTGAGCTGAATGATGAGTTCTTTGCTCGCTTTGGTGTGGAAGAGGGTGGCGAAGAAGGTTTCCGTACCGAAGTGGCTCGCAATATGGAGCGTGAACTGCGCCAGGCCATCAAAAACAAGGTGAAGAATCAGGCGCTTGATGGCCTGCTGCAAGGCAACGAAGTTGAGGTGCCGGCAGCGCTGACTGCTCAGGAAGTTGACCGTATGCGTGAGCAGGCTGTGCAAAAGTTTGGTGCACCTGACGGTTTTGATCCCAAGCAGTTGCCAGCTGAACTATTCAGCGCAGACGCCGAGAAGCGTGTAGCCCTGGGCCTGCTGATTAACGAGGTAATCAGGCAGCGTGAGCTGAAAGTGAACGACGAACGCGTGCGCGCCATGATTGAAGACGTAGCCTCTGCCTACCAGCAGCCGCAGGAAGTCATCGACTGGTATTACAGCAACAATAAACAGCTGTCTCAGCTGAAGTATGTTGTTCTTGAAGAACAGGTGGTGGATACTATTCTTGAATCGGCTCAGGTTACTGACAAACCATGCAGCTATCAGGAAGCTATCAAGCCAGCGGAGCGTGCCAGAGCTGTGGACGAACAAGCGGAGCAGGAAGAAGAGTCCGCCTGATTCGTTCCTCCAACCAAAGCTCTGTGCAGGGGCTTTGCCGGGGTTTCAACGTCCTTGAGGCGTTATTGGCCCCGGTCGATTTAAGCTGGTACATAAGCGACTGGTCTGTCCGATTCCCGTGACCGGCACAGAGGTCGCTTTTCTTCGACTTGGCAAGGAGTTCAGACAGGATATGTCCAATCATACAGACCCGTACGCCGTGGCAATTACTAGCGCAGGACTGGTGCCTATTGTGGTTGAGCAATCGGCCCGTGGCGAGCGCTCTTACGATATCTATTCCCGTCTTCTCAAAGAACGCGTGATTTTCCTGGTGGGGCAGGTTGAAGATCACATGGCCAACCTGGTGGTTGCCCAGCTACTGTTCCTTGAATCTGAAAATCCGGACAAGGATATCCATCTGTATATCAACTCGCCCGGTGGTTCGGTGACAGCGGGTATGTCAATATACGACACTATGCAGTTTGTTAAGCCCGATGTGTCGACAATGTGCATTGGCCAGGCGGCCAGCATGGGTGCTTTGCTGTTGGCCGGTGGTGCCAAGGGTAAGCGCTATTGTTTGCCGCATTCGCGGGTGATGATCCATCAGCCATTGGGTGGCTTCCAGGGGCAGGCATCTGACATTGAGATCCATGCCAGGGAAATTTTGAGCATTCGCAGCAAGCTGAACCAGGTTCTCGCCCACCACACTGGCCAGCCGCTGGAAGTTATTGAGCGTGACACTGACCGTGACAACTTCATGAACGGTGACGAGGCTGTGGCCTATGGTCTGATTGACCAGGTAATGAATCGTCGCGGTGAAGACGGCAGCAAGTGACATGCTTCACACAGTGCGCGGTTTTTTGCTTGCGCTGATGATCCGGGTGCTGTCGCTTCTTTCGTATATTACTGCTGGATAATGCGCTTTTGGTGGTGATTGATAGCGGCTTGCCCCTGATGTGTTGTCCGATTTTGCTGTCATGTTGATTTTTAACCGAAGTCGTTGAACACTAATCCAATGACAGGGGGTTTCAGAACCCCCTCACAAATGTTTTTCAGAGGCGGCGGTGCGCTATTACCATTGCTTCTGGAACCACGCAGATCAAGCACTTGAAAATACGCCCCAATGCCTGCATCTTATCAGGCATGACATCGTGAATGGTGGAGCGGGTCACCAAGGCCCGGTTTCATTGACAAGTGCAGGGCAGGCATTGTCCGTATAACAGGGTAATCGAATGACCGACGAAACAAGCAGCAAGGGTGAAGACGGCAACAAGCTGTTGTACTGCTCTTTCTGCGGAAAGAGTCAGCATGAAGTGCGCAAGCTGATTGCCGGCCCTTCCGTATTCATATGCGATGAGTGCGTTGATCTATGCAACGACATCATCCGAGAAGAAATTCAGGACAATGGGGATGAAGAGTCTTCGGAACGGTTGCCGATTCCCCGTGAGATCAAAGAGACTCTCGATGAGTACGTTATTGGTCAGCCCAGGGCCAAGAAAGTGCTGTCTGTAGCGGTATACAACCACTACAAGCGTCTGCGTCACGGTGATGGCAAGGGCGACAAGAAAAAAGACGATGTAGAACTGGGTAAAAGTAACATTTTGCTGATCGGCCCCACTGGCAGTGGTAAGACGCTGTTGGCTGAAACGCTGGCCCGTATGCTGGATGTACCGTTTACCATTGCTGATGCCACCACTCTGACTGAGGCCGGTTACGTGGGTGAAGATGTGGAAAACATCATCCAGAAGTTGCTGCAAAAATGCGACTACGACGTGGAAAAGGCGCAGATGGGCATTGTCTATATCGATGAGATTGACAAGATTTCCCGTAAGTCAGACAACCCGTCCATCACCCGGGACGTGTCTGGCGAAGGTGTCCAGCAGGCGTTGCTGAAACTAATCGAAGGAACCGTGGCTTCCGTACCGCCCCAGGGTGGTCGCAAGCATCCCCAGCAGGAGTTCTTGCAGGTCGATACCTCCAACATTCTGTTCATCTGCGGTGGTGCCTTTGCCGGACTGGACAAAGTGATCCGTGACCGTACAGACAAATCGGGCATCGGTTTCTCAGCGCAGGTCAAGAGCAAAGACGACAAGAAAGACCTTGGCGAAACCTTCAAGGAGGTGGAGCCGGAAGATCTGGTCAAGTTTGGCCTGATTCCGGAATTTGTCGGTCGTTTGCCGGTTATTGCCACGCTTGAAGAGCTGGATGAGGATGCCTTGGTGCGTATCCTGGTTGAGCCGAGAAACGCCTTGACCAAACAGTACGGTAAACTCTTTGATATGGAAGCGGTGGAAGTGGACTTCCGCCAGGATGCCCTGCGTGCCGTGGCGAAAAAAGCCATGGAGCGCAAGACGGGTGCCCGGGGGTTACGTTCTATCCTTGAAGCCGTGTTGCTCGATACCATGTATGAAATTCCATCGGACAAGAGCATTGCCAAAGTGGTTATCGATGCCTCGGTTATTAATGGCAGTTCAGACCCGCTGTTGATTTACGAAAGCAGTGAGACGCCCAGGGCATCCTCTGACAAGTAGTCGCATGAACCAAAGACCCTGCCTTGGCAGGGTTTTTTATTGGAGCAGTCAAGTTTTTTTTAACAATCAAGCTGTTTGCGCCGTCGTTTCTGGCGCCTTATCTGCACCTATCAGACACAAACCGGTGATAATCACGGCCACCACTGTGACAGCCGACAAGGAGATGGTGCCAGCTTCGGGCAAAAAGCCGATCGTAGCGCTGATTAACGTGGCCAGCAGCATCTCAATAAAGAAAATCAAACCGGCCGCAGTGCCGGTGTTCTCTTGCATGTGTCTCGTGGCCTGGGCCTGACACAGCGGCATAAACAGGCCAAGGCCCAGCTCGTAAACAGCAATACCGGCCACATAGCCGATAATGGATTGCCCGTCTGTGAGCAAGGCGCTGACCAGTGAGATTTTTGCCCCGGTGACCAGCAGGGTGCCGGCTAGCAGAGTGCTCTGGCTGCGGCTGAGCTTTTTGGTCAGTTTCGGGCCCGTGGTGGCACTGAGCAAATAGCTGGCAATGGCAACAGCAAACAGGTAGCCATACACTGCCGGCGAGGTGCCAAGCTGGCCAATAATGACAAACGACCCGCCAGCAACAAAGACGAAAGCACCGGCAAAAGCGACGCCGGCAGCAACGGTAAAGCGCAGGTAACGTATGTCGGTGAGTACGGCTTTGTAACCGGCCATCACTGAACCGGTGGCGATATTCTTTTGTTCTTGCCTCATTTCTGGCAGCAGTGCCAGCGCGAGAATAGCTACTGTTGCCATAACCGCCATGGCGTAGAAGCTGGATTGCCAGCCTACGTATTCTTGCAGGTAGCCGCCAGCGATTGGTGCAGCCATAGGCGCGATAGTCAGGCAGCCACTGATGTAAGCCAGCATGGTGACTTCCATCTGGTCACGGTAGTAATCCCTGGCGATCATCCGCGCAACAGCAGTACCAAAGCAGCCGAAGATAGCCTGGGCAAAGCGAGCGGCAATGAACAGGTAAATGTTATCGGTGAGCAGAGTAATGGCCGTAGCGCCAAGGTAGAGTGAGTAACCGAGCAACAAGGTCTTTTTCCGGCCCAGACGGTCTGCCAATGGGCCGACGATCAGCATGGATAGTGAGAAGCCCAGCATAAACAGTCCGACGCTCCACTGGGCAATGGCTGGTGTGGTACCGAAGAATTCGGTGATCGCCGGCAGTGACGGCGTGAAAATATCAATGGACACCGGCCCGACAACGGCAAACAGGGTCAGGATGATCAGCACAACGGTGGACGATTTATCAGGGTTCAGGTGTCGCATGGAGTTCCAGAGTTAACAGATGAAGACGAACCGGTCATGATACAAAAAGACAGCAGAATGTGACAGTTGCCCGACCAGTACAATGGGTGATTATGCTGATATCGGCATTTGCTCACAGCAGGTGTTACTATCGTCACAAATAATCTTATGGAGAGAACGAGTTGGATTTCCTTAAATCAACGGTACGCTTCTTTCATCACCAGTTTTTACGCCTGAGCTGGCTGGCACTGCTGTTAGTACTTGCAGTGCACGTTTTGCTGTCCTGGTGCCTGATGTATCTGGCGGGTGAGGCAGAGTTGCTTGCCCCGGTGCAGTGGCTTTATTTCTACATGACCACCTCCACCACCATTGGTTATGGCGATTTCAGCCCGACCACTGAGCTGGGACAAGTATTTGCCGCACTGTTCATCATGCCCGGCGGAGTGGTGTTACTGGCGGCGGTACTGGGCAAGCTGTCATCTTTTTTTATCACTTCCTGGAGAAAGGATATGCAGGGTTTGGGCGATTATTCCGATTTGACCAATCACATTGTTATTTTTGGCTGGAGTCGTTACCACACACCAAAAATGGTAGAGCTGATATACGGCGACAGTCGTCGGGAAAATCGCAATGTATTGCTCTGTACCAGCCAGGAGATCGATAACCCGTTACCGGAACAGCTGTTGTTTATCCGTGGGAAGAATTTGAATGATCCGACCACTATCCAGCGCACTGGCGTAGTCAATGCTGCCCGGGTTATTGTTTTTCGTGAGGGGGACGACCGCACCCTGGCAACTTGCCTGAGTATTGCTGCCACCACAACCCGTGCGCACATCGTCGCCTGGTTTGATAATCGCGAGATGGCAGGGCTATTGCACTCTCACTGCCCCCAGATCGAGTGTCACAGTAATATTTCCATGGAGCTGCTGGTGCGCTCTGCTCAGGATCCGGGCTCATCACGGGTTCAGCAACAACTGTTGTCTACCTTGGTTGGCCCAACGCAATACAGTGTGCGGGTACCAGACGACTTTGCCGGTACGACTTTTGGGCGACTGTTGGAGTTTTTCAAGGTCAACCACGAGGCGATTGCCCTTGGTGTGGCCGAATCCGCTACGGGGAATAACCTGCGCCTGAACCCATCGAGCATCGAGCGAGTGGAGGCAGGACAGGTGGTTTATTATATGGCTGCCCAGCGGATTCACGGCAGTGAAATATTGTGGGGAAATATGTAAACCCAAAGGATTTCAAATTGATTCGAGGCGGCAAATGAGCGAAGCCTTTATGCCCTCGGGTGCCGGGAGCATAGAAATACTATGTGACCGGGGTGAGCAAATGCAGCCAACAAAGTAGCAACTTGAAAGGCGACGGGTATAGTCAATTTTTCTTAAGGTGATGGCCTCTCCAGGCAGATGGTCAACGGCTTGATGTCACCGCAACTTTGCGCAGGGTGGATGGGGTTTTCTACCCACCATCCCCGGGCAACACTGTCATATTATTCTTCAAGGAAATCACGGGCTCCGCGAGGTCAGGGTGTCAGCTTGGCAGGGCATTTCTGAAAGACATGGCAGCATCTCCGTAACCCCATTGTGTCTTCCATTTGCCAAAGCGATTCGCCAACATTTTAAACAATTCAGGAGACTCTTGGTTGTGTTTGATATAACGGTCAATAGCTGCCATAACGCAATGATTAAGAGGGCTTTTGTATTGTTCCCTCAGAGTGTAGCTCTGCTGCATGTTAAGGCCTAATTCAGACAGCGCGGCCATTACATTAAATCCTATGTCACTACAACTCTCCAGGTATAATTGGGAGAATATGGTGGAAGCAGCTAAAAAAGATGCAGCAGACCAGAAGGTTTGTTCACTGGTTCCCGAAATTGCTTCAAACTCAGTGCTTGCCAGTTTCACGGGCGTCACTCGGGAACAAAAGCGTTGGACATCATTCTTATATAAAAAATGCCATTTCTGGATATTTCCGAGGGTTTCTGACAGTTCGCACAATCTCCCTATGCAGGTGCTTGTGCCATATTTCTCAAACCAGTTTGCGATAAACTGCGAGTTTGCCATTTTTACCGCCATGCTGTTCTGGACTGTGGCCAGGTTGTGGTAATCTGCAAAGCCACCCAGGGCAAAGGCGATAAGATACATGCCTTCACGAGATACATCTGAGAAGGTTGCGTCGATCCACTGAGCCAATCGTGGATATCTGGCAGTCGACGACGTTTGTTCTAAATGAATTTTGTTGGCTGGATTGTGGCAGTTGGTATTGTGCAGGGAAATCAGTCGGTCGATTATATTTTTCCTGTCTTGTTCATCTTTCGGTAGTGATTGAAAGAATGAGTCCCTATGTGAAGTTTGTTGAGCCGGGGCAGTGTATTCTGGTCTTTGTTGGTTAAATCCGATAGGGTTCATATTTAACTACCTTTTTATAATCTGCACTCACCACTGCGACGATGTATACCCTACGCTACGGGCACCCGAGGGCACAACGGCTTTGCTCAATGGCCGCCGTATAGCAACATGAAATCCATTGGGTATAACCGTTGTTTCTACAACTAGTGGTAAGTTTAATGTTATTAATTTATATGCCTGCCTGAAGATCAGACCTTAAAACAGCTAAAGAGTTCCAGATTGCTCAGTGTTGCCAGCGACGACAAGTATTTTTCCGTCAAGCGGGGCTCTGGGAACCATCCCAGGCAACTTTGGGAGTACGCCAGTGATGTTTTTCGTCAGGAGTGTATTTCCTGGCGGACCAGCTGACATATTTCAGGGTGCATTCGTGCAGTCTGGCCAACACTGCTGGCGTCAGGCTGCCAATGATATTGTTAACCAGAAAGGCAGGGATGATACCCTTCGGGTCAGAGTGTGAGATGAAGATTAGCCGGGTTCCCGCTGAAGGCATCGGTTTTATATAATATCCAGTCAGAATAGAGCGCGCTCGCACAAACCCCGGCCGTGGAGGGCACTCTGGGTGTTCTACGCTGTGGTTCATAATGATGTAGTCACCGTTGGTGAATTCCATCCAGGAGCGCATGTTGCAGAAATCCCGGTTTGTCACCGCCCAGTGTGGTTTCATGGCGTAGTAGCCAATATCATTATGCTGATCCAGTTGGCAGATATTATGACCAGCGATCATCTTTTCATCCCATGTCGCCCGGTATTCCGCATCGTGCAGGCAGTTGAACAGTGTTTCCGGATCAACATCATTCCAGTCAATGGTTGAACGGACAATGTCGAAACCGGTGGCTGTCTCGCCGGGTTTCAACTCCTCTGGTCTTGTCTGGACATGAAGATTATTCCAGCCTTTATAAACTGTCGTCCACTTGGTGTCCTGGCTTTCGGCAAAGTCCCTAAACTTGATAAAGTCCGGCAATTGCATCAGTTCGAACGTTTGCCCACTGGATTTGACAATGGCAGGGCTTGCATTGTTATCACAAGAGCCTGTCTGACCGGCAAATGTTTTTGCCCGATGAAATAACACAGCATCCGGGTTAGCGTTACTTGGCTTCAATGCTAGGGGCACTGCGTCGTCATCAATATGTGACGCTCGCCGCTCTTCTAACTGTTTCTCTGGTGCTGTTGACTGTTCTTGCAAACAGGCCTGCTCTGCCGGGGCGATGCAATAGCTTGTGTGCTCTGTTGTAGCAACTGAATTATTACGCCCCACTCCAACGCGCTCCTGCTGCGGTGAAGTCAGCTGACTATTCGAGATTGCAGCATACTGGGTAATGCCTTGATATTCACGCATTCCATAAACCCATCTGTTGCTGGCTTGGGCGGGAGCCGTAAATAAAGTCTTAAGAACAAAAGATGTCAACCCAGACGCGGGCAGACAAACAGGTACAAATCAACAATTTGAGTCCCATTGGGGTGATGGAAATTGCCGAAAATTCAGGCTTGATACTGGGTGGTTTGAGTCGTAGATTTTTCCATCGATGGAACGAACCCTATCCTGTCCGACCACAGTATTGGATGGTGGTGTAGGGCTGTACATATTCTCGCACAAGTGCTCCAGCTCTAACCTTCTGATTTTTCATTTTTTCTGGTCCGTTAAAAATTTGCCCCATCAGCAGGCTGCGTGCTGGTCTGTCAGCTGAGTACGTCTCTTTCATAGGATTGGGTGTCGCATGGAAATAGAACTTGATCATAATGGCGATTCTGTGTGTTTGGAGAGAAAGTGGGTTTTGTTCAAAAGAGAACCCGTTTTGTTAGTATCACTTCAGGAAAATATGAATCCCTGTTCGCTTCAGGCCAATCCCTTCTGGAGAATGGAAGGTTGATCTGCGCAGCCGCGCCAGAGAGCCGCACGTTATGATATGCATGAATCAGGTTGGAGCAGATTGGGAGAAACCGTGAAAGTTGTGTGGTCAGGTTTTAACGCACAAAAAAAA
>JAKROC010000140.1 GCA_024509075.1 Endozoicomonas sp.
CGGCGCAATACAACCTGAATCGTCAGCAAAGCAGGGTGCGACTGTTCGAGACGGGCCTGACCTTTATCAAGGAGGGTGATCAGCTGAAGCAGGAGCCTATGCTAGCAGCGCTGATTACCGGCAGTCGTCAACCTGAAAGCTGGCTAGGCAAAGCCGAGCCGGTGGATTTCTTTGACCTGAAAGGGGACTTTGAGACTGTATTTGCCCTTGGCCAGTCTGCCGGTGAGTTTGTCTTTGTTAGAGGTGATCATCCGGCCATGCATCCGGGCCAGTGTGCACAGATTGTTCGTGACGGTGAGGTGGTCGGCCACATGGGGGCGCTTCACCCCTCTTTGGCTAAAGTCATGGATGTGCCTGCGGCGCTGTTTCTGGTTGAGTTGCATCTGAGTGCGGTGATCGACGGCAAGGTCACGACGTTTGCCCCGCTGTCGAAGTACCCGGAAGTGCGCCGCGACCTGGCTCTGGTAGTGGCCGATTCAGTCGCAGCTGGTGATGTGGAAAATGCCATTGTCAGCGTTGCTGGTGAGCTGCTGCGCCAAGTCAGTACTTTTGATGTTTATGCCGGGAAAGGGATTGCTGAAGGCTGCAAGAGTCTTGCCCTGAGCTTGACCTTACAGCATCCTTCCCGCACTCTAAAGGATGACGAAGTTAACGAGTTGGTTGATCGTGTGGTGTCTCGTTTGCAGCAGGATTTCAATGCCAGTTTGCGTCAATGACATTAGTGCAATTATAAAGAGCATAGTACTTGCCTGTGGTTTTTGACCGCGGGCGTAATCGGTGAATTCCGACAACATTGAGTCTGCTATTGCCATGGGAAAAACAAGAAAGGGGATCGCTTCATGGGAGCCTTGACGAAAGCTGACCTTGCTGAGCAACTAAACGAGGAATTTGGTCTTAACAAACGCGAAGCCAAGGCGTTGGTAGAGCTATTTTTTGAGGAAATTCGGCTGTCGCTCGAAAAAAACCAATCGGTAAAGTTATCGGGGTTTGGTAACTTTGACCTGCGGGATAAACCTCAACGCCCTGGGCGCAACCCAAAAACTGGCGAGGAAATCCCGATAACCCCCCGTCGTGTAGTGACGTTCAAGCCAGGACAGAAACTCAAAACCAGGGTGGAAGCCTATGCAGGATCTGGAGCTCAGGACGAATGATCTGCCGGCTATTCCCGGCAAGCGTTATTTCACCATTGGCGAAGTAAGTCAGCTGTGCATGGTTAAGACCCACGTATTGCGCTACTGGGAGCAGGAATTTGTTCAGCTCTCGCCAGTGCGCAGGGGTAATCGGAGGTACTATCGTCACGAAGATGTGTGTCTTGTCCGGGAAATTCGTCGTCTCCTGTACGAACAGGGATTTACCATTGGTGGGGCGCGTGGTCAGTTAAAGCGTTCTGGTAAATCGTCCCAGTCAGTGGAGCATGAGTTACAGCAGGTCATTGTGCAATTGCAGCAAGTGATCGAGTTACTCGATGATGCCTGACCCGCCAGAGCTCTGTACTGGCTCTTCGTCGTTTCATATGGATTTCAGGATATCTGCCACGGGGCTGGCGATCAGGTAAATCATCGTTATGAACGTGCCTGTGTTCCGGTAACCTTTAGCCCCCGCTCTGGCCTCCTGGAACAAGCTGTTCAACCCTTCCATACGGGCATTGGTATAGGTTGAATACCAGCGCTGCAGAATCTTGTCGGCATGTCGCTCCACCGTTTCCAGTGCTTTGCGCACGGGCTCCAGTATCTCAACCTCACCCAGCTGTTTCCGGGCGTAATTGATAAAGTGGCCAAGACGCCAGCGAGCTGCCCTGATCGTTTCGGCCTCACGGATCCAACGCAGTTTTTCCTTGATATGCCAGGCTGGCAGATTCTCAACCTAATGCAAGACCTGCAAGAGCAGCTGGGGCTGACCTATATCTTCATCACCCACGATTTGTCGGTGGTGAAACACTTCTCCGACGACATTGCGGTAATGTATCTGGGTCAGCTGATTGAAAAGGCATCGGCAAAGGACTTGTTCGAGAACCCGTCCCACCCTTATACAAGGGTTCTACTGTCGTCTATTCCATCGATTCACCTGGATCACAAGATGGAGCGGGTGGTGTTGCAGGGGGAGATCACTTCGCCCATCAACCCGAAACCAGGCTGTCGTTTTGCGCCTCGTTGTCAGCACGCCACGGCTGAGTGTACCCGTCGGGAGATCGGTTTGACTGAGATCGGCGCAGGGCATTTTGTGGCTTGCCATTTGGTTTAATGGCTGGATGGCTCTGTGTGGTCTGTCAGGCTGTTTAATCGGCTCAGTGGATGCAATAACCGTCATTCCCGCACAGGCGGGAATGACGCAGATGGCACGGTTATTCAGCGGCCCCGGGGATTGCGGGTAGGAGGTCTACGATTGGGCGGGCGAACTTTGTTTTTGTGTTGCGCAGCCTGGTTATCAAGCTTGACCCCATTATCAGGTATAGGTAGGTCATCTGTAGATGCCGCTGATTTTGTTGCTGGCGCAACAGGCTCAGCCTGAGCATCTTCGCCGTTTTGAGTTTTACCGGCTCTTTTTTTCAACACCGATTTTAATTCATCCTGCATACCCTGGGCTTTTGCGTTACGCTCATCAATGTTTGTATATGCTGAGCCTTCCTCCGGTTTGGTGGCAGTTTGGGAAACGGCGGCTACGTTTAGTTCCTGCTGGTTTTTTACCTGCCGGCCACTGAAGAAACATTGTGCAGCACTTTTCAGAGCTCGCAAGGTTTTCATCGGGCCTGTATGGGAGCGCAATGCATCTTGATAAACCTCTCTGGCGGCTTCAGTTCGCGCTTTTATTGTCATTATTTTCTTCCACTGAGTTTGAATGATTTTTGATCCGGGTGTGACTCTGAGAATCCTCAGATGCACTAATTGTATCAGTGGTATCCAGTGGGTTGTATACCCGTCGCCTTTCAAGTTGGTACTTTAGTTGGCTGCATTCGCTCACCCCGGTCACGTAGTATTTCTACGCTCCCGGAGCTTCGCTCAATTGCCGCCGCGTAGCAACATGAAATTCATTGGGTATACCCGCTACCGTCTGGACTGAGTATCAATGCAACTGTTGCTGCGGTTGCGCTGGGTTGCCTGCGATTTTGCTTGCGATTCAGTTTTTTTGCCTATCCTTTGTGCGATGTTGTTCTGTTGTCTATCTGGTTCTTCTCACGAAGGTGAAGCTATGAAGCTAGTCAGAACTCTGGTGTTTTTGCTGCCGTCGTTTGGTTTTGCTGATTATATTGGCCTCCAATCCTCGCCCTATCCTGATCTTTACCCGCCTTTGCCTGTTTACCCGCCTGAGCTGCCTTACCCAATGCCGTCAGCGCCGTCGCCTATTACCTCCTGCCAGATATTCGCAGGCACCTATCGATTTAACGCTTACGATCTGGCCAAAACCGAGCGCA
Source organism: Endozoicomonas sp. (assembly GCA_024509075.1). GTDB lineage: Bacteria > Pseudomonadota > Gammaproteobacteria > Pseudomonadales > Endozoicomonadaceae > Endozoicomonas. Next base: position 3,410 of record JAKROC010000140.1, read on the forward strand.
TATCGTTAAAGGAGTTGGTGTTTTACCTGCACGTCAGTAATGCGGGCATGATGACCATGCGGGTCAAGCTGAAGCCCCAGCGCGGGCGTGAGGAGCAGTACGTGGTTATGCCGTACAGTAACAGCCTTGATTTGATGAACGTCTGCAGCGGCAGTGATTTCAGCTTTTTCTTCCGGGGGATCAATGTCTATGGCAAAACGTTAAGCGGTGATTTCTCTGGCCAAATGAGCGGAGGCAAACTGGTGGTTAATGGTTGGGCGGAGCGCTACGATGCCTCCTACAACTCCAGAGTTACCGTCAACCTGACAGGGCACGGGTTTGAGTTTGTGTACCCCTACCTGCAATAATCAACGAACCATGTGCAGAAAGTGCATGTGTTTCTCGTACTGGTCGATAATGTCGCCAATCACCTGTTCGCTGGTCCAGCCCATAATGTCATAACCTTGGCCACCTTCGCGCAAAAATACTTCAGCCCGGAAGTATTTGCGTTCCTCTTCATCTTCCCCATCGAGCATAAAGCTTGGTTGCAGGTAGGAGCGCGGCGTTACCCGATAAAAAAAATCCACCTCATCTCCGTGCAGTACCACCAGACTTGGAATCTGTTTCTGGGCGTCAAGTTCAACGGTGCTCGCCACTCCCTGTTTGCCTAACTCCGACGCCACCGACTGCATGGCCGGCAGCACTACGCCCTGGATAAAGCGGTTGACATGGGTGCGCCGGGGAAAGCAGACCAGAGTTGCCAGTCGGTTCTGCCAGGGGATGGGGTTGTGACCCACCTTGGGCGTGAGGGTGGTTTTTGCCAGGCTGGCTTTTTTGGTTGCATCCACGGCCAGTGCTTTGAGCAGGCCGTAGGCAGAGACCAGCAGAATCACGGAAAAGGGCAGGGCGGTGGCGATGGTAATGGTTTGCAGCGCTCGCAGTCCGCCGGCGAGCAACATAACCAGGGCGACGGAGCCAATCAGGGCTGACCAGAACACTCGCTGCCAGGTCGGGGTCTTGCTGTTGCCGCCACAAGCCAGCATATCCACCACCACAGCGCTGGAGTCTGCAGACGTGATGAAGAAGATCACCACCATAGCCATGGCGATCATTGAAAGGAGGTTAGAGAAGGGGAAGTACTCGAGGAAATTGAACAGGGCTATGGGGATGTTGCTGGCCACTGTCTGGCCCAGATCGGTAACGCCTTGATGGGCGATCATCTCAATGGCGGTATTGCCAAAAGCGGTCAGCCAGACCAGGGTCAACCCGGTGGGGACCAGCAGCACACCGGTGACAAATTCGCGAATAGTTCTGCCTCTTGATATGCGGGCAATAAACATACCGACAAATGGTGACCAGGAGAGCCACCAGGCCCAGTAGAACAGAGTCCAGCCACCGAGCCAGTCTGTGGGTTCATAGGCGTAGAGATTAAATGTTTTGCCAACGATGTCAGACAGGTAACCGCCAGTGTTCTGGATAAGCATTTGCAGGAGCAGGACTGTTGGCCCAAGCAAAACCACCATAATCAGCAACATCATTGCCAACAGCAGGTTGGCCTCTGATAAACGACGAATGCCTTTGTCCAGTCCAGTGGCAATGGAGACGGTGGTCAGTGCCATGATAGCAATAATCAGCATTACCTGTACCCTGATGCTAACTGCCACATCAAACAGATAGCTCAGACCGGAGTTGACCTGTAATACACCATAACCCAGCGCTGTGGCCACACCGAAAATGGTACCCAGGATGGCAAAAATATCGATAGTGTGGCCCACCATGCCGTAAATGCGTTCGCCAATAATGGGATAAAGAGCCGAGCGCAGCGTCAGGGGCAAGTGGTGGCGGTAACCAAAAAAGGCCAGAATCAGCGCTACCATGGCGTAAATGGCCCAGGCGTGCAGACCCCAGTGGAAAAAGGTCAGCTTCATGGCCTCTTTAGCCGCATCAACAGTGCCTGGCTCGCCCAGAGGTGGAGCCTGAAAGTGCATAACTGGCTCGGCCACACCAAAAAACATCAGGCCAATGCCCATACCTACTGAGAACAGCATGGCGAACCAGGACGCGAAGCTGTATGACGGTTGGGCGTGATCCGGCCCCAGTTTGATTTCACCATAGCGGGAGAAACCAAGGAACGTGACACACAGGAAAATAAGTGCCACTGTCATCACATAAAACCAACTGGCATTGCCCATAATGCCGGACTGGAGGCGGGTAAAGCGACCGCTGGCGTCTTGTGGATACAAAACGGTATAGCCCAGCAGCAGAACAATTAAGATGGCAGAGCCAAAAAACACTGGCGGATTGATCGTTTGCCTGAAAGAGAGTGACTTTTTCGTTGGCGACATATCCGGAATTCGGGGTTGCTGGCATATGATTGTGAAAAAACGTAATCAGTCTAGGCGAATACGGCTTCAGCTCAACTGGGGGCGCATGGAAAATGCCCCGTGTCGTGCATCAACTTATATGCTTTTGAACCGGACAACCATTGAGTGCTCCATCGCCAGGAGCAGGCAGAAATTGAACATATGCTTCTGTAATCAGGCGGCAACTGGACTTGCGTCTTATCATCGGGATGTCGCTATTACCGGCACGCGCATCAGTCCTGCACGGTTACCCTTGACGGCCCAGACCAACTTGTTCAGCCTGTGTTGCCGCCGGGTGCAGGGAGGCGTCTTCTGCTGTGGGTCAAAGAGTCTATCTTCGAACAGGCGCATAGCCGGGTAGCATCGGTGAAGTTCCTTTGGAATTACATTTTTGTTTTGGTGACAACCTCACCGTTGGGCTTGTGATCATGAAAAAAAGTTTCCCGGTTTGTCTGCTTGACTTGGTAATGGTGTGGGCGGGGAGTACAATGTCGATGGTATCAGAAGTATGTTTTTGCTCTATTCTCACCCTGTTCACCGCATGAGGCGATTGATTCTTGAGTGATGCACCCCTTGGCGTATTGATTGGCGCACTGGTTGTTCTTCTGCTGTTTTCTGCGTTTTTCTCCAGCTCTGAAACCGGGATGATGGCGATTAACCGCTATCGCCTGCGGCATCTGGCTCGCAAGGGCAACCGCTCGGCGAAAAGAACCAGCGCCTTGCTGGAGCGGCCAGACCGGCTCATTGGGGTTATTTTGATCGGCAACAATTTTGTCAATATTCTCGCTTCAGCCTTGGCAACCATCATCGCCGTGCGTCTCTGGGGTGACGGTGGCATTGCCATTGCTACTCTCGGCCTGACGTTTATTGTCCTTATTTTTGGTGAAGTAACGCCCAAAACCATGGCCGCAATGTATCCGGAAAAGATTGCCTTTCCTGCGTCTTTGGCGCTGGTGCCGCTGCTGAAGCTCCTTTACCCGGTCGTTGTGCTGGTTAACTGGCTCTGTTCGTTGTTGATGTATCCGTTTGGCATTCGGCCCGGGCAGGAAAGTGAAGACCAGCTGACCAGTGAAGAGTTGCGTACTCTGGTTAATGAATCCGGCCTGCGTCTGCCCACTAAACGCCGGGGTATGTTGTTAGGGATTCTGGATCTTGAAAAGGTGCGGGTGGACGACATCATGGTGCCGAGAAATGAGATTCACGGTATCGATATCGAGGATGAAATCAATGAGATTATTCTCCAGTTAAAGGACTGCCAGCACACCCGCATGCCGGTCTATCGCGGTGATATCAATAACATCGTTGGTATGTTGCACATGCGCAAGATTGCCCGCCTGCTGACTCTGGAGGAGGTTAACAAGACGACACTGTTACAAGAAACCGATGAGCCATATTACATTCCTGAATCCACGGCACTGCACACCCAGTTGTTTAACTTCCAGAAGTACCGCGAGCGCACCGCTTTGGTGGTGGATGAGTACGGTGACATCATGGGGCTTGCGACGCTGGAGGATATTCTTGAAGAGATCGTCGGTGACTTTACTACCGATGTGTCTGACAACTCCCAGGAGATCACTCCCCGGGGTGATGGCAGTTTTATTATTGATGGCTCTGCTTCGATCCGTGATGTCAACAGGGTGTTGGGCTGGCACCTGCCAACAGACGATGCCCGTACCATTAATGGCCTGATTACTGAAGAGATGGAGGCCATTCCCGATGCCAGCGTCTGCTGGAAAATCGGCAACTATCGTTTTGAAATTCTTCAGGTTAAAGATAACCGCATCAAGAGTGTGCGGATGTTCATGGCTGGTAAGGCTTGATTTTTACAATTTTTGTCGTGTATACCTGTCGCCTTTCAAGCTGCTACTTTGTTGGCTGCACTTGTGCCCTTTAGGGTATTCGCTCACCCCGGTCACATAGTATTTCTATGCTCCCGGGGTTTCGCTCATTTGCCGCCTCGAATCAACTTGAAATCCTTTGGGTATAGTTACGCCAATTGCTGCCATGCACGACCGACCGGTAGAGACATAAAGAATAATAATTATCACAGGCAATGGTTACGCCATGAAAAATCACGGAGCAGAGTTATTTTTACCGGCGACGCTGGGAATTATCGTTGCCGTGGCTGTTTCCCTGCACACCTGGGCAGCGACACTCCCTGACTGGCACCAGTGGCGACAGGTTGGCAGAACAACCTTGACCTGGGGCTTTTGGGATATTTATCACGCTCAGCTCAGAACGCCATCCGGTGACTATGACATTGCTGATCCTTATGCCGCTGAGATAGCGTTGATTATCGACTATCAGCGCAATATCACAAAAAAGCAGTTGCTTGAGGCAACTGACAGACAGTGGCAACACCTGCAAGTTACTCCCTATAACCGGGCACGCTGGATAAAAGTACTTGAGCAACTGTGGCAGGGCGTGGGCAAAGGTGACAGACTGGTTTTTATGCTGACGCACGCTGGCGGCGAGTTCTATTTTGGCAATCGGTTGCTCGGGCGCGTGGACAACCCGGTACTGGCCAGGTCGTTTCTGGCTATCTGGTTGTCGGAGGATACGTCTTATCCGAAACTTCGGCGGCAGTTGCTGGGGTTGTAGCGCGATATATACCCGTCGCCTTTCAAGCTGCTACTTTGTTGGCTGCGTTCGCTCGGCAACTGCTCCATGCGTTGCCCTACCTCCTGCATCCATGCAGTCGTC
>JAKROC010000141.1 GCA_024509075.1 Endozoicomonas sp.
ATGACATGTATTCGGTGGAATGTTTTGAGTGGGATGGTGAAATCTATCTCGAATGCATTTTCGATCAGATTCTTTCCTGGGAAGAAGATTTTCTTAAGTTGAAGGCAAGGCTTCGACAGGGTGGCCGGCTGCTGATACACAGTTAGTACCCTGTACTATCCATTCATATTAACGGGCAGATTTACCATCCAACAAAAACGGATGACATGTATTCGGTGGAATGTTTTGAGTGGGATGGTGAAATCTATCTCGAATGTGTCGTAAAAAGGCAGCAATAATCGGGCAAATGTAAAGCTCAAGATTGTTGAACTGCAATGGTACTTCAGTTATTCATCAAAAAGTTGAAGGGGCAGGGGGAGGAAAAATGGGTGTCCCTTTTCTTTTTTCTCTCCACCGGCCAGGCTTTCCTCGGTCAGTTTTGGCAACTCAGCAGCAAAAAATCATCACAACCACGCTGTCTGAATGAGGCTGGATCGAGCTTATAGAGGGAACTTGCCGGCTACCGAACATTTCACTGTAGAACCGGCGAAGATAAATCCCTGCCCAGTCAACGCCAGCCCTGGGTACGCCGCAGCAGATTTTGCCCAACACCCATCCACAGCAGTTTGACTGTCGCGGCAGTCAGCAAGATCAGAACCCCCATGGCAGAGGCTGGGCCATGAAAGCCGGCATCTTCCATATTCAGTACGGCAATCGATGCCAGCATGGTGTCGGGCACATAGAGAAAGACTGCGGCTGATGTGGTGGTCAGGGCATTCACGAACAGATAGATGGCGATGTCCAACAGGGCGGGCAGGCTGACTGGCAGGGTCACTCGCCAGAAAACTTTATGGTGAGGGATTTTCAGAGAAGCGGCGACCGCTTCAATATCCGGGGGTACTTTTTTCAGCGTGGTCACGGCAGTGAGGTGCCCCACTGTGTAGTAGTGGGCGACGGTGCTCAATACCAGAATAGTCAGTGTCCCGTAGAGTCCTGCCAACGGGTTATCCGGATTATTGAAAAAGAAGATATATCCCAGTCCCAGCACCAGCCCGGGAACCGCCATGGGAATCATAGCCATGCCCTGAATAACGGGTTTTACCCAGCTGCCTTGCGGTTGCTTCTCCACCACGTAAGCAGAGATCAGTACCAGCAATGAACCAAGGGCTGCAGCAACACCAGCCATTTTCAGAGAGTTCAGATAAGGTGCCCAGCCCTGGGGATTGAAAGTGGCAAAGTTATAGCTGTTCAGCCCCAATGCCATATTCCACGGCCAGAAGGTAACCAGAGAGCCGTAGATGGCCATACCGATAATCACCACAATAGGCAGGGCGATAACGGCACACAACAGCAGGAACAGAGCATCCCGCGTTTGATGCGGCTTGGGTTTGTAGATCACCGACCGGGAGCTGAACAGGCTCACCTGCCGCCGCTGCATAAAGGCATCAACGGCAAAAGCAATGATCGCAGGCAGCAACAGCAGCACGCTGGTCACTGCGCCCATGGTGAAATTCTGCTGTCCCACCACCTGCTTGAACATATCAGTGGCCAGTACGCTGTATTGCCCGCCAACCACCTTGGCAACGCCAAAGTCGGTGACCGCCAGGGTAAAAATTACTGATGCGGTGCTGATCAGGCCATATTTTGCCGACGGCAAGGTCACGGTGAAAAAGGTTTGTAGGGGCGACAGCTTCAGCACCCTGGCAGCTTCATACAGTCTGGCATCGGCGTTACCCAGAGCAGTAGTCAGCATCAGCACAGCATGGGGAAACGTCCAGAATACCAGGCCAATAACGATCCCCGGCAGTCCATAAACGGAGTTGTCGAACAGCAGCTCGCGGATCACGCCCTGGTTGCCAAACAGATAGATCAGGCTGATGGCTGGCAGCATTGAGGGTGCCAGAATAGGCAGCATGCCAAGAACCTTGAACAATCCTTTGGCTGGCAGGCAGGTACGGGTCAGACCGTAGGCAAAGGTAAACGCCAGAATCAGTACAATACCGGTCACCAGCCCACCCACGGCCATGGTATTAAGGAAGGATTGGCGCAGGGAGCGGGTGCCAAGGTACTGGTAAAAATTCTTCAGCCCTACATAGTTGCCCTGTGTATCGACCACACTCTGGAGCAGCATGCTGAGCAGAGGTCCAACCAGGGTAATGCCCAGATACAGAATGATAAAAGCGGCGGTCAGCCGCAGCAGCCACTGATCACGACTGGCTCGAAGCCGTTGCTCGCGGCCGCCACGAAGCCATGGCAGGAACGATGCTGTTTGGGAAATGGCGCTCATACAGCCTCCTCCTGCCGAAAGTGCTGCATCCGTCGATGTTCTATCCAGACGCAGGTCTCTGTGCCGGGAGTCAGATTGGCTGTGGTGACCTGATGGATAGGAATATCGGCGCGAAGTGTGCTGCTGCAATCAATAAGCTGGCACTCAACCCGCAGCAAAGGGCCCTGAAATTCTGTGCGTTCGATACGCACCGGAATCTGCAGGCTGTCGGCACTGCCGGCCGCAGAGGCAGTGAGGTGAATATCCTCGGGGCGGACACCGATAATATGTGGCTGTCCTTTTTTTCCCCCTTTTTTTCCCCCGGCAAGATCGAGGAAGTTCATGACACCAATAAAACCGGCAACAAAGCGGGAGGCAGGCTGCTGGTAGATCGCCTGCGGTGTACCAATCTGTTCCACGACACCGTGGTTCATCACGACAATACGGTCGGCCATAGCCATGGCCTCTTCCTGATCGTGGGTGACCATAATCGTGGTAATGCCGAGCTGCTTTTGCAGCGTGCGGATGGTTTCACGCAGGTGAATGCGAACTTTGGCGTCCAACGCTGACAGTGGCTCATCCAGCAGCAGCAGTCCGGGCGAAAGAATCAGGGCGCGGGCCAGGGCGACACGCTGCTGCTGGCCGCCGGAAAGCTGGCCGGGAAACTTGTCGCCGATCTCCGGCAGACCAATGGTTTCGAGCCAGTGGTTCACTTGTTGTTCAATAGCCACCTTACTTGCCCGCTGTTGACGCAGACCAATGGCGATGTTTTCGAAAACCGTCAGATTGGGAAACAGGGCGTAGGATTGGAAGACAATGCCAAAGTCCCGTTTCTCAGGAGGCAGGTGGGTGATGTTGGCCCCATTCTGCCAGATTTGCCCCTGCTCACAGGACTCAAGTCCGGCAATCATCCGCAGTAGCGTGGTTTTACCGCAACCGGACGGTCCGAGAAAACAGATAAATTCACCTTTCTCGATGGTCATAGAGATATCGTTCAGGGCGGCAAACTGCCCAAACTGTTTATTTAGATTTTCAAGGGAGAGAAACGGTTTCATGGATGGCCTTATCAGGTAAGATCAGCGCGCGCCAGCTTCTGATTTGTTGTGAAAGCGGTCGGCCCAGGTTTTCAGGATGGCCTGGCGTTGACCCGCCATTGCCGTGAAATCAAGTGCTGCCAGAGTACTGTGCAGTGTCGGATAGTCACTCTGGTCAGCGGTCACTGCCCGGTGGTTAACCAATGGCGCACTCTGGGCGTAAACCGTATTGGCCTGTTGACTGACAGCCCAGTTGATCAGCCTTTTTGCCGCTGCCTGTTTGGCGCTGTTGTTGTGATTATTGTTGACCAGTCCGATGGCATCGGGATCCCAGCCAATACCCTCCTTCGGCAAAATCAGGGCTAGTGGTGCACCCATCTTTTTCAGCTCGCCAGCGCGAGTCGACAGAGATATACCTACTACGACCTCACCCATAGCAGCCTGAACACAGGGCTTGGAGCCGGAGTGGGTGTACTGGGCAACATTACTGTGTAGTTTGTCCATGTAACCCCAACCTTTCTCCTCACCGAAGGCCTGTAACCAGGTGAAGACCTGCATATAGCCGGTACCGGATGAGGCCGGGTCTGGCATGGCTATTTGGCCTTGGTAGACCGGATCAAGCAGATCACTCCAGCTTTCGGGACGGGGAATATTTCTGGCCTTGGCCAAAGCCTCGTTAAAGCAGACCACGTTAAAGGCGATCTGATTACCGTACCAGGCAGGAGCCATACCAGGGTCATTGTATTCTGGCCTGGTTTGGTCCAGGCCTGCCGGGGTGTAGGATGTCAGCACCCCTTCACTTTTGAGCGATGCCATACTGGAGCCAGCAAGTCCCCATACCACATCAGCATGGCTATTATTTTTCTCAGCGAGCAGTTTTGCCGTCATAACGCCGATGGAATCCCGTACCCAATTGATGGTGATATCGGGATTACTGGCTTCAAAGGCGCTTTTGTAGCGGTTGAGCAGTTCCGTCTCAAAGGATGAATAAACGGTCAGTTCAACGGATTGCCGGGCCTCTGTGGCCGCAGGAAAAGTGATAACGCCTGCGGCTGCAACGATGGCGACAGCTGTCGTGAAAAGCAGGGAGGGCAGATGGTTGTTCAAGAAACATTCTCTCTAGGTCTATACCAGATTTTGAGAATAAATGCCCCAGATGACAATTATGTTACGGCTCTGTGACCGCTTTGTGACATTTGCCTTATGGTCTCTCTACGTGGTCTCAGCCTGCACCACCAGGGCGTAGTGGCGCCAGTATTCGAAATCACAATCAATAATACGATTGGACTGATCGCGGTTGACTCGACTGATCAGCAGCCCGGCACTGCCCTGGGTGACTTTGAGCTGTGATGCCGCCTGCTCGGGGAGTGCCACCGGATAGAGTTGAAAGGCCACATGCTGGTAAACGGTTTGGTAGCGCTCCTGATAAAGGGTGGAGAGCGACTGACTCAGGTCATGGTCAAGCAGATCGGGGAAATAATCAGCCCGAATATAATTCTCCACAAACAGCACCACCCGCTGGTCGATACTGCGCAGGCGCCGAAGCCGGTAGACCTGAGACAAGGGTGGCAGGCCGAGCATCTGCTGAATCTGCGGCGTCGAGGGAATTCGATGGGCTTCGATCAGGCTCGTGTCGGGAGCGTAGCCTTGTTCAGCAGCCATCTGATGAAAATTGGCGTTTTTTGTCGGGTTATAAACCAATCGGGGAGGAGCAACAAACCAGCCGCGGCGATCCTCCCGGTAGATAATGCCGTCTTGCTCCAGCGAGTTCAGGGCTCCACGCACCGTCACCCGCGTGGTGTGAAAACGTTCACTCAAAAGGCGCTCAGCAGGTAATCGGGCACCGGGCGGTAACACGCCACTGGTGATCTGCTCCTCTAGCGCCTGGCGAATTCTGCCAAAGTGCGTGTTGGTATCCATGGTGACATCTCTGGAGGCAAAACGGGTTTATGGGTTGGTGGTGAAATATGAACTTTTTATGAAAGTTGTCACAGCACCCTTTACAGCCGGCAGCAATTATCTCACCATTTTCATCATCTTGGTATAGACCAGATTGCCTTATGAGTGCCGTCCCTGATTGGGTATGTGCACCAATTTCAGAGAGCCAACAGTTATGAACGACAACGTGCAAGAAAATCCCTACTTGCTGCTGACGCCGGGTCCACTTTCCACCTCGGCCACTGTCCGCCAGGCTATGATGCGGGACTGGTGTACCTGGGATGATGATTACAATGTGGGCGTTGTGGAGAATATTCGCCGCCAGCTGGTGGCAATGGCCTCCTCCACGCCCGGTTACACCAGCGTACTGATGCAAGGCAGTGGCACCGCGTCTGTAGAAGCCACCATTGGTTCAGTGATTCCCGGCAATGGTCATTTGCTGGTGATCAGCAACGGTGTGTATGGCGACCGTGTTGCTGAGATTGCCCAGTACCTGAAGATTCCCTGCACGGTTATGGCTTGTGGAGAGGTGGGTTATCCCGATGCGACATCAATGACCGCCATGCTGCAGGAGCAGCCAGAGATCACTCATGTGGCGATGGTGCATTGTGAGACCACAACCGGCATGCTCAACCCCCTGGCCGAGATTGCCGCGGTGATCAAACAGTTTGGCAAGACCTTTATTGTCGATGCCATGAGCAGTTTTGGGGGGATTGCCATCGATATGGGAGTGTTGAATATCGATTTCCTCGTCAGTTCGGCCAACAAATGTATTCAGGGCGTGCCCGGCTTTGGTTTTGTCATTGCCCGTGAGCAGGCTTTGATCGAGTGTGCCGGACGGGCCCGTTCGCTCTCCCTGGATCTGTACAGTCAGTGGCGCTGTATGGAGGACCACCACGGTAAGTGGCGTTTTACCTCACCAACTCATACGGTCCGGGCCTTTGCCCAAGCGCTGCAGGAGTTGCAGGATGAAGGCGGTGTTGAGGCGCGCCACCAGCGCTACAAAGAGAGTCAGTCTCTGCTGGTCAAGAGTCTGGAGGAGTTGGGTTTTCGTACCCTGTTGCCGCAAGCGCTACAGTCACCCTTTATCACCTCGTTCTACTCACCAGAGCATCCTGAATACAGTTTTAAAGAGTTTTATACCCGGTTGAAAGCACGTGGTTTCGTGATCTATCCCGGTAAGGTTTCCAACGCCGATTGTTTCCGGATTGGCAACATCGGTGAAGTGTACCCAGATGATATTCGCCGCCTGGTAAGCGCTGTCGCTGACAGTATGTACTGGCTTTAACTCCTTTTCTTAATGACACATAGACGTGCATCCGATGAATCAGAAAAAAGTAGCCGCAGTTATTTTCGATTGGGCTGGTACCGTGGTGGATTTTGGCTCCTGGGCACCAACCTCTATTTTTGTTGAGGCCTTTGGTGCGGCCTACGACTTTGAGATATCTCTCGACGAAGCGCGTGTGCCGATGGGACTGGGCAAGTGGGATCATATCAAGTCCCTGGGGCAACTGCCGGATGTCAATAGGCGCTGGCAGGCACGTTTTGGCAGGCCGATGAGCGATCAGGATGTTGATCATATCTACAAAACTTTTATGCCTTTGCAAAAAGCCAAAGTGGTTGCTTACGCCGATATCATTCCCGGCGCCTTAGCGGTAATGGAACAGCTGCGTGCCAATGGCATAAAGGTTGGCTCCTGTTCCGGTTATCCGCGCGAGATTATGGATATCCTGATTCCGGCCGCAGCTGATCGCGGTTATCGCCCGGATGCCGTGGTTGCCTGTGATGATCTGCCGGCGGGTGGTCGCCCGGGACCGTGGATGGCGCTGCAAAATGTGATTGAGCTGGGTATTGGCGATGTGCGCCACTGCATCAAGGTGGATGACTCAGCACCTGGTATTCTGGAAGGGCGTCGAGCAGGAATGTGGACTGTTGGCCTGTCATTGTCTGGCAACGAAGCCGGTATGACTCTGGAAGAGTTCAATTACGCCAGCGAAGAGCATAAGGCGATGAAGCGGAGCGTTGCCGAACTCACACTGCGCGCTGCTGGTGCTCACTATGTGATTGATACTATCGTTGATCTGCCGGCTGTAATTGAGCAGATCGAGACTCGATTAGCGCTTGGGGAGTCGCCCGAAGGTCTCTCACGCCTTTGACGTAACGCTGTATGTGCAGGCTGTTCGTCTTTCAGGCGGGCGGTTGGCAATGCTCATTCTACTTTGACTTATTTGAAGCCGTTTTGGGAGCGGGGCGGACCATTACATCAGGTCTTTCATTATGTGTGCCGTAGCACGGCTTTAAGAGTTCAAAGGACGGGTGCTCAGCCTGATTGATGTCATTTTTCGCAAGCTACTGATAAACAAGGGATTAATAGGATTTCGCTTCATTTATCAACAAAATGGAATGGAAGCACCAAATAAAGGCAATCAACCTTTATGGACGTGCCTTTCCACTGATTACCAAAACATTAATTAGGCTGAGCGCCCCAAAGGACGAAGTCTTGAAGAACGTGGAAGCTATGGAAGAGATGGTGGTAGGTCCACCGAAGTCCGCTGTCGGAAGCAGGCTTCAAACTACCTCATGCGGCTGCCATTAAGAGTGGTGGTCGTGAGCGATGAGGAAAAGTCAGGCTCGACTTGGCATGTGTGGTACAGATAGATGAGTAAACCCGAACCACTGTTAAGGCGTCGTAAGAGACTCTTCCGACATCAAAACCGGGGGCCGCATAATCTCCCGGGATAAATCTGCAAGTGAATTCCGAATGCTGTGCAGGTGGTGTCCGGCGTATAGGTGGCATGAATCTGTACTGGGCTCTTCTATGGAACTGCGGGAACCAGTCGCGTGGATGCTAAGGGAGACTCCCAAGTGGCCAAAACCACAAGGGACTGAGTACCGATGCCATGCACTGGGGCGGAGCTGCCCGTAGTAGTGACGAAGCTTCTGTAATGGAGGTGGAGTGAAGGGGCAGCGTCGGGTGGTTTTCAATAGGGATCAACGGAATTATTGGGATCTTGTCTGGATGCCTGTTTTATGGTGTAGCCAGCAACCTGATAGACCGGAGGAGTTCTTAGTGAAAGCAGGGTTACTTTCATATGGAACGCGATGTTCGACTTTTCTTACTCTTCCAAAAAATAGGACCCCCTTAATTTGCAAGGGCTTTAGAGTAAACATCTGTAT
>JAKROC010000142.1 GCA_024509075.1 Endozoicomonas sp.
CACCCAAAATAGAGAAGATGCTGCATCACCTCATTCGTGCGGAGAGCAACGGCTAAAGAAGAGAGCAAACTGGTCATTTCCGGCTGCCCGGTGCTGTTACCCTGTGAACTCCTCACTGACTGGGTTGAAGCGACTGTCGACGACAACGGGTGAGTACTTGTCAGACCAGAGGAGGCCGGTGGGGAGAGGGAGGCATTACTGGCCAGAAGTGTATTGGTACTGCTTTGCCTGGTATTGGCCAGTGTGGAGAGCATGCCGGTCGTTAACGAATGCTCAGTGCTATTACTGCCAGCTGGCACAGTTGAAGCTGCCGTCGTGGCATTCCTCGACAGCGCCCGTGTACTTGCCAAATCAGACGAACCCTGCGCTGCTTCTGTTGAGTTGCCCACCGAAGAGGGTTCTGGACGCGATTGGGTAGCGTTACCTGGTGAAGACAGTGTACTGCCAATGCTTGAGTGCGCTGCCATGGATGACTGATTGGCATTAACCGACGAGCCTGGTGCCTTCGCTGAAGTCGTGGCATCCATTGACAACGCTCTATCTGTCGTGCTCAGGGGGGCCTCTGTCCTGTTACCCGCGGCGCTGGATCTCGCATAAGGTGTTTCTACAACAGATTCGGTTGTTTTTCCGGCAGATGAGAGTGCTCTGAGCGTTGCCAGTGGCGATTCTGCAGTGCTCATCGCCGCACTGGACAACACTGAAGTCAAGGAGGAGGGGATTAACGACGATTCATGTTTACTTGTTACGCTTGACGCTTGTGTGCCTGTTAACCCTTCCGGACTCAGCAACGCAGTGCTGGGGGGGGGGGCTGGCAGTTAAAAACGGTGTTATGGCAGAGGATACACTGCTGGAGTCTGATGTTGACGGGGCAGGCAGGTTGTTTTCGAAGCTGGAATAACTGCTCTCGGAGGCGGCGACTTCGCTCTGTACAACATTTGATGATGCTGGCAACAAGGTAGTTTTGGTTGTTGCGGGTCTTTGTGATGATAACCTCTGGGCAGAGGCTGACATATTAACGACAGTTGCTTGAGATAACAGCTCGGAGCTGACATCGGCAATGATGCTGTGAACATCCACCTGCTCATGAGTCACCGGTTCTGGTGTAGGGGTTGGTATGGTGGCGTTGTTGGTTGCTGGTGTCGTGGATGATTTCTTATCGTCATCGTCATCGTCATCGTCATCGTCATCATCGTCGTCGTCTGATCCACTTGACCCTGTCGCGTGACCTTTACCACTGCTTGTCGGTTTGTCGGTAGGGCCATGATGAGTCAGGCTCTTCACTGCCGTCCCAATCAACCAGCCGGCGATACCAATGCCTGCAGCTGCCGCAAGGAGCATGAGTGCCCGTCTTGACATGGCTCCGAGAGCAAGTCTTACCCCAAATTTTTGTATTAATGTAGCCAATACGGTAGCTGAAGTCGTTGTTCCCACAACTTCTCCTGCCACTTCTTCGTATTCGTTCCATTTGCTGCGGCATTTACTCCCCCCCCCACCCGTCCCTATTCCTCCACCGGCAACAGCCCTTTTACGACGACAGGCCATTTGAGCACCTTGACCCCTGCCGGAGGTTTTCCCACCCTCTTCAATCTCACTTCCCTCACTCTCACCTCCCTCACTCTCACTCCCCCCCTGTTTGCCCCCGCAGCCCTGGCTGCCAGGCGATCCCCTCCCGGTTGTTTCACCCGGCCCCTGTTGGGGAGGAGGAGGAGCGTGTTCCACAATATAATCAGTCAGCGCATCATCCATAACCTCTTGAACTTCTCTGGCTGACACTCTGGCTGTTAGCGAAAAGCTCTCACCACCGGCCGCCCCACCGGTTTGCAACGTTGAGAGCATATTTCTCAAAACCGCCAGTCCTCCCACCCCCACCGTCGCACCGCCCAGGGCAACACCAACTTTTTCCCCGATATTTAAACCTTTCTGGTCAGGGGCTTTACCGGCAGGTGCTTGCTCAGCCGCTGCCTGAGCAACTCCGGCAGCCAGTGCCGCACCATTAATGGCCGGGCAAAGGGCGTTGAGTGCATCCATCAACACGGTCATCTCCGTCCCGTACTGTACATCAGTTTCCATGGCTGATTGTGACGGCTGCTTCACCCCCGAGGGGTCTGCTTTTCCGGGTTCAGGCTTAGGCTCTTGAGGAGCCTCGGCTCGCGCTTTCAAGCTTAACGAGGTCTGCAGCATGACGTGGGCATTAATTTTTTTGATGGCTTCCGGTACCGGGGTGTTGTTGTCTATGGCGTCCTCAAGAACGCTGAGCACCTCCCGCATCTGCATAACCAGCGGATCGGATGTGCTGACTTCAGTCTCTGATTCGGGAACCTCCAGATCCTCCAGCTTATCCGTTTTAGGTAATTTCAGTTTTTCAAGCCCCTCAGGGCTGGTCACTTTGCTAAAAAACTGTTTGGCCAGGGCTTTGATGGCGATTTGATCAAGGGTTTGCAGGTCTGCGATATCATGGGTCATGATCTCTTTCAGCGTCAGGGCTGAATCGGGAATAACCTGCATATTTTCCAGGGCGGTATATACGTCTTCGGGAGGCTGATAAATAATGCCAGGGGGAGTTACTTGAGCCAGTGGTGGCGACTGCATTGGAATTCGATAATAGTCTGCAAATGGCCTAAGCATGTTCGTGGCTCTATTGACCAGCTCATTCAATGTCTCCCCGCTAGCCCAGACAAAACCCGTAGATTCTTGTTGTGTATCACAGACGCTAAAGCTGAATGATTGTGCCACTCTTTTCAGTTCAGCAAATACTATATGCCGGGCCATGCCACGGTTCAGTTGGAGGCCGACTTGTAATTGTGCCGCAACATCTGCTCCAGCAGGGAGCGTCTGTGCTTTCTGCTCAAAAATAGCAACCATCCGGTTAAGCAAATCTTCGATGGAGACAATATTCACTCCAAGTCGAATTTCACGTAGCATGGAACGAAACATCCTGTTTAATTTGCTAACATAGTGGCTGCTGATTTTTATCTTCATGTTAAGCCGAAAAGTTCTTGTGGGATCATCGGCCTTCGGCCAGCTTCTTACTGAAATCTCCTGTAATATCAATCTGGCAAGAAAAGGCAATTCAGCGTATCCAACCCCCCAAAAAACGGAATTCACCATATTTTTAATGGCATCCGTGATTGATGTGCCAGCACGGCTGGCAATGGTCAGTGCAGTCGCATCCCCCATACACACACCATCGTCTTCCTTGAGCGCGTCCATAAGTAATCTAATTGGGTTCCATGCAAAACCATACATCAAGACTGCGGACAGGGGGAAACTACCGGGTGTAACAGCTATCTGTTCAATCTCCGACAACAATTCACGAACCATATTCGTAAATGCCGTTATCAAGTTTGTTCCGAGGGCTGACTGCACAAAGTCCCTGTTGACATAATTCAGGACATTAACCTTAAAGGCCAGTCGTCCAAGGTCCTGATATTCTGCTTGTGCTACCAATTCTGATACTTCCTGGTTATATTCCCTTAAATATTCGGCAATATGTTGTGGCTCACGGACCTGCTCAGCAAGCGCCTGGGCTTCTGGCGTGGTGTCTAAGTGTTGATGAAACAAGAGCGCAAAATCAGTGCGCATGGCTGAAAAGCCACGTAAAAAATCGAGCAGTTGTGGGGTCATATTCTCCGTGTTAAAGCAATCTTGAATATCAAAGAGATTTTCAATTTCCCCTAAAAAATCAGTCTGAGAAATGATCATTCTTTTTGATCGATCGTGACTGGGCGATGTCGTCGGTTCAGAGGTTGGTGCAAGTGGTGTGGATGGCTTGAATTAACAACACTCGATGCATGCATTGAGCTTGATGAGCCAGTGGTAAAGGACAGAAGGCTTTTTAAGCTAGCAGATACCGAGCTTTGTGCGGCAGTAGATGTGCCGGGGGCAGATTGCACAGAATGCGTTATATCAACGTCGACTGACTTATGCCCTGAGCTTGATGATCCAGTAGAGGAGGGCCGTAAGCTATTCGTGTCAGCAACAGAATCTTGTATCCCATGTGGTATGTCGGAACTACCCTGATGTGAATAGTTTGTACTGGCAACACTTGATTCATGCAATGAGCTAGATAAACCCGCTGCTGAGTGCGGCAGGTTAGATAGTGAACTTTGCCCTGCGGTTGATATGCCGGGGGCAGATTGCACAGAATGCGTTATATCAACGTCGACTGACTTATGCCCTGAGCCTGATGATGTGGTAGCAGCCGGCTGGGAGCTATTTGTGCCAGATAACACAGAATCCTGTACCCCACCGGGTGTGCTGGAGGCGAGTGATTGAGAACGGGTTGCATCAGAGGTCTCTAGCATTGAGCTTGAAGCAGAATCAGCTTGATGCAGTGCTTCTGTTTTGTTTCGAGAGGCCTGTGGTGCACTTGGTGCGATGGATGAGGTATACGGTGCATTAAGGGTTGTTTTGGCAGTACTCAACTCATGCCTTGCGCTGGTTGTTTCGGCTGAGATTGGCTGGTAAGTATCTGAATTGGCAGAAACGGATTGCTCTGTTAATGCTGAATTGCTGGCAGTCGTTCGGGTTGAACTCAACGGGATGACTGTTTTAATTGAGTGTGAATCAATTGGTTTTGCGGTAGGGGATACCTGTGAAGATTTGGCTGCCTGATGGATTTGAGGGGTTTTAAGTCGGCTGTTTAGTGACGATGGTTTTGCGTCTGTTTTCAGTTTATTGATTGCGTGCCTGGAACTAAAGCTTTTTGTTTTGTCAGCACGGTGGTTTTCAGGCTTCTGGCCAGGAAATCCACCAAAATGGGCGATGCTTGCAAACATTATATTGCCGTTCATGTTCATTATGTAACCTGCTAGTCAGATTGTTTGTAAATAAACAACAATTATCGATGATTGGTCTCCATGACTGGGTTTCTTGACAACTATAAAACTCCGAGACACATGCGATCTAACTCTTTAATTGTCGTGTAATTAATTAAACACTTGTCTAATGTTTCGGAAATAAAGACCGTGGTCGTTCGTGAAATATTTAAATAAGCGCTGCGGTCTTGACCGTTGTTCACCAACGGCCAGTTATAGCAGAATATTCAAGATTTTTTTTATTTTGAGAAAATGCAAGCGGGCTAAAAAATATTTGATGGAATCGACCGCAAGCTGTATCCCCACTTTCGTGAGGACGAGGGTCAGGAGCGAGATTCGGGCCTTTGCAACACCCTCCGAGGCAGGTATCGTTACTGTCGGCACTGATCACGCTATACGACGTACGCAGCAGGCGTCACCCACAGTCCAGTCGATCAGCGAAATATCCTGAAAGAGGTTATTGACGCTGACCATCGATGTCCTCCTTAAATCCCTGTCCGGGCAAATTCCTCCGCTTCTGCACGCAGCCGTTCTGCAATCAGTGCTTGTCGTTGCGGCTCGGATGCGGGCTTGCCATCCAGGGAACGCAGGCTATCGAGAGCAATCTGGACAATCAACTCATCTTTTAGCGACGGGTCTAGTGTTGACTCAATAAAATACGACGGCAGCTGTCCGGTTACCTCCTCTTTGAGGGTTGCATAGGTGGCCAGTATCTCCAGGATGTTATCTGGATCAAACGTGTGCCTCAGTAAAACAGGTACCTCTTTGCTGTCGTCTGGCTGTGCCTGCTCGCTGGCACTGGGTTGCACCGGCAGGAGGCTGATCACTTGCCTGGTTAGCAGGTCCGTCTCTTCCGGTGTCGCGCCAGCGACCATTGAGCGCAGTTTCAGGCGGTTTTTGGCCTCTTCCATGGCACCTAACTTACTGTCGTAAAGCAGGGTAAAGTGTTGCCAGGCTTCATGGTTGTCCCGGGGTTCCGCCGTCAGTCGGTCTTCCCGGGGTTCCAGGCCAAAGCAGTCGGGTAGCGCCCTGAGCTCCTCAATAGCCTGCAACTGTTGCTCTTCAGACAAAGTAAGGAACGATTCCCTGGCCAACGGGTAATCCCCGTCACCCAGGTGGCGGATGCAGGCACCATAGGGATGCCGTGCTGGCACTGTGGCAGTGGCGGTGTACGTTGATAGTCTGTCGGCCAGCAGTTCGGTCATATCGCTACCCGTACTGTGGCCAAACAAACTGGATAATGAGTGCAGCCGCCCCTTGACCTGCTGCTCCTGAAGTCGGCTGGCCTGGTCAATAATCTGCTGATGCAGTGTCTGGGGTATCTGTGCATCCATTGTCGTCTGCTTGCGAATGTGCACGAGTTGCTCCAGCTGTTGTTCGGCCATGGCAGCGAGCATACACTGGCCCAGGTCACGACCGGGCCCTGACGTGACCGGTTTTTCCGGCCCCATAAAGATGTGTTCGCCTGTGCCTCCCCGGACCCGTCCATCACTGTCGAAAATGTTGTTGGCACACTCGTGTTCGACACCCAGTTTGGGTGAAAACAGCACTTCTTCAAGGAACTTCTCGGTACAGCCGGGTGCGTCGCCGGTTACGCCGGCAATAGCCATATTCAGCAGGTCATCGGCCTGCCAGGCCGCATCCGGCGACAGCTGACCGTTGTTGACCCGTTCCACAAACGTCGCCATTTCACTGCGCAGCTGCTTGGCAATTGCCATGCTGCCCCTCAGCAGTTCCATCCCGGGGGCGTGTCTGAGCCGTTCGGTACTCACGTTGCTGTCGTCGTTCGTTGCGCTGAAGACCCCGGCGATACCCCGATCTCGCTGAATGGGCCGGTCGGTGATGCTTGAAACCAGCAAATTGGCCAGACTCAAGCTGTCGTTCAGGCTGCTTTGGTGCACCCTGGTCCTCCCGACGGAGCGCGACTGCTGGTCACTGTCTTCATTTGTCAATCCCGGGACTGCCTCAGGCTGAAAACTGGCCCCCAGCGTCGACAAGCCGTCACTGATGCCCGATAAAAGTCCCTTGTTGTGTATGCTGGAGCCTGATGAGGAAACAGGGGCCTGCTTATTGTCCGTTGATGCACGGCGACTGTCTGGTTCCAGCTGGCGACGTTTCCTGCCGGTTTCGCTCTCCTGCGGGTTGGTCTGGTCAGCGGGTGCCTGGTGCATCATCTCGCGGGTGTGCCCGGCAGAGCAGACAACACCTGTGCCCCTGGAAACAGGCTGATAACTATCCGGTCGCCTGAGGACATCGTCGTAATCGACATCGGCAAATGCCCCGCCAGCAGCCTCACTGAGGTCTGAAAGATAGCCGTTCCTCTCCGTCAGGGTGATGTGATGCAGCATCTTCTCTATTTCCGGTGGTGTTGTCTGGAGCAACACCCCTATTTCTTCCTGCTCATCGACGGTCACACCGTCGATGGTGGCCTGAAGTGCTTTATCATGCTGGTGTTCGCGCACATAGTGGCCGGTGACCGGGTTTTTCCTGGCCCCGGCACTTTTCAGGTCATCCGCCAGGCTGCTGAGGACGTCACTGAATAGCCCGGTTGGTATGATCCAGCCCGGAGTCTCACCGCGTTGCACCTGGTCAACCCCTTGAGCCAGGGCGGAGACGCTGAAGCCCGCCAGGTACGGTGAATCGATGTCTTTGCCGGCAAACTCCATCGTCCGGAACATCTCGTGCCGTTTTGTGCTGTAGAGGGCGTACATATTCAGGAACTGGTTGGCCAGGTTGCGGACAATCAGGGCGTTGACGGTGGTGACGTCGGCGGCCTCAATATCGAACTCCGGCTTGCTGGTCATCGCCTCAATGGTGCTGATGTAGGCGGCAGCGTTCAGGTATGATTCGCGAAAACCGTGTTCAAGCTGTTCGGTCATGGCACCCAGGTTGTATGCCAGGCAGTGCAGTCGTGCATAGGGCCATTGCAGCAAGGACCTCCCGCCAAGATCAATCCGCCGGTTACTTTCCGTGAGCTGCCCCATTTGCTGGCCATTGAGGGCCTCTATGTTACCGGCCGTTTTGGCAAAGTCGTTATAAAGCCCTGTGGCCTCAGTGAAATACTGCCTGAGCCACTGTCTGCTCTGCATGGCCAGCGTCGATGCCGGCGTCTCTGGGGCCAGCGAGTCGACGGGCGTACTGTTGTCATTCGGTGTCTGCTGCATCAACGTGCGTGCTTGCTCGGCAGTGCATACAACGCCGCTGTCGCGGGTTATTGACTGATACGCATCCGGACGGCGGATGACATTGCCGTAGTCGGCAGCCAGCAACGGAGCCGCCCTCTCGATATTTGTCAGGCCGGCAAGGTAACCGTTTCTCTCCGTAACCGTGATGTGATGCAGCATCTTCTCTATGTCCGGTGTCTGTGACAGAAGTATCACCGCTATTTCCTGCCACTCTTCCACGGTCACACCTTCGATGGTGGCCCGAAGTGCTTTATCATGCTGGGGCGTACGTGTGACGTGGCCAGTGACCGGGTTGGCCACAGCGGCTGCCAGGTATATTTGTCAGGCCGGCAAGGTAACCGTTTCTCTCCGTAACCGTGATGTGATGCA
>JAKROC010000143.1 GCA_024509075.1 Endozoicomonas sp.
GATTAATCGCTCATTGCCAGATGGACTATTGTGCATTGAGAACTCTAAAGTCGAGATCAATAATAGAAACCTTTTAATCAATTAACTATCGAAAGAGCTTCAACACCTATGGAAATGCTGTCCACTTCTCAGGAGGGCTACACCGGTGTTCCCGGCAGAACAGCCCCGCAAGGCGCTACTTTGGTTGATAGTAATTATCAATCTGCCTCGGTAAATAATGCGACGGGTGTCAATTTTTCAGTTTATGCGCCTTCGGCATCGCGACTTTTTTTAGCACTGTTTGATGCCGATGGACAGGAACAACAACTCACGATGTTTCCCTCCAGTGAGGGTATCTGGCATATTTATGTGGAAGGTGTCAACGCCGGGCAACTTTACGGGTTTCGCGCCGATGGCTGCTGGTCACCTTCGAGCACACCGCGCTTTAACAAGAACAAACTGCTGATGGACCCTTACGCCCGGGAGATTCGTGGCGAGGTTCAGTGGTGCCCGGAACTGTTCGACTACAAGATAGACGAAAGTGGTCACTGGCTGTTTGACGAACAGGACAGCGCCGCCAAAATGCCCCGCAGCGTGGTGCGCGAGGCTGATTTTGACTGGCAAGGCGTCACACCGCCACAAATACCTGACCAGCAGAGCATTTACTACGAGACACACCTCAAGGGGTTCACCAAAACCCATCCGGATATCCCCGAAGAGCTGCGCGGCACCTACCTCGGCATGTGTCACCCGGTTGCCACTGAATACCTGAAAACCCTGGGCATCACCGCGGTTGAACTGATGCCGATCACTTACAGCGCCAGTGAAGAGCGCCTGACCGATCTGAACCTCTGCAACTACTGGGGTTATAACCCGCTATGCATGATGGCGCCTCACTCCCCCTACGCCGTCACAGACCCGGTGACTGAGTTGAAAACCATGGTGCGTGAGCTGCACCGGGAGGGGATCGAGGTCATTATGGATGTCGTCTTCAATCACACCTGTGAAGGTGGTCATGGTGGGCCATTCCTGAGCATGCGCGGACTGGCAGAAGACGACTACTACCTGATGAACGATCATGACGGGTATCTGTCGTCGGAAAACTACAGCGGTTGCGGCAATACCATGAATTTTGACAGCAACCAGACCCTGCGTTTGACCATGGACGCCCTGCGTCACTGGGTGGTGGAGTACCAGATTGATGGCTTCCGTTTCGACCTGGCACCCACCATGGCCCGGCAACACCGTCACTACACTCAGGAAGCGCCATTTTTCCACGCGGTGCACCAGGACCCGATTCTCAGCCAGGTGAAGATGATTGCTGAGCCGTGGGATATCGGCCCCGATGGTTACCACCTCACCGACTTTCCCAACGAATGGCAAGTGTGGAACGACCGCTACCGTGATGGCTGTCGTAAATTCTGGATGGGAAGCAGAGGCATCCAGACAGAGCTTGCCTGGCGTTTTTCCGGCTCGCCGGATCTGTTCTGCCGCCAGACCTATAAGGCCACCGTGAACTACATCTGCAGTCATGACGGGTTTAATCTGATGGATCTGGTCTCATACAACCAGCGCCATAACCTGGCCAACGGCGAAGATGGCCGGGACGGCGATGAGCACAACCACTCCTGGAATCACGGTGTTGAAGGGCGCACTGACGACGAACAGATCAACCACGCTCGGTTAATCAGTCGCATGAACCTGGTAGGCATGTTGATGCTGGCCAAGGGTACGCCTATGCTGCTGGCCGGTGATGAGTTCAGTAACAGCCAGGATGGCAACAATAACGCCTACTGTCAGGACACGACCATCGCCTGGATGGACTGGAGCTGGCTCCACGATGCTGATTCGGACGGGGCGGTCATGCACGCCTTTTGTCGTAAAATGATGCATTTTCGCCGTCAGCAACCGCTGCTGACCGATGAACTTAACAACACCACCTACGAGTTCTTTTCACCTGAGGGCAAACAGGTAGACCCGGTTTACTTCATTGATCGTCACTGCTACACACTGACGGCAAAAATTTATGACCCAAACGACGCGCACAAAGGCATTATCTGGGTGATCATGAATGCCAGTAAGCGGCCGACGCAAGTGCTTATACCGGAAACCGCCCAGTATCAAAAACGCGAAGTTGTCATCGACACCAGCAAAGAGGCAGCGCTTATCCACGAACCGTCTATTAATCGAAAAAGTTACGAAGTTGGCTCGGCAAGCCTGCTGGTCATTAAAGACGAAGCTTAGCCATGTTGCACCGTGTATCACCGGACACACGGTGCTTGCGCATTTGCCTAATCCTCAGCGCAGCGCGATACCATGGCCTGATCAATCTCACCACTGTCTTTAAACGTCAGACTCCAGACGTACCGACCAGGCTCCGGAATCATCACCGATGTGTCGGCACCGTAGCCACCGGCTTTGAGAGCTGCCGGCTGACCTGCTTTCTGAGCCAAGTCTGCCGCCGTGTACTGCGGGCTCCACTGTGCTGAAGCGTACTGAAAGCGGTAGCTGCCCTTGCGCTCGTCCACCACCGTCTGATAGACGCCGTTGCCTTTATATTTAAAGGCCCGCTGCGGTTTGTGCAGCCAGTTGGAATCGGGGAAACTGCCCACCACAAACAACGTTGTACCTGCCGGCCCCACCTCATTTACCGTTGGGTTATCACACTGGGCCAGAAAACCTTCACCTGTCATAGACCTTGCACCGTCTTTACTGACTATCGGACCACCAGCCAACGGCTTGGCAATTCTCAGAAAGCGTGATTCAAAGGGTTTCAGGCGGATGGAGTATTCGTTGTTTTTCGGATAGAACAACTCGCCGGTCAACAAATCCACCAGCCGACTGTCAGAACCCGCCTCCTGCGTTGTCAGCATGACCATCTGAAATTCG
The DNA here is from genome assembly GCA_024509075.1 of Endozoicomonas sp. Taxonomy (GTDB): domain Bacteria; phylum Pseudomonadota; class Gammaproteobacteria; order Pseudomonadales; family Endozoicomonadaceae; genus Endozoicomonas. Next base: position 2,869 of record JAKROC010000143.1, read on the forward strand.
TCGTCTGTACTGACCATGTAGAGCAGCTTGTCATCACCACTTTGCTTATGGTCGATATAGACCTCCTGATCGGCCCGAATGTTAGTCCGTGCACCTTCAGACAGAGCCGGATGATTTTCCCGAAGCGCCATCAGCGATGAAACATACTTCTTCAGATCCCTTTGCTGTTCGTTCAGCCCGGTGGTAATGCCATCAATTTTGGCACTGGTACGTCCGGAGTGGTCGTCACACTTACCTTCCAGGGCACAGGTATCGTCGGGATTCTTCTGGGCAAAATCGGCAGTTTCATCACCAATCTCGTCGCCATAATAGAGGGTAATTGGGCCGGTGTATGCGGCCATAAACGACATTGCCGCTTTATGACGCTGCCAGTACTCAGGGTCAGACGGTTCAGCAATGGCACCGCGCTGCAACAGATCGCCAAAGCGCAGCACATCATGGTTGCCAAGCATCAGGTTGGGCTGAGCGTGCGACGGATAGAGGGAGTGCAGATTCATCCCTTCATCGAGCCAGCTACCACCCTTCCCGCCCATACCGTTTTCATTGACAGCAAAGGTCTCCACGAGTCGATAGCGCATGGGGAAGTCGAACGCCGAGCACAGAGCTGGTTTCTCCTCACTGCCGTAACCTTGCTGAGCAATAGTGTTTTCCTCTTTCCAGATCTCCGCTACCATGTAGCCGAGCGGGTTTACGGTTTCACCCTTGTCGTTCTGGTAGGTGACCGATTGTGACGCTTCATCCACGGCCTTGCGGATTTCTGTCCAGGCCTCAGTCGGCACCTGGTAGGCCTGATCAAGACGCCAGCCGTCTATTTTAAGTTCCCTGATCCAGTAAGTGGCCACCTCCTGGTAAAACGGCAAACTTTGCGGATAGCTGACCGGGTTGTGCTCACCAACCGGCAGCAGGCCGGCAGGAGACGGCATCACACCCGACTTTTTATGATGGCCAAACACGCCGTCAAAAAAGACGTAAAGCCCTTTGGCATGGGCCTTTTCCACCAGTTCTCTGGCCTGTTCGACAGTGCCGAAGCGTGGATCAATGGCGAAGTAGTCGGTGGCGAAATAGCCGGTAGCATCCAGTCGGTCATCCCAGTGAGACTGCCCTTCCATCGGCTTGGAATAAAAGACAGGAGTCATCCAAATAGCATTCATACCCAGCGATTTGATGTAGTCCAGTGAGTCGATAATCCCTTGCAGGTCGCCGTGATGGTGGCTGGTACCATAGCCGGTACCATGACCTACCGCTTTATCACCATCGACAAAGCTCTCGACCATGACTTGATAGATACGCAGGTCGTTGGACTTATCACTGGTGTATGTGCTGCACGCGTACTCAGGTAGTGGGCTGGCTTTATGGGTAATGTTTGGCGACTGACTGGCGCAGCCGGCAAACAGCGCAGCGGAAATAACAACTGCGACGGTTTTCATTTGTGTCATCGATTTTCTCGCTTAAGAATGGGCAACGCCTGACGGCACCGTTCCGAAAGTATTTGCTCTCTATGTGCTGCTGCCCCTGATATAAAACGGCTGTCACCTTCTTTTGACCAGAGTGCCGATGCAACGTTGCAAAATGGCAGCTGAATGTCGGAGTTTTTGCATTATTGCTCATTGATTACTTTATGCAATCTGTTATCAATTGATTACAGGCAGTGCAGAATTATCAACTTTTATCAATCTGTCACATTGATATGCAGCACAATTCAGGCGTGACAGGGTAGCTCTGTAAACCTTTTCATATCTATTTTGACCAAAAAATAATCGCAACATATTGATTTTATGGTTTTTTATTTTTCGATAAATGCTATTAATTTTCCACCTCAACTTTAACGACACTGTACGTGTAAGCCTTTACATCAATTTCTGTTATTTTTTTGGTAAGCTGATCACTCAGATTTTTAGTGTCTTGCTGTCTTTCCATAAAATAAAAAATAGTGGATAACTACATGACCAAAGGAAATATCATATTTCCTCCTCAAGCCTGCACAGGCCTCAAGGGCTGCTTGAAAAGAAAATGGTCATGTACTTAGATAGTAAAAATCAGTTCATCGGAAGAGTGAAACAGATCTTATGAGTCACAACGAATTTATTACTGAACTTGAAAATCACCTGCGTCGCGAACTGGGTACTACACCAAAACAAGCGACGCACCGCGACTGGTGGCAAGCTTTGTCCCTGACGTTACGCGATATCAACCTGGATCAGCTGCACAACAGTAGCCTGAGCAGTAGCCCGGCAAAATCAACCCGCCACGTTTGCTATCTCTCCATGGAATTTCTCATGGGCCGCCTCCTTGGCGATGCCCTGATGAACCTGAACCTGTACGAACCGGCCGCTAAGCTGCTGCAATCCCACGGCGTAAAAATTGCCGACGTGCTGGACCAGGAGCGCGATATGTCTCTTGGTAATGGCGGTCTTGGACGACTGGCGGCGTGTTTTATGGACTCTCTGGCCAATCAGCAGATTCCAGCCACCGGTTATGGCATTAACTACCGTTACGGTCTGTTCCGCCAGGTATTTGAAAACGGTCAGCAAAAAGAAGTACCCGACGTCTGGCGTGAATTCGGCAGTCCATGGGAAACTTGTCGTCCATCTGAAACGGTACAGATTGGCCTGTTCGGCCATATTGAAACTGATAACGATGGCAATAACCGCTGGACTCCGGCCAAAACTCTGGTCGGGGTGCCTTGGGATATTGCCATTCCGTCGTTTGGTGGTGAGTATGTTAACCGTCTGCGCCTGTGGGAGAGCCATGCTGGTTCCTACCCAATCGACCTGGACAAGTACAACCAGGGTGAATACCTCGAAGCGTGTCGCAACCTGGTCGATGGCGACACCATCTCCGGCGTACTCTACCCCGAAGATTCCACACCTCAGGGCAAGGATCTGCGCCTGATTCAGCAATACTTCTTCTGTGCCTGCTCGCTGCAAGATATTATTCGTCAGCACAAACAGCGTGGCCTGCCTCTGGATCAACTCGCTGACCACTACGCCCTGCAACTGAACGACACACACCCAGCTATCGCCATCCCCGAACTGATGCGCCTGCTGATGGACGAAGAAGGCATGGTCTGGAATCAGGCCTGGACCATCACCCGGGCCATGTGCCACTACACCAACCATACCCTGTTACCAGAAGCGCTGGAAAAGTGGTCCGCTGAACTGCTCGGTCGCATCTTGCCCCGACACTTGCAGATCATTGAGATGATCAACTACGTTTTCCTGAACGGCGAAGCGAAGCAAAAATGGGGCGATGATCTGTCGATCATCAAGAAAGTCAGCATCTTTGAGGAGCTGGAAAACGGTGAACGCATGGTGCGCATGGCCAATCTGTCGGTAATCGGCAGTAGTCGTGTTAATGGTGTTGCGGCACTGCATAGTGGTCTGGTCAAGGCTAACCTGTTCCCCGAGTTTGATCAGCTTTATCCGGGCAAGCTGGTCAACGTCACCAACGGTGTCACACCACGGCGCTGGCTGGCCCATTGCAACCTGGGGCTGGCTCGCCTGCTGGACAAACACATCGGCAGCGACTGGCGCTCTGACCTGAATCAACTGGAACGACTGACACCGCTGGCCGACTCAGCGGAATTTCTCGACGCTTTTGCCGCTGTCCGCTTCAAGAATAAGGAACGCTTGGCCCGGCTGATTGAAAAAGAGTGCAAGGTTACCGTTAACCCCAACGCCCTGTTCGATGTTCAGATCAAACGTCTGCACGAGTACAAGCGCCAGCAGATGAACCTGCTGCACATCATCAGTCTGTACCATGACATGCTGGACAATCCGGACATCGAACACACCCCAAGGGTGTTTATTTTCGGTGCCAAGGCAGCGCCTGGTTACGTTATAGCCAAGCAGATCATTCTGGCTATTAACATGGTAGCCAAGGTAATAAACAACGATCGTCGCTTGGATGACCGTCTGAAAGTGGTCTTTTTGCCCGATTACCGCGTCAGTCTGGCGGAACTGATTATTCCGGCAGCGGACGTTTCTGAGCAGATTTCCACCGCTGGTTATGAAGCGTCCGGCACCGGGAATATGAAGCTCGGCCTGAACGGTGCCCTGACCATTGGCACGCTTGATGGAGCCAACGTGGAGATTGCCGAGGCGGTGGGCGATGACAACATCTTTATCTTTGGTAAAACCGTCGATGAGGTGCAGGCGCTGCAACAGTCTGGCTACAATCCGTACACCTACTATGAGCAGAATCCGGTACTGAAGCGTGCTATTGATGCCCTGATGGACGGCTCTTTCTGCCAGCACAAGCCTGACCTGCTCAAGCCGGTTGCCGAAGACTTGATGCACCGCGACCAGTTTATGGCCCTGGCCGACTTTGACAGCTACCGTGAAGCCCAGCAGAAGGTGGCTAAAACCTTCCGCAAACCACGGGTCTGGTGGCGTAAAGCGGTGCTGAACACGGCGCGTCTGGGCCGGTTCTCCTCTGACCGCTCCATTGCTGATTATGCCCGCAAGGTGTGGAATTTCGATAGCTAACACCCTGCCCCACCGATTCCTTTGAATCGGTGGGGTTTCTCGCGGCATTACTTGCCGATAGTGAATAGCGACTCAGGGTAGTGGTGGACACAAATGTTCATGACGATGGTTTGTCACCCTCTGTCATGAAAGCTTTAGTCACAGAGTCACAGAGTCACAGAGTCACAGAGTCACAGAGTCACAGAGTCACAGAGGAAAAGCTTTTTTCTCTTCTCCGTGCCTCCGTGGCAATTTTCTTTCACGGCAAAAATACCACCATACTCCGTTCGAAGGATGCGGGTAGCACACTTCGACAAGCTCAGTGTGAACGGTGGTACGGATCTGTTTACTGCCCCAAAGGTCTTTCGCCGCCCCGGGCCAGCAAAAATACCGCGCATTATTTCGAAATAAATAATCAATAATTTTGTTCATTGGCTGATAAAATAGTCTCCCCCTGCGCACCGGGTTTGCATGGCGGAGGGTGCTTTTTCTGCGAGTCACAATGAAAACAAATCTATCAACTTTTGCCCGCTACCGGGGCGAACTTCGGGAACTCCTTTACCTTGCCGGCCCAATCATGGGTGCCCAGCTGGCCACCACCGGCATGACGTTTGTCGATACCAGTATGGCCGGTCAGTATTCTGCCATGGATCTGGCCGCCATTGCCCTGGGGTCAAGCATATGGGTGCCGGTTTATCTGTTGGTGCGTGGCATTTTGATGGCAATTACGCCCATCGCCGCCCATCTCTACGGTGCCGGGCGCAGCAGTGAAATTGCCAGCCAGATTCGTCAGGGCCTGTGGGTCGCTCTGCTGATGAGCCTGCTCTGCCTCGGTTTTATTTATCACGCCGATACAGTACTGCACTGGTTGCAGGTCGAGCCGGAAATGGCCGCCAAATCCATTGCGTACCTTAAGGCATTGGCCTGGGGTGTACCGGCGATCTGCCTGTTCCAGACACTGA
>JAKROC010000144.1 GCA_024509075.1 Endozoicomonas sp.
AACCTGCCCCAGCAGACGCCCGGCCTGGCGGTTTCGCCCGGCACATCTGGTCATACACTGGCAAGGTTGCTATGGCTGCCTCCGTGGCTGCAGCGGTCATTATCGGTGTCCGCACCAACAATATGAATCATGAGGTACCGTTGTTGGCTGAACAGGAACCGGTTGTGTTAACCCAGCCTGTGCAGTTGGCGCAGTCGGGCCTTAATGATTACGGCGCCGTCAGTGTTCAGGCTGGCAACGGTGCAGAGTCTCGAGATAATATTACCTCCGAGCAACTGGCTTATGCCCAGAGCTCGGCTAACCAGGCAACCCGGGAGCGTTTTCGGGCCTTCGCCCTTCAACATGCACAGTTGTCTGCTGTGGGCGGTGCCCAGAGTGTGTTGTCATTTGCCCGATTGACCAGTTTTGATAACCGTTAAGCGTATGAAACCAATGCAATGGATTACCGGAAAATTGCTGGTGGTCGGTCTGCTAGCCAGCAGCGCTTTGTCGGCAGCAGGTGCGCCAGATGCGCAGGGCTTGTTGGCAAAAATGGCCGACTCTGCCCAAAGCCTTAACTATAACGGCGAGTTTATCTACCAGCAGGGGGGGCAGCTTGAAACGCTCAGCGTCATTCACCAGGCTGGTGCACAGGGGCATTCTGGAAGTGAACGGATTGCTTATCTTGATGGCATTCCCCGGGAAGTTATCCGTATCGGTGATGAGATGTTTCTCTCACAACATGGCGGTCGGGTTACCCGATTTCAACATGGCTCGCTTATGCCGGTAGTGGAGCGGTTTCAGATGGGCGTGCCGGATGATTATTACGATCTGAAACTGCTTGGTATTGACCGTATTGCCGGGCGCGAAGCGTATGTATTACTGGTTATGCCCAAAGACAGGTTCCGGTATGGCTACCAACTTTGGCTAGACCGGCAATCGTCTCTGTTACTCAGGTCTGAACTGGTTAACAATCAGGGCAAAATTATTGAACGCCTGCAGTTCACTTCTCTGGATGTTGGTCAGCTTTCTGATGATGCCCGGGAACTTGTCGGGCAACGTCCAGCAGTTGTTGATGCCAGCATTGTGGTCAGTAGTCAGCCCAACGAAGCAGTTGAGCCTCAGTGGGAAGCTGGCTGGTTGCCCGCGGGTTTTGTTCAGCAAAGCAGTGCGGTCCGGTCATCATCCCCAGTCAGTGAGCAAGCGGTAGATGCCCTGACTTTCTCCGATGGCGTTGCCAGTTTCACCGTCTTTGTTGAACCCGATGAGACCAGAGTACTCAATCAGGCCTCAGAAAAAGTCGGCGCACTGTCCGCCGTGGCCAAAGTTTACCGGGAAGGGAATAACTACTTCCACATAACCGTGGTGGGCGATATTCCTCTCGGAACAGCTGAGCGAGTTGCCATTTCCGTGCGGCCTGCGTCCTGATGTAATGATCAAGTAATATTTCTGGACGAGCAGGCTGAAATTTCTTTTATTATTCCCATACCGATTTATGTCAGGTTTGCAGGAATATGATAGAAGAACAGGGGCGTGTGGTCGCTGTTGAGCATGGTAGCGTCTGGATAGAAACGCTCAGGCAATCTGCTTGCTCAAGTTGTGCTGGTAAAAGTGGCTGCGGTCAACATCTTGTCGAGCAGTACCGTCTGGATCGTTACGACCCATCTCTTTCATACATCAAGGTGGTCACTGCCCAAGTGTTGCACGAGGGTGACCGGGTGGTTCTTGGTGTGGCGGAGAGCTCTTTGCTGAAAGCTTCCTTTCTGATTTATCTTGTTCCCCTTTTGCTGATGATGAGCGGCATCTGGCTGTCTTCTCTGATGGGTGCTGCTGACTGGTTGCTGTTTCTGATAGCAATGCTATCGCTGTTTGTTGGTTTTTTTGTTGTTCGTGTGATCGGTAAACGATCTGCTGATATTTGCCGTGTCGAAGTGGTAAGTGTCTTGCCACCGGAAAGCGTCTTCTCATCTACCAATGATCAGAATCAGGAGTGATCACCTTTATGAGTAGGGTACTTGTTCTCTGTAAAAAAACATTTCATAACGCCGGACTGTCCCTGCTTTTGTTTTGTTTAACGGTGGCCAATGCAGCAGCCGACTTACCCAATTTTACTGAGCTGTTTAAGCAGGCCTCTCCCGCTGTTGTCAATATCAGTACGCTATCCAAGCCTCAGGGGCGGCAGCAAATATACGGCCCGGGTGGTGACGAGCTGCCAGAGATTTTTCGTCGCTATTTCGGCATCCCTTTGCCGGAGGGTGGCGATGGTGGTCGTGCCCAGCCAATGTCACTTGGCTCTGGTTTTATTATCTCTAAAGATGGCTACATCCTGACCAATAACCACGTTATTGATCGTGCTGACCAGATCATTGTCAGGCTCTTTGACCGCAGAGAGTTGCCAGCCAAAGTAATCGGTGCGGACAAACGTTCCGACCTGGCTCTGCTAAAGATCGAGAGTGACCGGCCGCTGTCGGTGGTAAAACTGGCGGATACGCAAAACGTTGAACCAGGCCAGTGGGTAGCCGCTATCGGCTCACCGTTTAATTTTGAATATTCAATCACCAAAGGGATTGTCAGTGCCCTGAATCGCAGTCTGCCCAGCGACTCCTACGTACCCTTTATCCAGACCGACGTACCCATCAATCCGGGTAATTCCGGTGGCCCATTGCTGAACATGGATGGTGAGGTCATTGGGATTAACTCACAGATTTTCACCCGCTCTGGTGGGTTCATGGGGTTATCGTTTGCCATCCCGGTGGAACATGTTTCCTGGGCTGTTGAGCAGCTGAAAGACAAAGGCTACGTTACCCGGGGCTGGCTTGGTCTGGCTATTCAGGACGTTGACCGTGACTTGGCCGAATCGTTCGGTTTGAAAAAACCCATGGGTGCCCTTATCAGTGCTGTGGTTCCCGGTGGCCCGGCGGATAAAGCCAAACTTCATCCTGGTGATATCATCACCCGCTTCAATAACAAGGAAATTGACAGCTCCGGCATGCTGCCCATGACGGTTGGCATTGTCGCGCCCGGCGAAAAGGCCGGCGTAGAGTATATCCGTAATGGCAAGCGAATGACTGCCAGTGTGGTGGTCGGTCAGCTTCCAGGAGAAGGCTCGGCATCAGAAAAAGGCAGTTCAAGTGCTGTTGATACCAAAAACCCGCTTGGCGTTCAAGTGGCGGTGCTGGATGATGACTACCGCAGCAAACTGCGCCTTGACAGCGGCATTGAGGGGTTGGTGGTTATAGGTGTCGATCAGGGTGCTGGCCGCTCAATTGGCCTGCGCCAGGATGATGTGATCACGGACCTTAATAACCGTCGTGTGACATCTGTCGCAGAATTTGACAAAGTGGTGGCTCAATTGCCTAAAGGCCGCTCAATTGCCATGCGGGTGATCCGTGGTGGTAATCCCGGCTACATCACCTTCCGCTTGCCGGAGTGACCACTTCTATGTGGTAATGGAGTACTGTGCTGACATGATATAGAATAGAGCGCAATTATTTACAGCAGATCAGATACTTGTGAGCCGCTAACGAAAATGTTCACAAGTTGCGCGGGGAGTGACCATTGCCGATCTGGAGTCGGTTTGATCTGCAGGCCAGCTGTCCAGGCCATGACGGTCCCCGCATTTGCGGGGACATTTTTTTCGTAGTTTGATTAATAGTGATGCTATCGTGAGTGACCTTCGTCGAATCAGGAATTTTTCCATTATTGCCCACATTGACCATGGCAAATCGACCCTGGCGGATCGTTTTATTCAAACCTGCGGAGGCCTCAGTGATCGTGAAATGCAGGCGCAGGTGCTTGATTCCATGGAATTGGAGCGCGAACGCGGAATCACCATCAAGGCTCAGAGCGTAACACTGGATTACCACGCCAAAGACGGCATCACCTATCAGCTCAATTTCATCGACACCCCCGGGCATGTTGACTTCTCTTATGAAGTTTCCCGTTCACTGGCCGCCTGTGAAGGTGCCTTGCTGGTGGTGGATGCTGCCCAGGGTGTTGAGGCGCAGTCGGTGGCCAACTGCTACACCGCCATCGAGCAGGGTTTGGAAGTGATGTCCGTACTGAACAAGATGGACTTGCCCCAGGCTGAACCCGATCGTGTCTCCCTGGAAATTGAAGAAATCATTGGTATTGATGCCACTGACGCCGTGCGCTGCTCAGCCAAGAGTGGTTTGGGCATTGAGGATGTTCTTGAACGGTTAGTGGCAACCATTCCGGCGCCGGAAGGTAATGCAGACGACCCGTTACAGGCATTGATCATCGACTCCTGGTTTGATAACTACCTCGGTGTTGTCTCCCTGGTGCGAGTGAAAAACGGTACTCTGAAAAAAGGCGAGAAGATCGTCGTCAAATCCACCAGGCAGTCTTATGTAGTGGACGATGTTGGTATATTTACCCCCAAACGCAGCCCGACCGGCATTCTCAAGGCAGGCGAAGTAGGCTACGTGGTGGCGGGCATCAAGGACATTCACGGCGCGCCCGTCGGCGATACCTTGACCCATCTGAAAACTCAGGACGTAGAACCGCTGCCTGGTTTCAAACACGTCAAACCACAGGTATATGCTGGCCTGTTCCCGGTCAGTGCAGATGATTTTGAAGACTTCCGTGACGCGCTGGAAAAGCTAAGTCTGAACGATGCTTCACTGTTTTATGAGCCAGAAAGCAGTGACGCATTGGGCTTCGGTTTTCGTTGTGGCTTTCTGGGCATGCTGCATATGGAGATCATTCAGGAGCGGCTTGAGCGTGAGTACGATCTTGACCTGATAACCACCGCACCGACGGTCATCTACGAGTGCCACATGAAAAACGGCACTGTGGTGGAAGTGGACAACCCTTCTCGTTTGCCGGACCCGGCGAGTATTGACGAAATTCGCGAGCCCATCTCCCGGGCCAATATCCTCGTGCCTCAGGAGTACCTTGGCAACGTTATCTCCCTGTGTGTGGAGAAGCGTGGCGTACAAAAAGACATGCAATTCACCGGTGGGCAGGTTGCGCTGACCTACGATATCCCCATGAACGAGGTGGTGCTGGACTTCTTTGACCGGTTGAAATCGGTCAGTAGGGGGTTTGCATCCCTGGATTATTCCTTTAATCGCTTTGAGGCGGCCAGGATGGTGCGGGTGGATATTCTGATTAACGGTGAAAAAGTTGATGCACTTGCCGTTATTGTCCATAAGGATCATTCAGTTTCCCGTGGGCGGGTGTTGACTGAGAAGATGAAAGAGATAATCCATCGGCAGATGTTTGATGTGGCCATCCAGGCCGCCATCGGCGGTCAGATCATTGCCCGGACAACAGTTAAGGCGCTGAGAAAGAACGTTACCGCCAAATGCTATGGTGGTGACGTCAGTCGTAAGCGCAAGCTGCTGGAAAAACAGAAAGCCGGTAAAAAACGGATGAAGCAGGTAGGGCGTGTGGAAATTCCACAAGAGGCCTTCCTGGCCATTTTGAAAGTCGACAAGTAATGAAGGAACACAGCCATGGATTTTAACTTTCCACTGCTATTGGTACTGTCGGTATTCATCACTGGTATTATTGCTCTGCTTGACCGATTGTTCCTGTTGCCCAGACGTAAGGCAGCAGTCGCCCGGCTTGCCAGCACTGCGGACGAGAAAACAGTAGCCAAAGCCGGCAAAGAGCCAGCCATTGTCGAAACATCCAAATCGGTTTTTCCGGTGCTGCTGTTTGTGCTGATCATTCGCTCATTTTTGTTTGAGCCCTTTCAGATTCCTTCTGGTTCCATGATTCCGACGCTGGAAATTGGTGATTTCATCCTGGTGAACAAGTTCGACTATGGCCTGCGCTTGCCGGTGACTGGTACCAAAATTCTGGATATCGGTGAGCCAGAGCGCGGTGATGTCATGGTGTTCAAGCAGCCGGGTCAGGAAAATATCAACTTCATCAAGCGGGTGATTGGCTTGCCTGGTGACGTGGTTCGTTATGCGGACAAGCAGCTGAGTGTCAACGGTAAGCCGGTACCTGACGAGTTTGTCGCCCAACTTACCGATGACCAGTCCACCTATCGTCTCTATAACGAGGGCGAAGGGGATAAGGTTTACCAGGTGCGCAAAGAGCTGAACAGTCATGACTACCGGGCTGAAGGTGAATGGGTGGTGCCTGAGGGCATGTACTTTGTCATGGGAGATAACCGCGACCGCAGTAACGACAGTCGCTACTGGGGCTTTGTGCCGCAGGAGAATATCGTCGGTAAGGCTGTTTATATCTGGATGCACTGGCCTGGCTGGACACAGCTGCCAGGATTCAAGAATAATGGCGCAATCATGTAAATTTTGACAATGTTTCCAGGGAGGGAAGCTTATGCATGGCATGAAAAGACGACAGCGGGGCAGCGGTATTGCGGGCTGGTTTTTTAACCTGCTTATTATTGGCCTCTTGTTTACGTTCACGGCCAAACTGGTACCACATTACCTGGACGATTGGGTGGTACAGGGCGTGGTTGATTCGCTGTCTGAGCGAGTAGGTTCGGACACCGCCACAGTGGCCGAGGTGCGGGAGTGGGTTGAGCAGGGTCTTTCCAATAGCAAGATCCGCCTTGATAATGATGCCATTGTCGTCGGCCGTGATTCTGGTTTGGTGGCTGTGGCGATCAACTACGAGCGACGAATCAATTTTTTCCACAACGTTGATCTGGTTTTGACGTTTGGACACAACTGGAAAGCTGGAACTCAGTGAAAAACTCTCAACTTGCCCGGCTACAAAGAAAACTGGGCTACGAATTTTCTGATCCAAAACTGCTGGAGCTGGCACTGACTCACCGAAGCTTTGGCAGCCGCAACAATGAACGTCTGGAGTTTCTTGGAGACTCTATCGTCAATTTCGTTATCGCCGAGGCGCTTTATGAGCGTTTTACCGATGCTCGCGAAGGTCAGTTGAGTCGGTTGCGTGCCCGCATGGTGCGCGGCGTTACCCTGGCCGAGCTGGGGCGTGAGTTTGAGTTGGGGGATTTTCTCCGGCTTGGCTCCGGCGAGCTGAAAAGCGGCGGTTTTCGCCGTGAATCCATTCTGGCCGACGCCGTTGAGGCTATCATTGGTGCCATTTACCTTGATGCGGGCATGAGCGTCTGCCATGAACGCATTCGCAGCTGGTTTGCCAGCCGCCTTGCGCAGCTGACGACTACCGACGAACAAAACAAAGATCCGAAAACCCGCCTGCAGGAGCTTTTGCAAGCCCGCCAGCAGTCACTGCCCAGGTATCAAGTCTCTGCCATTGAGGGCGAGGCCCATGAGCAGCAGTTCACGGTGGTCTGTACCGTTGATTGTCTGGATCAGTGCGCCAGTGGTGAAGGCTCCAGCCGTCGCGGTGCAGAACAGCAGGCGGCTCGTAATGCTCTGAAAATGCTGGGCATTGACCATTAAGCTTGCATTGAGAGCAAAATTGATGACATCCGATGTAAACCTCCCCCATGAACTGAACGACATCAGCCGTTGTGGCTATGTGGCTATTGTTGGCCGCCCCAATGTGGGTAAATCCACCTTGTTGAACCATGTGCTGGGGCAGAAGCTGTCCATCACCTCCCGTCGCCCCCAGACCACCCGTCACCAGGTGCTCGGCATCAAGACGGAGCAGGGCGTGCAGACCGTGTATGTGGATACGCCGGGCATGCACAAGGTGCAGAAAAAAGCCATTAACCGCTATATGAACAAGGTGGCCAGTAGCGCCCTGGCCGGCATTGATGCCATTGTTTTTGTGGTTGATCGCCTGGCCTGGACTGAAGAAGACCAGATGGTATTGGACAAAGTACAAGGCGCCCGTTGTCCGGTTATCCTGGCTGTCAACAAAGTGGATAAAGTCAACGATAAAGGTCAACTGATCCCACACTTGGAAATGCTCTCGGCAAAAATGAATTTCCACGCCGTGGTGCCCATATCTGCCCAGCATGGCCACAATCTGAAAGAGCTTGAAGAGCTGATCAGCCAGTTGATCCCTGGGGGCGTGCACCACTTTCCGGAAGATCAGCTCACCGATCGCAGTTCACGATTTTTGGCAGCTGAACTGGTGCGGGAGAAAGTGATGCGTCAGCTGGGTGACGAACTGCCTTATGAAGTCACCGTGGAGATCGAAGAGTTCAAACAGGAGATGCGGCCGAAAGGCCCGCTTTTGACCATCAGTGCTCTGATTCTGGTGGAGCGCAGTGGTCAAAAGGCGATCGTCATTGGCGAGCGCGGTGCCCGGTTGAAAAAAATCGGCCAGGAGGCACGAGGATATTGGCCCGGGAGATGGGCTCGCGAATTTCGTCAATACTCGC
>JAKROC010000145.1 GCA_024509075.1 Endozoicomonas sp.
GGCGTGATAAATGGTCAAACCCAGCGTCACGACAGTAAACAGAATCATCAGCGGGGGGCTTTTGGTATCGGGGCTTCATACGCCAATAATGATTTTTTTAATAAACAGGTACTAGCTGATAAGGAAAAGGCCAAGGCCACCTCATACGCTGTATATACCGCATATACTCTACCAATCCTGAATTTCGATGACGCAACCATCACGTTTGCCCTGTCGTACTCCGATACGAAAAACGGTTTTGGCGTGAAAGATAACGATGAAAAAACTACAGCATTCCGTATCCGCTTTAACTACTATTTCTGAATTTTCCCTGCCTGAGAAGGTTCGCTCTTGAGAGCCGTTCTGGGCTATTTTCCCGTCTCCGTTCGCTCTGAGCCAGCTTGGTGCGAACGGAGACATTCTCCGCTCCGTTCTTTGTTTGTGGCAATGCAACTCTTTCTGCTCAGTGCCCCTTCAGCGCATAGATGCCATTGGCATTGCGCCAGTACCCTTGGTAGTCCAGTCCATAGCCGAAGATGTAGCGGTCTTCGATCTCCAGGCCAGTAAAGTCTGCTTTTAGCCCGGGGCTGGCCTTGCGGTCATGTTTTTTATCCACCAGAACGGCGGTCAACACACGGGCTGCGCCTTCTTCCTGGCAAAAGTCAGCAATCGCGTCCAGAGTGTGACCTTCATCCAGAATATCGTCGATGATCAGCACAGTGCGCCCTTTAATGCTCTGCGTCGGGCGAACCTTCCATTCCAGCCCTGAGCCGGTGAGTTGGTCCCGGTAACGGGTAGCGTGGACGTAGGATGCCTCAAGAGGAAACTGCATACGCGTCAGCAACTTGCCGGTAATGACCAGGCCGCCGTTCATGACGCAGAACACCAGTGGTGTCGTGTCGGCCAGTTCGCTGGTAATATCGCGCGCCATAGTAGCGATCGCTTCTTCAATCTGCTGCTCGTTGTAGAGGCAGTCGGCCTCTTTCATCACTTGTCGGATGTGATCCAGATCAACGGACATGGTAATGCAAACTCTGAAAATACAATTAGCGGGGGAAAATACCGTTGTTGCGTCCGTTGAGCAAGCGAAAACTGTGTGCTTGCAATGGTGGCAAAAAATGGTGGGCAGCCTGAGCGTCCTGTGGGAAAATTCCGCGGTTTTACTCGATTGCTTAGTGAGATAGTAGAGGTCAGGCATGAGTGTACAGGAAATCAGACATCCACTGGTGCAGCACAAATTGGGGTTGATGCGGGCCCACGATATCAGCACCCAAGGATTTCGAACCCTGGCCAGTGAAGTGGGCAGTCTGCTGACCTACGAAGCAACCAAAGACCTTGCGCTGGAAGAAACGGTGATTGAAGGCTGGAACGGCCCGGTGGCGGTGCAGCAGATCAAAGGCAAAAAAATCACCATCGTCCCCATTCTCCGGGCTGGCATTGGCATGATGGACGGGGTGCTGGACATGATTCCCAGTGCCAAAGTGAGTGTGGTGGGGCTTTACCGTGATGAGCAGACGCTTGAGCCAGTACCCTATTTTGAAAAACTGGTCAGTAACATTGAAGAACGTACTGCCCTGATTCTTGACCCGATGCTGGCCACCGGTGGGTCCGTGCTGGCCACCATTGAAATGCTGAAAAAAGCCGGCTGTAAGGAGATCCGCTGCCTGGTATTAGTGGCGGCCCCAGAGGGCATTAACAAGATTCTGTCAGTCCATCCGGATGTTAAAATCTATACCGCCTCGGTGGACCAGGGGCTGAATAACCATGGTTATATCATCCCCGGTCTTGGTGACGCCGGCGACAAAATTTTCGGCACTAAGTGATAGCCTGCGGCTCGTTCAACCGGCAGCAGACGAATCCGTATGTTGCCCAGTGCCTATCTGGATAAAGTGATTGACGCCACTGAGCTCCAGCAGCGCAACAATATCACTGGGCACATTTTGCAGAGTCAAATAGTAGCGTCCGGTAAAGTGCACCTGACAACGCAGCAGCAGTCCCAGGCCATCACTGTTGATGCTGTTAAGCGCAGTGCAATCAAGCAATATATGGTTGTTGTTTAGCTGGGTGGCTTCGGCCAGAGCGTTTTCCAGTATTTGAATTGAGCTTGCATTGACATCGCCATCAAGCACCAGCAGAGTGTGTCCCTGATTGCTTTCGAGATTAACGGTTAAGTCCATATTCCTTCTCCCGACATCATCAGCATTTGAATTGGCACCCATAGTAAAGAAAGGAGAGACGACTTTGCATAACTCACCTGTTAAGGGAACTGACAGTGCTGCCGGGCTTAGGTTCACGCGCATAAAATACCTGATCCATAGAGGAAGTTGAGCCCTTGGTAACTGCAACATGGTGGCAAGTCTGGCGCTTTGCCTGGCCGGCCATTTTGTCAAATATCTCTGTACCCCTGTTGGGGTTGGTGGATGCTGCCGTGCTTGGCCACCTGCCGTCGCCGGAATATTTAGGCGGGGTGGCCATTGCCGCCACCATGTTCAGCATGATTTTCTGGGCGTTTGGCTTTTTACGCATGGGCACCACCGGGCTGGTGGCCCAGGCTCGCGGGCGTGACGATCTGGATGCGTTGGGCAAGTGGTTGTTGCAGTCGGTGATGTTTGCCCTGGCGGTCGGCCTGGTATTGATCCTCTGTTCGCCGCTGATCAGCCATATCGCCCTGTCTTTTTTCGATGCCAGCAAGGTGGTGTCCGGCCAGGCTGAAATCTATTTTCAGACCCGGATTTTTTCTGCGCCGGCCGTGTTGATCAATTACGTCCTGATTGGCTGGTTGATCGGCATGCACAGGCCCAAAGGCCCATTGCTGATTCTGGTGCTGGGTAATGGCGTTAATATTGCGCTGGATTTACTCTTTGTTCTCGGGCTGGGTTGGGCCACCCGGGGCGCTGCACTGGCCACGGTGATTGCCGATTATCTTGCCCTGGCCATGGGGGGCTGGCTGGTTTACCAAACCGTCCGGCATGAAGGTGTGCGGCTGAGCAGTGTGATGATCCGTGATATTGCCGCGCTGCGTCGGTTGATTATGCTGAATCGTCATCTGTTCGTTCGTACTTTATGCCTGTTGCTGGTGCAGGCATTTTTTACGGCTCAGGGGGCGCGGCTTGGGGATGAGACGCTGGCCGCTAATGCCTTGTTGATGAACTTGATGGTGTTGATTTCCAACGGTCTGGATGGTTTTGCCCACGCCGCTGAAGCGCTCACCGGCGAGGCCATCGGCAAAAATGATCGGGGGCAGTTTTATCAGGTGGTCCGGGTGACTGGCTGGTGCTCTCTGGTCTGCGGTGGACTGTTTTGCCTGCTGCTTGGCTGGGGCGGAGAGGTCTTACTGGGCTGGCTAACCAGTATTCCCGCAGTCGCCGAACAAGCGTCCGTTTATTTGCCGTGGCTGGTGGCTATGCCATTGATTGCGGTCTGGTGCTTCTGGCTCGATGGTGTCTTCATTGGTGCCGTCAGAACCGATATGATGCAGAACACCATGTTTCTTGCCACCGCCCTGGTGTTTTTGCCGGTGTGGTTGCTCTTTCGTGAGCAGGGCAATCAGGGGTTATGGCTGGCCTACACGATTTTTATGGCCGCCAGGGGCCTGGGGTTGATCTGGGTTTATGGTCAATTCAGTAAAAGAGATGTCTGGTTTGCCACCCGGCATGACCTTGTTTGAGGTTGAGAGGTTTGATGTGCTTGAAGTGGAAAGGGCCCGCAGGAGTCCCTGTGTGCAGCATGAGCTGGACACCTGCGGGCTGTTTTGCCCGGAGCCGGTGATGATGCTGCATAACATCATCAGAGATATGGCGCCGGGGGAGGTAGTCCGGGTACTGGCCACTGACCCGTCTACCAAACGGGATATCCCCAAATTCTGCACATTCCTGGAGCATCAATTGCTGATTCAGGATGAGCAGGATGGTCAATTTATCTATCTGATTGAAAAGCGTAAAACTGATGTCGTTTAGTTTTACGAATGATTTGAATTGCTTTGGGAGCAAACCCATTCTTGGCTCAATCACTACTGATTTTTCGCCAAATCGTGCATTGTGCGACAGAGTGTTGATATTTGCGAGCTGTCTCACGGATCACAAACGGTAAATCAACCGGCGGCGCAATTTCCTTGAAATGGCGGCCCAGCGCCCGTTGCAAGCCTGTGTAGGTATCGATAGGCTCACCATTTTCCCGAATACCACCGAGCCAGTTTTCCTTTGGTGTGTAGGTTTCCAGCCAAGTGTATGGCGAAGTAATCACCAGGATGCCACCTGGTCGCATTCGTTGGTGGATCATGCCAAGAAACAGCGCCGGATTATTAAGCCGGTCAATCAGATTGCCAGCAAATACCAGGTCATAGTCGTTGTAGAGATCTTTCAGATTGCAGGCATCACCCTGAGAGAAGCGAATCCGGCTGATGTCAATATCGTCCAGACCAATGTCGGCCAAATCCGTAGTCAAGTAACCCCCTAACTCACCTTCAGTGGTGACTTGGTAACGGATTTTACCCTGCTCTTGCAGTTGCGTTGCTGCGGCAATAAACCGCGCAGAAAAATCAATGCCATCCACATGGTGAAATTTTCGTGCCAGTTCAAAACTGGTGCGCCCGACGGAGCAACCCAAATCCAGTGCACGAGTGCCTGGCAAATCGTTGCTGAACTCCTGGCAGATATCAGCGCAGGCTTTGGGAAAGTTGGGTACGCCAAAATAGCTTTGGCCAAAATGGAAAGCCAGGTATTGGGCCACTGACGCATCAGATTCATAAGGATTATCAAAGCCGCTGGTGGTGGCGTCAGACTCAACATAGCGAAAGCCAGCGTGTTGATAGAAGTGCCGGCGGAAGGCGTAGCGGGAGTCTTTGATAGCGTAATTACCCGTTGAAATCCAACTGCCGCCCTTGATCAGGTTATGCCGCCCATCAAATGTTGGTGTGGAAAAGTCGTCGTAACAGGGGTGAACGCGAAATCCCTCGAAGCTATCCATAGGCGTTGTCGTCCATTGCCAGACATTACCAATGATGTCACATAGCCCGCCATGGCGGAACCGATCCACCGGGCAAGAAGAAGCCCAGTATTCCAGGTTGATGTTGCCGGGGGCCTTCTCCCACCATGGTTGATCGGTATCAATAGCTGAGCGCAGGCAGTACCACTCCGCTTCACTGGGTAGCTGAATCTGCTTGCCCGTTACGGCGGATTTCCAGCGGCAAAACGCCTGGGCCTCGTGGCAGTTAACATCCACTGGCCAGTTCCATGGCATGTCAATCTCCTCAAGCATGGTGCGATAGCGAAAACTGTCACCGCAAGGAATCCAGAACTCCGGATGGCGCGCCTTGCTGAAGGTGGTCCAGGCCCAGCCCTCGTCGCTCCACCACGATTCGGTGTCGTATCCCCCGGCATCGACAAAAGTTTTGTACTCCTGGTTACTTACCAGGTATTCACTGGCTTTGAATGGGGCGACATCAACCTCCAGGCGTCCATACTCATTGTCCCAGCCGTATAGTGGGTCGTCGTAGTCTTTGCCCAGACGCAGAACCTGACCGGGAATGTCCACCAGTTGGTTGTGTGGTGCCCAGCCGGTGTCGGGACAACGTGGCCAGTCGTCGTGGGGCCTGACATAATCAACAGGCAGCTGGCGGATCAGCACTGAAGATGTTTCCAGATGGATGCGTTCATGTTCAATACCCATCAACACCACCCAGGCAGGACTTTCCCATGTGATGGGTAGCTCCATGGGGATGGTCTGGATAAAACCGGCAACCACCGACCTGACTTTACAACGATAGTCGTGTACCTCTTTAACGCTAGGCCAGCGATAGTTCTTCTCATCCAGATCGTCCCACGACATCTCGTCAACACCAACAGCCACCGTGGACTCAATATATGGGTCAACCCGATCGTTGAGCAGTTTGGCTGTGATCAGCTTGTTAATGAAAAAAGCAGCAGTGTGCCCGTAGTAGAATATCAGTGGGTGTCGCAGGGGGATGGCTTTTTCAAACCAGGCCTGGTTGCAGGCCAAACTGGAAAACAGCTGTTCGTATTGGTCGAAAGTCTGGTGAAAGTAACTTAACAACTCTTGTCGTTTGCTTTGTGGAGTGCCTTCGTTCAGGACGATTGTTTGAGTCGCCCGGTTCTCTGGCCGGCCTGTAGCGTTTTCAACCACGTTTTCCTCCTGCGTTTTAGGGAGTGGGGATTGAGTGTTGCAAGTAATATTTAAGAACAAAAATGCTCAAGCGGCATGACCCGGCAGAGAAAAACAGAAAACCGCTAATTCGGTGCTTTGATGGTGTGAGCATACGGTGCAAAGATGAGAAAGGTTTGGCTTCAGCGAATTTTGTGCTCTTGGGTGCGATTGGGCAAGGAGTGTCACGTTTGAAATTGACGCAAGATTTTCGGGGTGGTAATTGAAATTATAAAAGCCTGGATTTTACCATTGGTCGAAGAGTCAATAGCCTGTCGCTTGATCGATTTTTTATTACAACTCCAGGGCTGTTGGCTCTGTTAGGGCTTGGAGCAAGTGGTATTTAACTGGCTGGGGCTATTATGGGAGGGGTAAAGTTTGCTATGATATTGCGTTATTTCGCGGGCGGCTGTTTTCCCGCAATGCGCTGGCCCACGCCAAGCTGCGGTCACTGTCATTGCTGGGGTTGTTGCCAAACTATCTCATCCTTTGCATGAAGGCGGGGGTGCCTCATGGCTGTAGTTGCCAAAAAGTCATCTATGATTTTTTTCTCGGACCCGGCTGACCATTATTGTCACCGGGTTCGGATCGTTCTGGCTGAAAAGGGCGTTGCCGTTGATGTCCAGAATGTTAACCCGGAAAACCTGCCCAGGGATCTTTCCGACCTGAATCCTTACAACAATGTGCCGACGTTGGTTGACCGGGAGCTGGTACTCTATGAACCAAACGTCATGATGGAATATCTGGATGAGCGTTTTCCCCATCCACCATTGCTGCCGGTCTACCCGGTCAGCCGGGCCCAGAGCCGGCTGATGATCCATCGCATCCAGAAAGACTGGTGTGCCCTGGTGGATACCATCCTTGACCCGAAAATCAAGGAGACACCGGCTGCCCGGGCGCGTAAAGAGTTGCGCGAAAGCCTGATGGCAATCGAACCCATCTTTACCGAAATGCCATTTTTCATGAGTGAAGAGTTTACTCTGGTGGACTGCTGTGTTGCGCCGATTTTATGGCGTCTGCCGGTGTTGGGCGTAGAACTGCCACGCCAGGGTAAGTCCATTCTGGACTACGCTGAGCGTCTGTTTGAGCGCGAGTCATTCCAGGAAAGCCTGTCTGAAATTGAGAAAGAGATGCGTGAGTAGGCCTTGACTGGCGGCGCACAGTGTTTGTCTGGAGACGTTTATGACAATGACCAGTAGCCGTTCATATATTGCCAGGGCATTGTATGAATGGATTCTTGATAACGACTGCACCCCCTATATTCTGGTGGATGCACATCGCCGGGGTGTTGAAGTGCCGCAGGCCTACGTGAATAATGGCCAGATTGTGCTGAACATCTCTCCCACGGCCGTGCGTGCCCTGAATATTGGCAACGATTACATCATGTTTGATGGCCGTTTCGGTGGGCGTGCAATGACCATCACTGTCCCCATTCCGGCATTGATGGCGATTTACGCTCAGGAAAATGGTCAGGGTATGGTGTTCGAGGCAGAGTCGCTGGACGAGCGCGAAGAAGAACCCCAAACCCATACGCCGGATGACGAGCCTCCTCAGCCGCCGCAAAAGCCGGGACGTTCTCACTTGAAAGTGATCAAGTAAGCGCTTCTTGCCAGCATCAAAAGAGCCGCATTATGCGGCTTTTTTTATGCGCCAGAAATGGCGTAACGCCTTCCTCTTGAGAGTTTGCACTCAGCCAATTATATTTGTTTTGGTCTGTTCAGAGGCGGACGGCGACGAAAACAAACACTAACAAAAAGGGTGCTCTCTCGGAATGATAATGAAAATCCTTGAGTATCGGGTCAAGGATGGTATCCACCAGGGCACACCAGTCTTTCTGGATGCGATGGAT
>JAKROC010000146.1 GCA_024509075.1 Endozoicomonas sp.
TTCTCGATAACCTTTAAGTACTGGTGATGTCATTTCTTCGTTTTTTTAACCAGATCAGCAAAACTGACCTGCTCAGCCACGTACAGACCTTCCACCTGGTGGAACATCGGGCTGTGGGTCTGGTCAGAATCACACCGGTACACCTTACCTGGGCAGACAATGGCAATGGGTGGATTGTCGTTGTTGCCAACAAATCGCTCCATGGTACGCACCTGCACCGGCGACGTATGCGTTCTGAGCACCGTGGACTGGTCAAAGTAGAACGTGTCGTGCATGGCCCGGGCCGGGTGGTGACCGGGAATGTTCAGCGCTTCGAAGTTGTGGTAGTCATCTTCGATCTCCGGACCCTGCTCAACGGTAAAACCGATACGGCCAAAGTAGTCGCAGATGCGCTCCATGGTGCGCGTGATCGGGTGCACCGTGCCCAGATCCTGACCACGGCCAGACAAGGTGACATCAATGGATTCACTGGCCAGCCGGGCATCGAGCGCCTGCTGATCGAGCAGTGCCTTTTTCTGGTTGATGGCATCCTGAACCTGCTGTTTGCCCTTATTGATCAGCTCGCCTGCTTTCGGGCGCTCCTCGGCCGACAGTTGGCCAAGAGACTTAAGCAAAGCGGTCAGCTCACCTTTTTTACCGAGAAAACGGACGCGAATCTCGTCCAGAGCCGGTGCGTCAGCGACAGCAGCAACGGCACTGAGGGCTGCGGCCACCAGCGTATCAAGCGTATTATCGAGATTCTCCATGGGGTTTCCAAAACAGATGAGCGAGAGAAAATAAGTGCACGATTCTAACCACTGAACCCGGCCTTGAATAGAGCAAGGGCGATCATTAACACTCCGGGAACTGGTTTTTCCTATACCCAATGGATTTCAAGTTGATTCGAGGCAGCAAATGAGCGAAGCCCCGGGAGCATAGAAAGACTACATGACTGGGGTGACGACTGCATGGATGCAGGAGGTAGGGCAACGCATGGAGCAGTTGCCGAGCAAATGCAGCCAACAAAGTAGCAACTTGAAAGGCGACGGGTATACACCTTACCGCCTTGTCAGACACTATGCAGCCGCTATGCTTGAGAAGCATTGTGGGGGACTTTGCCATGCAGATCACAGTGAACGGCCAGCCGATGAACGTACCAGGTGAGCTTTGCCTGAATGAGTTGTTCGAGCAGTTAACCCTGCAATCTCATCATAGTATTGCCCTGGCAGTGAACAGCCAGGTTATCAGTCGCTCTGAGTGGACGGCGCACCAGTTGCAGGAGGGGGATCGCATCATCCTGATTGAAGCGGCAGCCGGTGGTTAACTGGGCTATGCTCTGTGGCGGTTGCTTCGTACGCAAGGTGCCCATGCTGAAAATCGCCAACAAACACTTTTCCTCACGACTGTTCACCGGTACTGGCAAGTTCAGTAACAGCCAGACGATGCTGGACGCCATCATCGCCTCCGGCACTGAGTTGGTGACTGTGGCACTAAAGCGAGTTGACCTTGACGCAGGTCAGGACGGCATACTTGCCCCGCTGCTGGCCAGCCAGCAACAGCACAACTTGAACTTGCTGCCTAACACCTCCGGTGCCAGAACCGCCAAAGAGGCTATTTACGCTGCCCAACTGGCCAGAGAGGCGCTGGGCACAGATCTGGTCAAAGTAGAAATCCACCCCGACCCCAAGTACCTGCTGCCTGACCCGCTGGAGACGTTACAAGCCAGTGAAACTCTCAGCGCCATGGGTTTTATTGTGCTTCCCTATGTCCACGCTGATCCGGTGCTGTGCAAACGCCTGGAAGAGGTAGGTGTGGCTGCCGTAATGCCTCTGGGTTCACCCATTGGCAGTAATCTGGGTTTGAAAACGCGGGAGTTTATCCAGATCATCGTTGAGCAAAGTTCGGTGCCAGTGATCGTGGATGCCGGCATTGGCAGCCCATCAGACAGCGCCCAGGCCATGGAGCTAGGCGTAGATGCCGTGCTGGTCAACTCGGCTATTGCCGTTGCTCGGGATCCAGTTCAGATGGCAACGGCATTTAAAGAGGCAGTAATTGCCGGTCGTCGTGCATTTAAAGCAGGCCTCGGTGGGCGCTCGCTTTCGGCATCGTCCAGCAGCCCATTGACAGCATTTCTCGATAACCTTTAAGTACTGGTGATGTCATTTCTTCGTTTTTTTAACCAGATAAATCAGGATGAATTGGCGCTATCCATCCACAGCAAAACTGTCCTTGATGTGGAGAGTGCCCTGCAAAGCAATCGACCGAGCTACGAACAGTTTCTGGCGCTAATCTCTCCGGCCGGTGAACCCTACCTGGAAACAATGGCGCAAAAAAGCAGCCAGCTTACCCGACAGCGGTTTGGTAATACCGTGCAACTGTTTATTCCTCTATACCTGTCCAACAAATGCAGCAATATTTGCACCTATTGCGGCTTTAGCCTGGGCAATAAAATCCGCCGCAAAACACTCTCCATAAACGAGCTGGACAGGGAGGTGTTGGCCATCAAGAAAATGGGCTTTGACCACATTCTGCTGGTCACCGGCGAAGCACCGGGAACTGTCGGCGTAAGCTATATTGGTTCGGTGATTGAAAGACTACGACCATATTTTTCGCACATCAGTATTGAGGTGCAGCCGCTGGAGCAAGAAGATTACCAGGCGCTTATGGATATAGGACTGGATGCAGTGCTGGTTTATCAGGAGACTTATGACCGCACCACGTATAAACAGTGTCATCTGCACGGCAATAAGACGGATTTTGATTACCGGCTGACAACGGCTGACCGGCTGGGCCTGGCGGGTATCGACAAAATTGGTATCGGTGCCCTGATTGGCCTGGCCAACTGGCGCACCGATGCGGCAATGGTGGCAGCCCATCTGGACTATCTGGAAAAAACTTATTGGCGTACTCGCTACGCCCTTGCCTTCCCACGGCTACGTCCCTGCGAAGGAATATTGCGGCCAACTTCAGCAATCTCAGACCGGCAACTGGTGCAACTAATCTGCGCTTGCCGTCTATTCAAGCCAGAGGTGGAACTTACCCTGTCAACACGAGAGTCTTCCACATTCAGGGATAATGTCCTGCCCCTTGGCATCACCAGCATGAGTGCATACTCAAACACTCACCCCGGTGGTTATGCTGATGACATCATCAGTGACAATAGAGAGCTGGAGCAGTTCAGCATTAACGACAATCGTCGTCCTGAAGCTGTGGCTGATGCCATCCGCGCCAGGGGTCTGGAGCCAGTATGGAAAGACTGGACACACTGCTTCAGCCACAGCCCAGGGTAAACATGGCCCGACCACTGTCCAGGTAAAACTCGGTTATCTTGTGCAAGCAACCGGAAAATTAACGACAAAAAAGCCGTTCATGGACAGCAGAGCGCACGCTGCATGGACGACAAACGCCCCACCCTGTCCAACACTCACTCCTCAGAGTTATCACCTTTTGTGCTGTTAAATGTACCTCTTTCTTTAGTTAGCCTTTGCCTGGTTTTTAATTCTTCAATCACGGCGTCATAATTGTTTTTCCTGATTTCCCGCAGGGCCTTTTCCGTCACTTTTTGCTCAGGTGAGATGTCTTGCCCAGTGATTTTTTCATCGCCCTCAGCCACTGGTGAAGGTTCATCAGGGGTCTGCGTAGAGTTGTCGTCTGGCGCAACAGAACCTTTTCTTTTGCGCAAAACGTCCTTTAGTTCAGCAATCAGCTCATCACGCATATTTTCGGGTACTGCCTGATTCGACTGCTCAATATGCGTCTGCTCGATGGCCGCTGATTGTGGCTTATCGGCCGGCGACGCAACATCGGCTGCATGAGTTGCGTCCATTTTGGCATCCGCACCGGCGCGAATCGAATCGAGACTTTCTGATTCCCCCCTTTCGCTTCTTTTCAGCAGTTCTTCTTTCAGCTGCTTAATAACTGCATCATACCCCCTGCTAGCCTCAGCCTTTTGCGCCTTGCCCGGGTCAGAGCGTCTCCCGGTAACTGGCGAACTAACCGTAGCTTGTTGGGGTGCGACAACTACGCCAGGATCTCTAGCCTCTATAGGACCGCCCTTTTCCAACAACTTCTGTTTCAACTCTTCAACCACTGCATCATAGGCTTCATTGGCCCCGGCCGGGCGAGGCTTGGCGGTCAAAGAGTCTACTGCTTGTCCGCCAGGAAGAGGTGGCGGGGGTGGCGGTGTCGGTATGGCGCTCACGCGAACGTCATTCACTGAGACGTCAGAGTCATCTATCGAGTCCAGCGACGGCATAACGCCATCTGCGATGACTGAATCTTTTGCCAGGGTTGCTTCCAGTGCCTGCTGAATTACCGGAGCAGTGCGAATGATTTCAGAATGGTTGGCGTACAGGTTGTCGATATTTTCCGGGGTCACTGGCACCCAACGAGCGTCCCTGGCATCGTCACCGGCTTGCAGGCGCAGCGCAGCAGCTTCTTCAGGCCCAAGATGGACACTCCAGGCTTCTGTCTCCATCCATGCGTTGTCAGTGTTTCTTGGATCATCAACAACACCTTTGAAAGTGTTTTTGGCCCCCTGAAAGCACTGGAACTGCTTCAACTCCTCTACTTTGCTGTCAATGGTCTTGCGATGCAGTTCTTTAGCTCCTGTGCTACTTCCAAGCACCAGCGCTTCTTCAGCCAGCTCCTTCAGGGCAACGTTGAAAACATCTTTCTCATCTTCGACCATGCCGCCAGGCAGAGCCCATTGACCAGTGTCTTTTCTCTGTATCAGCAGCACTTCGGTTGCACCGTTAGCACCAGGACGGGTAACAATGGAATCGGCGGCATGATTAGGCCCCCACAACCCGAGCGCACCACGACCGGTAACGCCTGTTTTTCCCATTGGGTTAAGTGGACGGCCATTCTCGTCAAAAGCAATCGGGCCGGCATGACTGGTGCGCTTGTAACTGCTATTCCAATCGGTAATTTTCGACACATCAGAGTCATCAGAAAAGCGTCCATTGTCGCCAATAAATGCCCCTTGTCTGGCATTTTCCAGTATAAACGGTGCCGTATATTCCGTTGGTGAGTAACTGGAGGCTGAATCTTTCAGAAGGTACTGAGCACGGGTTAACAACTCTGCGGCCTGCCCCTCCAGCAGAGCTCGGGTCGGCGCATCCATAGAAAGATTGATCAATTTGCTGGAACGACCGCAATCAGACAAGGTCAAATCTACCCGCCCGCTGACAACCCGGGAATTCAGAAGCTCATTCAACTTACGTTTCAGCTGTATATCATCACCCGTATCACCAAGTAAATTGCGGATACCCTTCAAGGTTCGGACCGACGTCAGCAACGCATTGTTTTTTGAAGGTCGGTAACCTGGCTTTGAACATTCTTCGACGGCACGTTGCAACTTGTCCAGATGTTTTGTCAGGTTCTTGAGCGCTGCAGACGGCTTTTTCTCAGAAACCTCAGCTGCTTTACTGACCTGGCGATCCTTAAGAGTGGTTTTGACCGCATCACCAGCTACAGGTGATTTGTGAAGATTGGTTTTGCCCTTCTGGTGACGTACGCCGCGTCGCCCGCTGGAACCGACCGTGGTTTTCACGGAAGCCTCATGGGTCGTCGCGCCCTGAATGGGGCGGTCTGGGCGAGATGGTAGTTTCAAGATATCACTCCATGGTTGTCGGCTTATCTGCCATTGTTATCCACCGGTAAAGGCAAATCCTTAGCCAGGCCCAGACTTAATTACTTACCTGCTGCCAAGAAAAAGCGAACGAGAAAAAATGGAAAATCGCGAACGACATGCGAAGCGAAATGCATGAGCACCTATAACAGCAAAAAGCAACCATTCCTAACCGCCCGAATGCCGGACCCGGACACCTTATGAGCATTACTCGCCATTGATGTACGTCATTGATATTCAACTTTTTTTAATAACTTTTTTTACAGTTAGGTACTACTACTTATTGCTTATAGCTATTTACAGGCACAGACTAGGCTTGCCAGTCTGCCACTCCAGCAAAACAAGCTTATTTCCTCAGACTGAAGAGTTCTCATAGTGCCCAAGAATCGGGCTCTCCAAGGCATAAAGAAAGAAATGACAGACCGTACTCAGTACCGAATCGAACACGACCTTCTCGGCGAAGCCCCTGTACCTGAAAATGTTTATTACGGCATCCAGACTCAGCGTGCTATCGAAAACTTCCAGATCAGCGGCGTACAACTGAACCACTACCCTAACCTGCCGCGCGCCCTGGCCATGGTGAAAAAAGCCTGTGCCCTTGCCAACCGTGACCTTGGAATGCTTGAGAAAAAAATGGCAAACGCCATTGCCGACGCCTGTGACGAAATCATTGACGGCCGTCTGCATGACCAGTTTGTGGTGGATATGATTCAAGGTGGTGCCGGCACCTCCACCAACATGAACGCTAACGAGGTCATCTGCAACCGTGCTCTGGAATTGATGGGCCACCGCCGGGGTGAGTACCAGTACCTGCACCCGAACACCCACGTCAATATGGCACAGTCGACTAACGACGTTTACCCAACAGCGATGCGCCTGGCCATGGTGCTCAAGCACAAGTCCCTGCTGACTGCTATCAAGACGCTGAAAACAGCTCTGGAAGTCAAGGCCGAAGAGTTTAAAGACGTGCTGAAAATGGGCCGTACTCAGCTGCAAGACGCTGTACCTATGACCCTCGGGCAAGAATTCAAGGCGTTCAGCACCACCGTCGGTGAAGACATCCAGCGCATTAGTGAAATGGCTGCTCTGCTGCGTGAGATCAACCTTGGCGGCACCGCCATTGGTACGGGTATCACTGCCGACAGCCGTTATGCACCACTGGCAGTAAGACACTTGAGCGAAATATCCGGTCAGGAAATGATTCTGGCAGGTGATCTGGTGGAAGCCACTTCAGACATGGGTGCTTTTGTTATCTTCTCCGGCGCCCTGAAGCGCCTGGCAGTGAAACTGTCCAAGATCAGCAACGACCTGCGCTTGCTGTCCAGTGGTCCGCTATGCGGCTTTAACGACATCAACCTGCCAGAAATGCAGCCAGGCTCATCTATTATGCCCGGCAAGGTCAACCCGGTAATTCCTGAGGCCATGAACCAGATTGCCTTCCACGTTATTGGTAACGACTTGGTGGTGACTATGGCTTCTGAAGCAGCCCAACTGCAGCTCAACTACGCCGAGCCAGTACTGGTTTACAAGATTCTGGAATCCATTCAGCAACTGGCCAGCGGCATGAACATGCTGTCGGAGAAATGCATCAAGGGCATAACTGCCAACCGTGAAGTGTGTCAGAGTTATGTAGACAACAGTGTTGGTTTGGTTACGGCACTGAATCCGTATCTGGGCTACGAAAACTCCAGCCGTATCGCCAAAACAGCAATACAAAGTGGTCGTCGTGTAGTTGACCTGGTTCTGGAAGAAGGCTTGTTGACCGAAGAGCAATTGCGTGAAATTCTCAAACCAGAAAACATGATTGCCCCGCTGAACCTGAGCCAATCAGCGCATTGACTCCGGAAATACACGACATATTGCAATCAGCTCGCTAGTCGCGAGCTTTTTGCTTGTTTTAGGCAAATCAAAAAGCAAAAAATACGAAGAAAACCCTGCCAGCAACCGTATTAGCACTAAATCAGAACCACCTGCACAGCAGGTGGTATGATGAAAGCCCCCGAGGGGGCTATAGTCAAACACCAGAAAGCGTCATCTGCTCCTGACGTTTTTCCTCAGGTTCCTGATTTCGAATATATTCTCAAATCATTTGCTCATCCAAACCCACTTTACCGACACAGTAGCCCCTCGCCCAGAAGTGTCGCCCTGTAAAGTTGCGTTTAACCTGCAAACAGTCCCGAAATATTCGAATCGCTGACTTACCCTTTAAGAATCCGATTGTATTGGCAACACTGTATTTTGGAGGAATCATAAGCAACATGTGGATATGATCCTGCATCGCGTAACCCTCAACCAACTCAACACCATGTTGACGACAAAAGTCTCTCAATATTTTGCCTATATCACGTCGAA
>JAKROC010000147.1 GCA_024509075.1 Endozoicomonas sp.
ATCAAGCAGCTGGAACACATCAAAACGGGCGCTGTCACAGACGGCGTCTTCAACGTCCCCCTGGAAACCTGCCGACCAAGATGGCCGAGCAGCCGAATCTCCCGCGCCAGGGCCCAGAGGACGATGGGCGGCTCAAAGCCCTCCCCATTAAGGATGCTGAGAATACGCACACACTGCTTGATATTACCGTCAAGGGCAGCATCAAGCAGCTGGAACACATCAAAACGGGCGCTGTCACAGACGGCGTCTTCAACGGTGGCCTCGTCGATCATTTTGTCTTTGGCCAGTAGCTTAAGCTTTTCAAGCTCTTGCGAGGCGGCCAGCAAATTCCCGGCCACCCGTTCTCCAATGAGCGCCAGTGCGCCAGAAGTAGCCCGGTAGCCATCGGCCTGTAACTGTTGACCAAGCCAACCGGGCAACTGGGCAGACTCAACCGGCCAGACGGGAATGGACACTCCAGCCTGATCCAGAGCCTTAAACCATTTGGCTTTCTGCTGGGTACTGTCCAGGCGTTCGGTGATGACCAGCAACAGGTTATCTGGCGACGGGTGACTTATGTATTCCAACAAAGCCTTGCTGCCCAGATCCCCCGGTTTGCCACTTGGCATACGCAACTCCAGGATCTGCTGCTGGGCAAACAAGGAGAGACTGTTAGCAGCGCTGAGAAAATCACCCCAGTCAAAGCCGCTTTCGACATGAAAAACGTTACGCTCAGTAAAACCGCATGACCGGGCATGCTGGCGAATCTGGTCACAGCACCGGGCAATCTGCAGCGGCTCATCACCACTAATGATATAAACCGGTGCCAGCTGTTTTTTCAGCTGGGCACTCAGTTGGTCAATACGCAGCTTCAAGGGTCATAATCCGGTTGAGTTTGCGCAGCAGCATCTCTTTCCTGTTGTTCTTCTGCCCGCTGCTCAGCCTCGACCCTCTCAGCCTCACTGACAAGCTGTGCTTCTGAATGACTGAACACTTGGCGTAGCATTGCTGCGATCAACTCCTCACGCAATTCCGAGAAAATAATAGTCTGCTCAGACTCAGCTGCATTGGGCGTATTTTCGTCCTGAGTTACGAAACGCTCGCGGGTCACTGTTACCGCAGGGAACAGCGGTAAATCGTCAGCAGTCTGGAGTTGATACGTCACGCTGATAGCAACGCGCTGCTCAAAAATGCCACCAACGGCCACACCTTGCTGGCGAGCACTGCGCTCAACCTGCAAGATATTGACCCGCCACGGGGCCAGTTCGCTAACGCTGACCCCGGCACGCTCCAAAGCCCTGGAAAAATAACGGATGTAGTCCGTATCCTGGCCAGATACAGCCAGTTGCCGGATATCACTGTTGCTGGTGATCGTGCCGCGCAGATGAAAACCACAGGCAGCTACCAGGCTGGTGACCAGCACCAAGGCCATTATGCCCGCTGAACGAAGGGGATAAGTCATGATCGGGTCCACTGATGGGGAAACTTCCCTGATGTCACAAGTGGGGCTAACTCTACCACGACTTGACAGGGCTGAAAAAAAAAGTGCACGACGTAATCCCAGTTTGGCTGCTACACAAGAACTATTTGATCATTAGAATCCATTAATGAATGTCGAGTTCACAGCACAAAGCACCAACAACACTTCGGGCAAAATTAACAGCGTATACCCAATGGATTTCAAGTTGATTCGAGGCGGCAAATGAGCGAAGTCCCGGGAGCATAGAAATACTATGTGACCGGGGTGACGACTACATGGATGCAGGAGGTAGGGCAACGCATGGAGCAGTTGCCGAGCGAATGCAGCCAACAAAGTAGCAACTTGAAAGGCGACAGGTATATTAACCAACCAGCCGCAACAGATTAAGTGTCAGCGATTCAATTGACACAAATCAATAGGTACCCTGCATAGGGGCTGATAGAGTGACTGACGAATCGAACAACATGGTATAGCGAAAAGAAATATGACAAAAACCACCTACCTGACTACTGCTAACGGCGCCCCAATAGCAGAGGACAATAACAGCATCTCCGCAGGAGAGCACGGCCCGCTGACATTCGACAACTATCGGCTGTTTGAAAAACTGGCCCATTTCAACCGCGAGCGCATCCCTGAGCGTATCGTTCACGCTCGTGGTTACGGTGCTCACGGTACGTTTACCCTGACCAAAGACTTGTCAGATCTTTCCTTAGCCAAATTCTTGCACGGTACCAACAAGAAAACTGACATATTTTTGCGCTTTTCTACCGTAGCCGGTGGCCAGGACTCAGGAGATTTCGTTCGCGACGTACGCGGCTTTGCCTTGCGTTTTTACACGGAAGAGGGTAACTACGACATCGTTGGCAACAACACCCCCGTGTTCTTTGTTCGCGATCCGGCCAAATTCCCCGATTTTATCCATTCACAAAAAAAAGACCCGAAAACCAACCTGCCAGAACCGGCTCACCATTATGAGTTCTGGGCCAGCAATCCGCAGTCCATGCATCAGATCACCATCCTGATGTCTGACCGGGGCATTCCAAAATCCTTGCGTCATATGAATGGTTACGGCTCCCACACTCTGAGCATGTGGAACGACAAAGGCGAGCGGGTTTGGGTCAAGTGGCACTTCAAAACCAACCAGGGCATTGAGACACTGACCAACGAAGAAGCTGCAAAAATGCCTGCCGATGGCATGCAGGCCGACTTGGTGCATTCCATCGACAAAGGTGACTTCCCAAGCTGGTCAGTTAAAATCCAGGTGATGACCGAAGATCAGGCGAAACGGTACGCCATCAATCCTTTTGACCTGACTAAAGTCTGGCCTCATTCTGATTTCCCACTGATGGAGATTGGCCAGCTGGAACTGAATCGCAATGTAGAGAACTATTTTGCCGAAACCGAGCAAGCAGCCTTCGCACCAAGCAATATGGTGCCCGGCGTTGGTGCGTCTCCAGACAAAATGCTGCAAGGCCGCCTGTTTGCTTACGCTGATGCCCACCGTTACCGCCTTGGCGTTAACAACCAACAGCTGCCAGTGAATCGCCCGCAATGCCCTGTTCATAACTATCAGCGTGATGGCCTGATGGCTCAGGGCGCACAATGCCCATTCTCTGGCCATAACCAGAATTCCAGCGTTAACTTCTACCCCAATGACCGGGAGGATACGCCCAAGCCTAAGCCAGAAGTTGCCGAGCCACCAATGCCGTTGGCAGAGAATGCCTGGATCAAGGCGTACGATACCCGTGATGAGGACAACTACTCCCAGGCCGGTGAGCTGTTCCGCTTAATGTCGGAAGATCAGAAACAGCAGCTGGCGCGTAACATTGCTGGCGGCCTGGGCAGGGCAACTGAATCAGTGCAAAAACGCATGATTCAACACTTTACCCTGTGTGATCCCGACTACGGCATGCGTGTTCAGGCTGAATTAGAAGGTTAAGCACCGGTAACAAAAACATCAGCCGGGAATCCCTCCCGGCTTTTTTCCGGTTATCATTTAAGAAAATTGAAACTTTTTATGGTCATAACCAGTCGAAATCAATGACAGATAGTTGATAACCGGCCCTGATGACAATGACTTCGCCGTTTAGCTCTGTGCGTTACAGTGATGCATATCCACCAAATCACGTCCCACCAGCTTATGGAAACTCGTTTGACGACGCATCAGTCAGGCGTTGTGCCTCTGCCCTCAGCAGGCGCATCAGCAGCTTCATTTCTTCGGTGCAAAATACGTTTAATGGAAGGGAATCATCTGGCAGATATTCCTCAGATTTTTTTACCTGCATTTATAATCGCCTGGTCACAACAGTTAATTATGCCAGGTTGCACATCAATCAGATTTTACCGGAGTATCTGACTAAAGCGGGAGCCAGCAGTATTGGCGGTTTTATCATCGGAGTCCTGACACCTGTTGGGCCTTTGTGGGGCACCGTAACCGGACTGCTTCTGGCCACAGGTTGGCAGTTGTGCATTGAGTACCACACTGATCGTTCCAGCAGCCCTGAACCCCAATTTCACGATTAAGGCAAGTCATGATTTTGTGCTGGCAGCCTGGAATTTTGCCCTCTTTGGTTTCCTGCCTTGAATACCCCACCACAGCATCTAGTGTTAATAAAGGTGTAGATGTTTAATCCCAACGGCACGGAGCCTGAAATGGAAGACCAAAATATAAAAAAACTTGCACTGATACTTTCTGCCAACTGCATTCGCCAGTCTGTTATTGAAGAGTGTCAAAAAAATGGGCAGATAAACGACCAACAACTGGGCCAGTTCAATAAAGAGATGTCTGATCGGCTCTACACTTTTCTGACTTATCTCTTGCAAAAGCCCGCTGAAGAGTACAGCGTGATGATGGAAGCCATGGCTAAACACTACCCAGAGAACTGGGAGCAGCCTGAACTGAGTCAACTCATTCTTCAACAACAAATTCAAATGGCTTCATCAATCTCAGCACAGCATTAATTTTCTTCCCATGGAGAATCGACGCCGTTACCGGCGACAGAGTGATTCTCCACCCCCTCCCCCTCTAAAGCGTCCCCCAACCCGGCATTAGTTCCTGAGTAATCCCAAGCTGGTCAAGCACTCGAGCGACCACAAAGTCCACCATATCATCCACCGTTGTCGGACGATGATAAAATCCTGGTGATGCCGGCAGCACAACGCAACCCATGCGGCTGAGTTTGAGCATATTTTCCAACAGTATGTCTGAATAAGGTGTCTCCCTTGGCACAACGATCAGCTTATGCCGCTCTTTCAAAACGACAGTCGCCGCCCGCTGGATCAGGTTGCCACTCAAACCACAGGCAATAGACGACAACATATCAGTGCTGCAAGGACAGATAACCATGGCTTTGGGAGCACCACTTCCGGAAGCAACGAGCGACATCCAGTCATTATGGTCAAATACCCGAATTTGCCCTGACCCAGCCCGATAACGCTCAGTCAGAAAACACTCGATAGCACTGGAGCAATCACCAAGCTCGATATCCATCTCTGCCCGCAGCACCACTTTCGCCGCTGGGGAGACCAGGCAAAACACCTGCCGCCCATCTGACACAAGACATTCAAGCAAGCGCAGCCCGTACTGAGCCCCAGAAGCGCCGGTAATGGCCAACGTCACCTTTGAAGATGGAGTTTGCTGCCCGACCATTATTGTGCCGCCTGATACTTTTCGTTTAATGCGCTGACCAGTCGGGCATGAATGCCCTCAAAACCACCGTTACTCATCACCAGCAGGTGATCTCCAGCGTTAGCCGTGTCAGCTAAATAGCGAACAATCGCCTGCGTGGAATCCATCACCAAGGCTTTGACTGGGCTTGTGTTGGCCACACATTGGGCCAGTGGCCAGTCCAGCCCCTGCGGTTCAAACCAGATGACTTCCGATGCCTTTGCCGTAGCAGCAACCAGCGTCTCCTGGTGCACCCCCATTTTCATGGTGTTTGACCGTGGCTCAATAATTACCCGGATATTGGCATCATCCCCCAACAAAGCTCGCTGGCCAGCCAACGTTGTGGCAATGGCGGTGGGATGGTGGGCAAAATCATCGTAGACACGCACACCGCCAACCTCATCCACCAGCTCCATGCGTCGCTTTACTCCCTGAAACTGCGACAGTGCAGCACAGGCAACATCTGGCAGCACACCAACGTGGTGGGCAGCAGCGATGGCCGCCAAAGCGTTGGCCATATTGTGATCGCCCTCCTGTTGCCACAACACCGTACCAACAGTGACGCTGCGATACAGCACCCGAAAATGGTTGCCCGACTCCGTAACCTTTTCTGTTTGCCATGGACTTTGCTCACCCGCCAGAGTTTCCTGCTCTGACCAACACCCCATAGCCATTACCTGGTCAATGGCCGGCACATTGGCTGGAAATAAAATACGACCAGTACTTGGTACCGTCCTGACCAAGTGGTGAAACTGACGCTGAATGGCCCCAAGGTCGTCGAAAATATCTGCATGATCAAATTCAAGGTTGTTGATAACCAGTGTGCGCGGTTGGTAGTGGACAAATTTAGAGCGCTTATCAAAAAAAGCGGTGTCGTATTCATCAGCTTCAATAACAAAAAATTGTGTGCTGCCAAGGCGCGCAGAAATACCAAAATCCTTTGGGATTCCGCCAATCAGAAAGCCCGGCGACATTCCGGCATACTCCAGTATCCAGGCCAGCATGCTACTGGCACTGGTTTTGCCGTGGGTACCAGAGGCGGCCAGTATCCAGCGCCCGGGAGCAACGTAACGGGAAAAGAACTCAGGCCCTGAAACATAGGGCAACCCTTGGTCAAGCACATATTCTACCGCCGGATTACCTCGTGTCATGGCATTGCCAATAACGACCAGATCCGGCGCCGGATCCAGCGTTTTGGGATCATACCCATGAAACAGCGTGATCCCCTGCTCCTCAAGCTGGGTACTCATGGGCGGGTAAATATTCTCATCACAGCCGGATACCCGAAATCCAAGCTCCCTGGCCAGTATGGCCAGACTTCCCATAAACGTTCCGCAAATGCCCAAAATGTGTACGTGCATCCAAAATCTCTCCAGAAGTGCACCCTAAAACCAGAATTCTGACATTGTTTGCGTCCTGTTCGCAAAAGGACGTTGACATAATTACGGTAGCGGCCGATAAACATTGCAGGTTACAGTGAGGCAATCCGGCAAATATCCTGACCGGATACGCTTGACACAGACAGCAACAAAGAGATATCCGAGACTTGATCTATGCCGCAGAAGCATGCTTTCTACGCACAGTCAGGCGGTGTCACCGCAGTTATCAACGCCAGCGCCTGCGCGGTCATTGAAACGGCTCGCCGCTACCCGGATCACATCGGCAAAGTATACGCTGGTCACAATGGGATCCTCGGCGCTCTGCGTGAAGAGTTGATCGACACATCGCACGAATCTGATGAAACCATCGGTGCCCTGATCAGAACCCCTGGTGGCGCTTTTGGCTCCTGTCGTTACAAGCTGAAATCCTTTGAGGAGAACGAGGCGGAATATCGTCGCCTGATTGAAGTCTTTCAGGCTCACAATATCGGCTACTTTTTCTACAACGGCGGCAATGACTCCATGGACACCGCCTGGAAGGTCTCCCTGCTCAGCGAAAAGCTGGGCTACCCCCTCACCTGCATTGGTATACCGAAAACCATCGATAACGATCTGGCAATCACCGACAACTGTCCGGGTTTTGGTTCAGCGGCCAAATACCTGGCTGTGTCTACCAAGGAGGCCAGTCATGACATTGCCTCCATGTGCGATACCTCCACCAAGGTGTTTGTGCTTGAAGTCATGGGTCGCCACGCTGGCTGGCTGGCAGCAGCCACCGGCCTTGCTGCACGGCGGGAAGGTGACCCGCCGCACATTATCATCTTTCCCGAGCTGGCACTGGATAAACAGAAGTTTCTGAAAAAAGTCCATGAAACCGTCAGCAACGAAGGCTATTGCGTTATTGTCGCCTCTGAGGGCGCCAAATACGACGATGGCAGTTTTGTCTCCGCCTCCACCACAGTCATTGATTCGTTCGGCCACCAACAGCTCGGCGGTGTAGCTCCGGCGCTTTGCAATATGATCAAGCAAGCACTGGGCTACAAATACCACTACGCGGTGGCCGATTACCTGCAGCGTTCAGCGCGGCATATTGCCTCGCGGGTGGATGTGGAGCAGGCCTATGCAGTGGGCAAAGCCGCCGTGGAGCTGGCAATTTCTGGCCACAATGCGGTCATGCCAGCTATTGTCAGGGAATCTGACCTACCTTACCGCTGGGCCATCAAAGCGGTATCGCTGGAACAAGTTGCCAATTTTGAACGCAAAATGCCATTGTCGTTTATTAGTGATGATGGTTTTAATATCACGCCAACCTGTCGGGAATATCTTGAGCCGCTGATTGAAGGTGAAGAGTACCCGCCTTATTTGAACGGCCT
>JAKROC010000148.1 GCA_024509075.1 Endozoicomonas sp.
GTTCAGACGCAAATTTGCGATTTGCCGCTGGTTATTGAAACTCGGCAAAATGGTTGAACGCTATATATTGTGTTTAACCTAAAGCTCATTAACAATATGTTGGTGTCTTCCCCACGCCCGTGGGGGTGTTTCTATTATGCTATTCACGGAGGCCGGCTGCATTTGGTCTTCCCCACGCCCGTGGGGGTGTTTCCGATGTCTCCTATCGATATCGTGGACGGTAATAGTCTTCCCCACGCCCGTGGGGGTGTTTCTAAAGGGAAAATGCTAACGAAGCAGAAGGCGGGGTCTTCCCCACGCCCGTGGGGGTGTTTCCTTAACCACATTATTCTCAACAGGCTGGCCAGCGTCTTCCCCACGCCCGTGGGGGTGTTTCTACTTGCTATAGCGTAAAATGCGCTATATGATAGTCTTCCCCACGCCCGTGGGGGTGTTTCCAGCAAAATCAACGCCCGGGCATTCAGCCGATGGTCTTCCCCACGCCCGTGGGGGTGTTTCTTGTTGGCCGGTCAGAAAAGCAATTCGACCTTGGTCTTCCCCACGCCCGTGGGGGTGTTTCTCAATAACCGCGGCTACGTCGGGGTGGAGTTCTGTCTTCCCCACGCCCGTGGGGGTGTTTCAACGCCATCTGATCCTGTGTCATCCCTAATCCAGTCTTCCCCACGCCCGTGGGGGTGTTTCTGTCCGTTTGATACGTTTGATGTTCCAGTTCAGGTCTTCCCCACGCCCGTGGGGGTGTTTCTGGGTACCGTTTTGGACTGGTCTTCCCACGCATGTCTTCCCCACGCCCGTGGGGGTGTTTCCGGTTTCATCAATCCACACGCCTTCCTTGAATGGTCTTCCCCACGCCCGTGGGGGTGTTTCCTGTCATTGTTTTACCTCTCAGTAAAGTGGCCAGTCTTCCCCACGCCCGTGGGGGTGTTTCTAATAGCTCTGCTAAGACTTCACGTATCAATTCGTCTTCCCCACGCCCGTGGGGGTGTTTCCAGACTGGGACTGGGGTTTTGTGTCTTGTGTATGTCTTCCCCACGCCCGTGGGGGTGTTTCCTCATCCGGTATATCCGGCAGCGAAACCTTACCGTCTTCCCCACGCCCGTGGGGGTGTTTCTTCGAGTCATTGTTTATCTCTATAAAAGAAGACGTCTTCCCCACGCCCGTGGGGGTGTTTCTATTCTGAATTTGTTGGAAACCGGCAAGTTGTCGTCTTCCCCACGCCCGTGGGGGTGTTTCTTTCCGGCAAGTATCTTCTGTCAGTTTTCGTTTGTCTTCCCCACGCCCGTGGGGGTGTTTCTTAACACCCATTCAAACCACTAGGTTCGGAGAGGTCTTCCCCACGCCCGTGGGGGTGTTTCTGGCGTCAGCCAGTTCAACCTTCAGCCTGTCCGGTCTTCCCCACGCCCGTGGGGGTGTTTCCACTAGTGAAGTTACAAAAATTCGAGATGTAATGTCTTCCCCACGCCCGTGGGGGTGTTTCTTGATGTGCGAGACATCTCAACTCCGACGTCGCGTCTTCCCCACGCCCGTGGGGGTGTTTCTCCTGACTCAGATGAATAAGCAGTACTGTCACAGTCTTCCCCACGCCCGTGGGGGTGTTTCTCATCTTGCTCAGGGCTGCTATGCCATTCATTAGTCTTCCCCACGCCCGTGGGGGTGTTTCTGAGGCAAAGATCGATAACGACCAAGCCATTGAGTCTTCCCCACGCCCGTGGGGGTGTTTCTGGGAGCTAGCAGCCCTGCCGCCTCGTCATTCTGTCTTCCCCACGCCCGTGGGGGTGTTTCCTATTCAGTCCGTCGTCGTCTATCGCACTGATTGTCTTCCCCACGCCCGTGGGGGTGTTTCTACCTCCATGTCACCCTCGGTAGGCTTCACAGCGTCTTCCCCACGCCCGTGGGGGTGTTTCTGAGCAGTACTGTCACACCGTATACGGCAACGCGTCTTCCCCACGCCCGTGGGGGTGTTTCTCGGCGGACATTGAATTCTATCTGGCTCGCGCTGTCTTCCCCACGCCCGTGGGGGTGTTTCTGCTCTTAATCAGACCTATCATCACGACCACCAGTCTTCCCCACGCCCGTGGGGGTGTTTCCTTGGCGAAAACTTGGCAGGACAGAAGCGCAAAGTCTTCCCCACGCCCGTGGGGGTGTTTCCCTACCTGATGAGGTTTTGGGGTTCCTGATGGCGTCTTCCCCACGCCCGTGGGGGTGTTTCTCCGCCTTACAGTCGGAAGTTGAAAGAGGCATTGTCTTCCCCACGCCCGTGGGGGTGTTTCTAGCAGCTTTGACTGTATTGGGTGCCAGAAACAGTCTTCCCCACGCCCGTGGGGGTGTTTCCACACTCGAAAGTATCCTTTTCGGGTATGCTTTGTCTTCCCCACGCCCGTGGGGGTGTTTCTATTCCAGATGGGTGTTCAAGCATTACTGTTGCGTCTTCCCCACGCCCGTGGGGGTGTTTCTACGCTAACAGTTATGATTGGCGCGCCCGATCAGTCTTCCCCACGCCCGTGGGGGTGTTTCCAGTGAGGTGGATTATGAGTGACGGTCTTTTGCGTCTTCCCCACGCCCGTGGGGGTGTTTCTTTAAGTTTCATCACTCTCTATCTCCGTTGTCGGTCTTCCCCACGCCCGTGGGGGTGTTTCTCAGGGTCGAGTACTGACAAAGCAGAAAGCAGGGTCTTCCCCACGCCCGTGGGGGTGTTTCTGCCTGACTTCACTAACCCCATAATTGCAGCTAGTCTTCCCCACGCCCGTGGGGGTGTTTCCATTACGTCTTCCTCCACACTGTATAGCTGCGCGTCTTCCCCACGCCCGTGGGGGTGTTTCTCAGCACGAGCGGCGCTACCTGATGCTTGAGCCGTCTTCCCCACGCCCGTGGGGGTGTTTCTCATGTAGAGTCGCAGTATGGTAGGAAAAGGAGGTCTTCCCCACGCCCGTGGGGGTGTTTCTAAGGGTCGGGTACTGACAAAGCAGAAAGCAGGGTCTTCCCCACGCCCGTGGGGGTGTTTCCCGCGGCCATTACTACCGCGTCACGTTCTACCAGTCTTCCCCACGCCCGTGGGGGTGTTTCCTTAGCGACTTACTCTATAATCCGACGAATTTTGTCTTCCCCACGCCCGTGGGGGTGTTTCCGAAGGGCAGTCTTTCTTATTGGGAGCGCCAGTGTCTTCCCCACGCCCGTGGGGGTGTTTCTATGCGGAAGATGCAGTCAAGCCGCGCGAAGTGGTCTTCCCCACGCCCGTGGGGGTGTTTCTGGTGTTCATGGGTACGGCCTTCTATTAATGCCGTCTTCCCCACGCCCGTGGGGGTGTTTCTGACGAGCGAATACCAGGAAGGACACGAAATAAGTCTTCCCCACGCCCGTGGGGGTGTTTCCTATTACCGGTTCTTACATTACTGGCTCAGTTAGTCTTCCCCACGCCCGTGGGGGTGTTTCTTCACCGAGAAAAGGGGCAAAGTCAAGTTTCACGTCTTCCCCACGCCCGTGGGGGTGTTTCCTTAATCCATTGGTTATATCTTTCCCCGTCATCGTCTTCCCCACGCCCGTGGGGGTGTTTCTATTGTTTTGAAGAATTTTTTGGATTTTGGGAGGTCTTCCCCACGCCCGTGGGGGTGTTTCTTTATCCAGTGAATGGAAGTTGTCCGGCTATATGTCTTCCCCACGCCCGTGGGGGTGTTTCCTAGGTGGTCTGGTGTAAATACTAGAAAAACCGGTCTTCCCCACGCCCGTGGGGGTGTTTCCCGGGGCGCGGCTGATCTGATGCCCTTGCGTAAGTCTTCCCCACGCCCGTGGGGGTGTTTCTATCAGTTTTGCAATATTTCATGCGATATTGTGGTCTTCCCCACGCCCGTGGGGGTGTTTCTCTTGATAACTACCCTGCTGGTTCGGTTTTTTTGTCTTCCCCACGCCCGTGGGGGTGTTTCTGATCACCAGCGAGGTTTTATGCTCACTAAATGGTCTTCCCCACGCCCGTGGGGGTGTTTCTACGACGATGGCAAACTGGGCAACAGCCCGGAAGTCTTCCCCACGCCCGTGGGGGTGTTTCCGGAAAAAGTTTGAGCAACTATATTTTGCCCGGGTCTTCCCCACGCCCGTGGGGGTGTTTCCGACTCTCGCCCATATCGCACGGCTCCACTTAAGTCTTCCCCACGCCCGTGGGGTGCTTCTTGATGAATGCCGGCCAAGGATGGCCAAGGGGAAATAATAACAATCTGGAACTACTGACGTGCGACCATGGTCAGAGCAGTCTCAATAGCGGTATAGAGACTGCCAGGATCGATATTGCCGCTACCGGCCAAATCAAGGGCTGTGCCGTGATCCACCGATGTACGCACGACGGGCAAACCCAGAGTGATATTCACCGCCTGACCAAATCCCTTGAATTTAAGCACCGGTAAACCCTGGTCGTGATACATGGCCAGCACCGCATCGGCCTGCTCCAGCAGTTTAGGGTTGAAGAGGGTATCTGCCGGTAAGGGGCCGGTCAACTTCATACCCTCAGCCCGGCAGCTTTGTAGCACCGGGATAATGGTATCAAGCTCTTCCCGCCCCAAATGGCCACCTTCACCAGCGTGGGGATTCAGGCCACACACCAGAATATGAGGAGACTTGATGGCAAACTGATCCCGCAATGACTGGTGCAAAATCTGGATGACTTGGGTCAGGGAATGACGGGTAATGGCCGCAGGCACTTCTGCCAGAGGTAGATGGGTAGTAGCAAGGGCCACACGCAAACCTTGCGTAGCGAGCATCATAACCACTTTTTCGGTATGGGTCTGTTCGGCCAGAAATTCGGTGTGGCCGCTAAATGCTATTCCTGCGTCGTTTATTACCCCTTTGTGCACTGGGCCGGTGACCATCCCATCAAACAGGCCCTCCTGACATCCCTTCAAGGCCAGCGTCAGCGTATCCAGAACGTATTGCGCATTAGCGGGATTTAACATACCCGGCGTGACCTGACAGGCTGTGGCAACCGGAGCAACCAGCAAGGTGTCGGGTTTACCGGGCCGGCGAGCCTGGTGATCAAACAACTCCAGCGTAACGGCCAGACCCAG
This sequence comes from Endozoicomonas sp., assembly GCA_024509075.1. Taxonomy (GTDB): domain Bacteria; phylum Pseudomonadota; class Gammaproteobacteria; order Pseudomonadales; family Endozoicomonadaceae; genus Endozoicomonas. The sequence continues at coordinate 5,046 of JAKROC010000148.1, forward strand.
CCGACGGGCCCGCTGAGCCAGAAGCTCCGGATCAGCAGCAACCACAATCTGAACCGAGCGAAGTAGATCCTGGTTCCGGGCCACCAGCATTAGGCAAAGGTCTGGGCCAATGCCCGCGGGTTCCCCAGCGGTAATAACCAGTCGGGGAAAGGCCAAGCTGTCACTCACATTTGAATCTCAACATAGGCCTGGTCACGAATCTCCCGCAGCCAGACCATCAGCTCTTCTTCAAACTTGCGATTCCCGAGCAACTCACGTACCTGGTTACGGCGCACCTGTTTACTAATATCAGACTGTCGTCTACCCAGGACTTCCAGAACGTGCCAACCGTAAGTGGTCCGAAATGGCTCGCTGACCTTGTTCTCAGGGACAATGCCCATGGCAGTCTGGAACTCAGGCACCAGAGCCTCGGGTGAAATCCAGCCCATATCACCACCGTTGAGGGCAGATGCAGTATCATCGGAATGTGCTTTGGCCAGCTCGTCAAAGGTCGCCCCGTTCTGCAACCGCTTGTAGATATCCTGCGCCTGTCGCTGGGCTTCACGGTCGTTGCGTACCTCATTAGGCCGGATCAGAATATGGCGGACGTGTACCTGGTTCTGAAGGACTTTTTCATCACCACGGGTGTCCACCAGTTTAAAAATATGGAAGCCCGCCGGACTGCGAACAGGCTCAGAAATCTCCCCTTTGAACATTTTCACTGCCTGTTCAGCAAACAATGTGGGTAACTGCTCCGCTTTACGCCAGCCCAAGTCACCGCCTTCAAGGGCGTTTTGACCACCGGAGTTGGCAATGGCCACACTCTGGAAGTCAGCGCCCTGGCGCAACTGCGCTGAAATCTCACTGGCACGGCTCTGGGCACTCTGAATGGCCTGAGGACTGGCGTTTTCCGGTGTGGGAATCAGAATGTGCGCCAGATTGTACTCAACCTGCCGTTGCGCCTGCCCTTCCGGGGAAGCCAGAAAGTTATCAACCTCCTGCTCGCTGATCTGCACGCGCTGGGCCACCTGACGCTGGCGCACTTGATTGAGAATCAGCTCACGACCGATGTCCTGACGCACCTTATCGAACGACAACCCATCCGCCTCCAGGTTCTGCCGAAACGCCGCCACTGACATCTGGTTACGTTGGGCGATACGGGCAATGGCCTCATTGACGGCACGGTCATCAATACGGATGCCGGCGCGGGAGCCCATCTGAATCTGGATATTTTCCAGGATCAACTGTTCCAGTACTTGTGAGCGCAAAACATCTTCCGGTGGCAGATTGATGTTCCTGGCTGCCAGTTGTCGTTTAACTGCCGCTGCCCGCTCATCAAGCTCACTGAGCATGATGATATCCTGGTCAATCTTGGCCACGATACGATCCAGCTCAACCCGGTTCGCCGGCACGGAAGCAGACGCAGCATAAACGCCAGCGCTACCCGCCAGACACAGGAAAGCCAGTACAAGCCGCTTTTTCATCTTCAATTAATATTCCCCTTTATAACCTCTAATACCTTCAAGATACTCTTTCGACGAGCCGCTGCTCAGATTGCCCAGCCCTCGTAAAACGAACTGAAGTATCAGACCGTTTTTGTATTCCGGAAAATCTATGTTGTCGCTGCCATCGATCCATTTGCGCCAGAGGAATCGCACCATATAACAGCAGCTGTTATATTCGACCCCACCGAGGAACTCAAGGTTCTGGTTATTGGTAAAATCGTACTGCCAGCGCCCGAGGGCAGACCAGTTTGTACTCATCGGCCAGGCAAAAGAGATATCAGACTGGCTGATATTATTTTCAGCAGTGCGAAAACCGCTCGGATCACTCAGGTCAGGAATCAAACCATTCTGGGCATTTTGCACAAACCGCTCGGCCTGAGGCAGGAAACGGTAACCAACATTTAATACCCGGCGATTGTCCGGTTGGTACTGGTAGTAAATACTGTAGCTATCCAGCTCCCGGTCGTTGGTGTCCCAAGTCAAGTCCTGACGGAGACTCATGTGACGGTTAAAATTATAAAGCAGCTCTGTTGCCAACGCAGATACTGGGGTGTGCATCTCGGCCCACAAGCGCCGCCCCTCATCATTGAGGTTGATATCCCAATCATCCTGCCTCTGAGAGCCACCCACTTGTGTACCGGCCAGGGGGTTGATCCATAACTGACGATCTTCCAGATAAATAATCTGGCCAATACCAAAGCGGGCTCGTTCAAAACCGTCGTCTTCTATCAGACGGGAAACAAACCCAAGGGAGACTTGGTGTGCATCACCCAAACGATCACGCCCGGTAAAGCGGCTGTCCCGCCAAAGCGAATGGTAATTAAACCCTAACAGGGCCGTATCAAATATTGGCTGCATCGCTTGACCCTCGACATACGGAGAGTAGAGATATTTTATCCTCGGCTCAAGGGTGTGGGTGAAGTCGATGCCGCCAATGCGGGTAAAACGGTCAAAGTAAAGACCACCATCAAGGCTGAATGTGGGTACTGTGGTGCCGGGCGTGGTGGTGTAATCGGCGGATGTAAAACCTTGGTAAGTATTGGTCAAGTCGGCAATAACGTCACTTTCGATCAAGTTGCTTAGGCGATAATGCACCGATTGCACTTTGATGGCCGGAACGAGAAAGCCATAACTGCGCTGAAAAGGCATGTTGATGCCGCTTTCCAGGTACAGGCGGTCACCATTGGCCCGGGCGATACCAAACCCGGGGCCGTAAACACTTTGAAAGATATTTTGTTGTGGATCAATCAATTGCTCGAATTGAAAATCCCAGTCCGTATCG
>JAKROC010000149.1 GCA_024509075.1 Endozoicomonas sp.
CCAGACGAAAATCCATTGCCAAGTGCAAAATATTGTCTGTTAAGTCAGGTTTTCTGGCGAGCTGCTCCAACCACCTGGTAACAGCACTGCAGATATGATTCAGGGTTTTCTGTTTTCGCTCTTTAAGGTTGACCTGAGCAAGGTATGCTCTGGCCAGTTTTTCAGGGACCTCATCCCTGAAAAGCATCTGTGCACCACTGAGATCATTGATGATTTTCATCGTCGCGTCACTGGTCAGCATGGGATCATCCAGTACTGCCAGAGCCCCTAGCGGGTCATCGTAGTTCAAGCAATCTTGAGCTAGCATTTTGCCAGCCTGAACCCATACCTCTTGTGAGCTGGAGGGAGTGAGGACTTTCCACAGGCTATTCGCCCGCCTGAAATCGTACCACTCGTGTACCTGCAAATATTGCCCGTAAAGATCAGGAAACTGTGAAACGGCATTCTGCAATCCACCAGTTGCCATTTCACACTCAGCGAGCCGTTGCGCAAGGTAATCCGCCCTTTCCTGACGATCCTCTATCTGTTGAGCGTAATCTATGACCAAAAGTTCAATGCCGGGCAGCGACCAGGACAGCTCTCTGGACGGAGCGAGCATGTCACGAATCATCCGCTGCCGGGAGACAGCGGAGTTCCTCAGAGGACAGTTGTCCGTATTGGCGGCATCTTTTTCACGAGGCACATCACTCCCCGAGGCTGCCACTGGTTTCATTTTCGGTCTGCGCCTTTTTTTCTGGCGCTCACCCGGTGGACTTCGTTGCTCTTCGTTACTGCCCGTGGAGTCTCTGAACATTCTTTTTGCAACAGACGAAGTAAATAAGTTGCCAAGAGCAAAACCTGTTAATCCTGCAATAAAGTGGTAGGCACCACCAACGAGCATCGGCGACATGGAAATCACACCATGAAATGCCTTCCAACCCAGAAAAAACGGTGTGGATCCGATTCTGTCATTCAGTTTTACAGGCATGCGACTTTGCAAAACCCAACAACTAAGATTCAGGCCAACGCCTAACAGCCCCATGCTGGAATATCCCACAGCACTTGATGCGACACACGCCAATGCACACGCAACCGGGTGTTGCCTGATGACTTTACTGTCAATGTGGTCGGCAAAGCCAGCCGTCATGCCAAACATTAGCCCCGGAGCCATTGCTTGTATTGGTGCTACGGCACACCCTCCCACAATGTTGAAAACTATATAATCGTTACAATTAAGCTGGCCGTTTGTCTGAGCTGGATTGAAGTTACGACAAAACTGACCGGATTGCGGCAGATATGATTCAAGGACTTTTGTATTAATTTTTTTTAATTCTTCCATCTGATTGGCACTGGTGATGATCCGTCTGGTGTCACTTAGTTTAATCACAGGCACACAAGTCGGTTCTGATCTATCTGTAATTGTCATTACCTCCATATAATACTTTGCCTGAATGCTTTTCGATGTATCCGGAAAAGCACGTCTTGTAAAACATGCCATCTTATCAACTGTATCACTAAAAAAACCAATTGAAGGCTGTGAGAACACCAAAAAATTTCTTAACCCAATTATCCTTTCTGCTTCTTTAGGCAGCTCGGAAGATAAAAAATCAACATATTGCACCTCACATTTACTGGCAGCTTTTTTAAAAACAGGAGCCAGATATTTTGTATTTATTGCAACAATAAAATCAAGCCTTAAATCAATAGAAAAACTTATAAAGTTATTTACCCAGCAACTGATATGGGAATCTCCTTCGGGATTAGAAATAGCATGCTCATGACAAATTACTGTCTTGCTGGCATCTTTGTCATTGACAATTTCTGCCAGTGTTTTTGCAGATTCATGATAAAAAGAACCATCTTCCTGATGTTCCACTAACTGGCTTTCAGTCGCATGAATCAGAAGCCGGTGATCAAGATAACGGGTAATCGTCTGGTTAACAATTCGTGACAATTCTTTGGCCGAATCTATCGAATTTGTCCATAAATAGAAATTTGGCATGGCAGCTAACTTGAAACCATTGGGATGCTCTGGTGAGTAGAGCAGGCCTGTTGAACGTGCTTTTTTTGTAGCAAATTCGCTCAAAACTGCGCCATCGACAACAAATGTTGGGATAGATGTGTTGTCATCTATAAACTCTTCGATCCCCTCAATCAGTGAGCCAGCAGAGGCTTCAACATTGCCTGCATCAGAGGGTAAAAACAAGGAGCTTAAGAAATTATTTCGTATAACAGTAACTGTTTTAAGGTGACTATTCTTTCCAGTGCTAAAGGCATACTCTGGTATAAGGCATAGAATTACATCGACATAATATTCAAATAATTGCTTTCTTGATGGGTCATGACGCCAGTCTTTGTTGTCAGGGTTCTTGAATTGTTCAAACAGCTTTAATGTAGTTAAAATTTCTGGATATTGCTTTTCAACAAAATCCAGAATGTCATCCATAAATACTATTTTGACCCCCTCTCTTGACAGCCTTTCAATCAGCGAAACGCCCTGACTATAAGAGTTGCGAGCTTGCAAATATTGATAACTATCAAAGACTACCTTACTGATGCCACGCCGGCTTAAAGGTATTGAGGTACTGTAGTTCAGAACATGTTCAAGAAATTCCGTTTGATTTGGGTATACACCAGATATTAATCGATAGTTTTCCACCTCAGGATTTATTCTAACCCTCTGGATAGCCGGCCTTCGCTTTGATGACTGCTGAATGGTTAGCCTGGCTTGATTTACCCCGTTATGCCCTTGTACTTTCAACTTTGACTGCCTCTCAACCTGAGAGCCGCAACACTGGAACACCAATGTAATTGTTACTGCTCCCAACACAGATTAAAACCCGGCAAATCAACGTTGAGCTTATGAGAAATTTGCACAGGTGTATTGTTTGGATAATTTTGACCGGTACAAAGCGCAAAAATTCCCTCTGAAGCACAGGAAAAACATCTGTTATACACGTCATTTGTCGTCAGACAGATTCAGGCCCGGCACAATGTCAATTACGACTGATTCCACGGCCGATTACCCGTAGCACAGGCAGCGTGCTCAAGTTCAGTTTTTGCCTGCAAGAGTTGTTTATGTATGAAGCTGATCCCATACCTCCTGGTCACGCTTTGCGGTCCAGATTCTTGGCAATTCAAGACCGCCGAGCTCATCCCATAGCCGTTGCACGTTAAAAGGCAGGCAGTGTTCGAAAATAGGCCAATTACCAAACTGTGGTGACAAGCTCTGGTGCACAGCAATAAACGCCTCCGTCAACGTTCCCTGCTGGTGGAAGATGGAGCTCACCTGGTCGATCATGGTTTTGAGAAAATGCCGGCTCTGTTCGATGGCGGTATTGACGCCATCGTGTCCATGAACGACAGCACCCCGCCCCCCCACCAACGTTTGCGCACCAAAGGCCTTCACTTTATCCAGCGTGGTGGTACACCAGTGAAAATGAAATGCATCACCGGTATAAAGCGCAGCCTCTGCTTCCACAAGGTCGCCAGTAAACAGAATCTTCTGCTCCGGCAACCAGGCGCAGATATCACCACTGGTGTGCCCCAAACCGCAGTACTCTAATACCAAAATACCCCGAGCCCGACCCAGAGGTATTTCCAGCCGCTCATTGAAGACAATATCTGGCCAGGTCAACCCCGTGATGCCCTCCGGCTGGCGAAACAGCCTGGGCATCCGGCGCAGCTCGCTTTCCCAGTCGTCCAGTCCGCGCTCTTCAATCAACTGTCGTGTATTTTCATGACTGATGATAGCTTGTGCTGAGAACGCCGATGCGCCCAGAACCCGCACCGCATGATAGTGAGAAAGCACTAGGAATTTTACTGGTTTGCCGGTGTGCTTTCTCAGCTGCACCAACCAGTCCGAGGCAGCTTTTGGCGTTGCCCTGGCATCAAAAGCAATGACAAAATCATCAGCCTCAATGGCGCCGACATTTGGATCCCCCGCGGCAGTGAGGGCATACACGCCGTCAGCCAGAATTTCCAGTGTCTCTTTTTTTTGTGTCAAGTCTTGCGAAGAGGCAAACGCTTTTTTCGTCATTTGGACCCTGCCTTGCTAAGTTTGCGCGAATGTGGATCACTGAACAAAGTAGCAGTTTGAAAGGTGGCAGGTATTGGTAAGTTGGAGAACGTTGCAGAGCTGGCAGCAACGAAGATGGTGCCCTAGACGAACAGCCCGGCGCAATGGCCCGAAGCCCAGGCCCACTGGAAGTTAAAACCGCCTAAATGGCCGGTAACATCAAGCACTTCGCCAATAAAGTAGAGGCCACGCTGATGCTGACTTTCGAAAGTTTTTGAGGAGATTCGGTCGGTGGCAACTCCACCGAGGGTGACCTCGGCTTTCTTGTAGCCTTCGGTGCCGGCAGGCATAACCGTCCATGATGCCAGATGGTCGGCCAGACGTTGCAGTTCGGTAGCTGAGAACTGGTTTATGGGTTTACGACCACTGTCTGTCAGTGTTTGCAACTCATTGAAGGTGCACAGCGCGGTGGCCAGTCGGCGGGTTAAACGCTCGGCCAGCAGGGAGCGGATTTCTGCCCTGGGCTTTGTTGTTTTGAGATCACTCAACCAGTCGCTGATGGCAACGCCGGGTAGCCAGTTGATGGAGACTTTGTTGCCCGGCCGCCAATAAGAGGAAATCTGCAAAATGGCTGGCCCGCTCAACCCCCGGTGGGTAAAGAGCAGGTTCTCACGAAAACTCTGGCCGTTGCAGCTGGCAATAACGTCGGCGCTGACACCCGATAACTCGATAAAATGTGCCAGCCACTGTTTGTCCATGGTAAACGGCACCAGGGCCGGTAACCTCGGAACCAGCTGATGACCAAACTGTTCGGCCAGTTGGTAACCAAAGCCGGTTGCTCCCATGGTTGGGAATGACAGTCCGCCGGTGGCTACAACCAGCGATGAACAGCGAATATCACCCAATGTGGTGTCCAGCAAAAACCCTTCTGAGTCTGGCTGCACATGGTTCAGGGATGTTTTCAGGCGGATAGCGATACCAGCCTGGGCGCACTCGGCCACCAGCATGGTCACAATGTCGCTGGACTGTTCATTACAAAACAGCTGGCCAAGGGTTTTCTCGTGCCACGGAATCTGATGCTTATCCACCAGTGCCTGAAAATCCCACTGGGTGAATCGGGCCAGGGCCGACTTGCAAAAGTGTGGATTGCTGGAGAGGTAGTTGGCCGGCTCGGCGTACATGTTGGTGTAGTTGCAACGCCCGCCACCGGAAATCAGTATTTTTTTGCCAATTTTGTTGGCGTGGTCAATCACTAACACCTTGCGATCACGACCGCCGGCAGTCAATGCACACATCAGCCCGGCAGCACCCGCCCCAATAATGACGACGTCGTATTGCATGGAAGGCAGTAATGGTTGATTCAGCGGCATAGTGACTCGGGCGTTTGGAGAAAAGCGGGTCACTATAGCGAATACGGGTACAAGGTTCCAGATTCGTATTTATCCGACTCAGCGCAGACTGTGGGCTTGCGAGGCTGTCGCAAAAGCCTCTAAAAGCGTTGAACCACAAAGGCACAAAGGCACAAAGGCACAAAGGAAGACTTTTTTGCCTGCCAAGCGTAGCTTAGACAGGCTCCGAAAAAACTTTGTGTCTTCGTGTCTTTGTGGTTCCCTTCTTTTCAGGGCCTTTTACGTGGGTTTATTTGCCCAGTTTTTTGCGTACTGCCTGCAGCGTTCTGAGCTGGGCTGCGGCTTCGGCCAGCTGGGTGGCGGCTCGTGAGTAATCGAACTCGCCACTTTGTTTTTCCAGCACTTTTTCAGCCTGACGACGGGCCTCTTCGGCGGCGGCTTCGCTCATATCGTCTGCGCGCATGGCCGAGTCAGCCAGAATCTTCACCTGGTTGGGCTGTACTTCAAGAAAGCCACCGGAGACGTAAAAGATCTCTTCTTCACCGCCCTCGGTGACCAGGCGGATCGGGCCGGGCTTGAGTTCGGTCAGCAACGGCGCGTGACCGGGCGTAATGCCCAGGTCACCGAGCAAGCCGGTAGCGATCAGCATCTCCACCTGCCCCTTGAAAATCTCCTGCTCGGCACTGACGATATCGCATTCAACGGTTGCAGCCATTGTGGGTTATCTCCTGCTATGGTGGCCTCCCAAAAGGAGGCCGGCCGGGCTTACATGGACTTGGCTTTTTCAACCGCTTCTTCGATGGAACCAACCATATAGAACGCCTGCTCCGGCAGAGCGTCATACTCGCCTTCAAGAATGCCTTTGAACGCCCGGATATTGTCTTTGAGTGACACGTACTTGCCCGGCGAGCCGGTGAACACTTCGGCCACAAAGAAGGGCTGGGAGAGGAAGCGCTCTATCTTACGGGCGCGGGAAACCACCTGTTTGTCCTCTTCTGAGAGTTCATCCATGCCCAAAATGGCGATGATGTCTTTCAGCTCTTTGTAACGCTGCAGGACGGTTTGTACGCCCCGGGCCACGTCGTAGTGCTCCTGACCGATCACCAGTGGGTCGAGCTGTCGGGAGGTGGAGTCCAGCGGGTCGATGGCCGGATAAATCCCCTTGGAGGCGATGTCACGGCTCAGTACAACCGTGGCATCCAGGTGCGAGAAGGTGGTGGCCGGGGATGGGTCGGTCAAGTCATCGGCTGGCACGTACACTGCCTGGATGGAGGTGATGGAGCCGGTCTTGGTGGAGGTGATGCGCTCTTGCAACACGCCCATCTCTTCGGCCAGGGTCGGCTGATAACCTACGGCGGAGGGCATACGACCGAGCAGGGCTGATACCTCGGTACCGGCCAAGGTGTAGCGGTAGATGTTGTCGATAAACAGCAGTACGTCGCGGCCTTCGTCACGGAATTTTTCGGCCATGGTCAGGCCGGTCAGGGCAACCCGCAGGCGGTTGCCCGGCGGTTCGTTCATCTGTCCGTAGACCAGCGATACCTTGTCGATAACGTTGGAGTCGGTCATCTCGTGGTAGAAGTCGTTCCCTTCCCGAGTTCGCTCACCAACGCCGGCAAACACGGAGTAACCGGAGTGCTCAATAGCAATGTTACGGATCAGCTCCATCATGTTGACGGTCTTGCCCACACCGGCACCACCAAACAAACCAACTTTGCCGCCCTTGGCAAAGGGGCAGATCAGGTCGATCACCTTGATGCCGGTTTCCAGCAGCTCGTTGCTGGTCGCCTGCTCGGCGTAGGTGGGCGCCTTGCGGTGGATCGAAGCTCGCTCTTCTTCACCGATGGGGCCTTTTTCGTCAATGGGGTTGCCCAGCACATCCATAATGCGCCCGAGGGTCTTGGTACCTACCGGCACCTGAATCGGTGCGCCGCTGTTGGCCACCGCCAGCCCCCTTGACACCCCTTCGGTGGAACCCATGGCGATGGTTCGAACAATGCCATCGCCCAGTTGCTGCTGGACTTCCAGCGTCAGTCCCTGACTGTCCACCAGCAGTGCGTCATACACTTTGGGTACGCTGTCCCTTGGGAATTCGACGTCAATGACGGCGCCGATAATTTGCACAATACGACCGCTACTCATAGTCTTTCCTCACCCTTTATCTTTAAACGGCTATACGGCCGCAGCGCCGCTGACAATTTCCGACAGTTCCTGCGTGATGGCAGCCTGACGCGCCTTGTTGTAGACCAGTTGCAGATCATCAATAAGGTTGCCGGCGTTATCGGTGGCGCTTTTCATGGCCACCATTCTTGCCGCCTGTTCGCAGGCATTGTTCTCGACCACCGCCTGAAATACCTGGGATTCGATGTA
>JAKROC010000015.1 GCA_024509075.1 Endozoicomonas sp.
CTAAAGGGCACAAGTGCAGCCAACAAAGTAGCAGCTTGAAAGGCGACGGGTATACGTATTGATTGATCAAAATTGCGATGGCTTTGATGGTTGTTTTATCAGAGTTAATGCCTCTGGAGGAATCGCGGCTAGAGGTTTTCGTGGGTTAAACTGCCAAAATTGAAACAGTGCACTCAGGGTGGCATGGACAACCTGAAAGTCACTATTGCCAATAAAATTGTTCAGGATTATTTTGCTGAAACTGGTGGCTGAGTCTGATAAGTAGTATTTTTTCTCTAATGTGTACTTGAGAAACTCAATGTCATTTGATTCATCTGGTGCAGTTGACTTAAGGTCATCCAGGAGTTTCTTTACTCGATCAAGCTGTTCTTTTTTGGCTGTGTCATTTAAAGATCTGTCAAAAATTGGCTCAATACATCCTTCGCACAAAGTGCAGATGGCAGTATTCCACTTTTTACAATCTTCTTCAATGTTCAGCTTCATATCTCTTCCCAATAATTTCAGACATTGCACATGATAGCCAGATATTGATTCGTCATATTGGGAGTGAGTCCGGTTAAAAAAATGGATTCTTGTATTGATTGAATTAACCAGGTTGTTCAGATCTGCTACCAGATCATGATTGCCTGTTTTTACCATCAGCTTGAGGGTTGGGTTTGGCTCTGGGATATTTGTGGCTTGCCTTTTGGCTAATGGGGTAGTGCCCTGTTCTGGCTCATCCTCCTTGAATTCAAGGTGGTATCTTTTGCGCAGAAAACTGGCAACTTTTACTGCCGTTGCTTTGCCATCCTCTTCGGGGAGTCCTATTAATGTACGTTCAAAGCCGGAGGCGACAGCATCTGCAACTGGGTTCATTACTTAATCTCCGTATTTTTATTGGGCTTTCAAGTGTTTGGTATTTAAATTGCGTAGTTGGTTGAAGGGCGGCTATTTAATGGTGTAGTCAACGGTGCCAAGGTATCTAAAGCTATATCTTTAGACAGTTGTTGATCAATAAAGTTCTCACTCTTTTGATGTTGTTATGCCCAATGGATTTTATCGTGTGATGCGGCGGAAAATGAGCAAAGCTTTTACCCTCTCGGGTGTTTTGTCCTCAGTCATATGTGCATTAACGCTGTGACTGCATGATGACTCGGCAACAAGGGGGAGTGCCAGGTGAAGTGCCAATCTGAATGGTGATGTCTGGAATAATACGACAGTAATTGTTTGATTTCGTAAGGTCTTATTGCTGGTCTATCTTCTTACTATCTCTGTTAATACAAATGGGGTGTGTGGTGATGGTGAGCTTACAGCGACTTGGCAAGATTCTGGAGCCGTTAATGCTGGTTATGGGGATAGTCAGTCCTATGGCTACGTTACCCCAACTCTACAAGTTGTTTTTTTCCCACACGCAACACGCTGCCGGGTTGTCTCTGGTTACATGGGTGCTTTATGCCCTGATCACGCTACTGTGGGCCATTTATGGTATTTACCATAAAAATCCCACAATCTGGGTGGGTAATGCCCTGAGTTTTTTGATGGATGCCGCAATGGCCGGTGGAATATATGTTTATGCCGGTTTCGTTATTTAGCGATTGTTGCACTGCCCGTGACTTGAATTCACCGCTGTGAACCCATATTGAAACTGGCATTGTTTTTTGCCGAATGGAGAGCGGTCATGAATCCAGGCCGGGCTGATGTTGAAGCGGCTATCCGTAGCTATCTCGATCCTTATCTGAACAATAACCTGCTTGATGCCGGCTGCCTTGAATCGCTGACCATTGATAGTGGTCATGTCGATGTTCGTGTGGTGCTTGGTTATCCAGCTAAAGGTCTGTGTGAAGGTGTTGTCCAGGCATTGACCAGCAAGATCGAAAAGGTCGTCGGTGTCCAGACTGTCAATGTCGACATCCGTTGGCGGATTGATCCGGCACCCGTACAGGGTGAGTTGGAAGCCATGGCTGGGGTGCGCAATATTATCGCCGTCGCTTCAGGTAAGGGTGGGGTGGGCAAGTCCACCACGGCGGCCAACTTGGCTCTGGCACTGGCGGCCGATGGCGCACGGGTGGGTATCCTGGATGCCGATATATACGGCCCGAGTATGGGGCAGATGTTTGGCATTGTCGATGGTACGCGCCCGGAAGTGAAAAACGACCAGTTTTTTATGCCCATCGAGGCGCATGGCATTCAAGTGATGTCCATGGCGTTTCTGGTTACTGAAGACACGCCGGTGGTGTGGCGAGGCCCCATGGTCAGCGGTGCCCTGATTCAGCTGTTGACGCAGACCCTGTGGCACGATCTGGATTACCTGGTAATTGACTTGCCGCCGGGTACTGGCGACATTCAACTGACTCTAGCCCAGAAGGTTCCTGTATCTGGCAGTGTGGTGGTCACTACACCGCAAGACCTGGCGCTGATCGATGCCCGCAAAGGGGTGGAGATGTTCCTGAAAGTGGGTGTGCCGGTGCTGGGTGTGGTGGAAAACATGGCAGTCCATGTATGTTCTAACTGTGGTCACAGTGAGCATCTGTTTGGGGAAGGCGGCGGCAGTCGTATTGCAGCACAGTTCAACATTGACCTGCTTGGTTCGCTGCCGTTGTCTATGATGATTCGTGAGCAAGTCGATGGTGGTGTGCCAACGGTGGCCTGCGAACCGCATTCCCCGATTGCCGCGATCTATCGCAATATGGCCCGGCATGTGGCCGCCAGGCTCTGGCTGAGGCAGCAGCAGGGGGCTACAGTGCCGTCCTTGTCGATTGTGGATGACTGATTACGGCTGGTCAGCCGATGGACGATTTCTTCCAGCAGTGGTGTATCCATCGTACCGTTGTTCAGAATGGGTATATGGAGCATGAAGTCATTGCTGAATGCCTGGTTGGCCGTATGCCCCGGTATTCCCGGGGGCAGGAAGTTCTTGATTTGGGCTGATGCTGAGGCGTTCTTCAGCCTGCTGCCCAACACCTCAGGGAACAGGGGGTGCTGTTGATTTACGATATCTTCATACAACCCGGGGAGACCCGGCAGCAATAGCTGAATAATTATCTGGCTCGTATACACGCCCAGTGGTGGGCAATGACCTGGCAAGACATGGCGGCATTGGTAGCTCATATCACCAATTGCGATTTTCCCGAGGAGGTCAACACTTTTCGTCGGTGGCCTGGAGAGGCTGGCTTCCATCGTTTTGCCTGTCTCTGGGACGGCGCCTGGCACTCGCACAAACTGTTGCAGCTTGATCAGCTGCGTTGACTACTGTTGTTTGCTCTCAGGATTTTTTGATCCAGGTCAATATTCCACTTTGTGGCAATGGGCATACTGCTGGCAAGAGCGTTAGGAGCCGGGATATGAACAATGACAACCCACTCATGAACATGACTGCTGAACAGATCATGTGCCAGAAGGTCATCACTGTGCCGTCGGATTGGTCTGTGGATCGGTTGGCTCGTTTTCTTACTGATAAATCCATCTCTGGTGCGCCAGTGGTCAATAACGTGGGACAGTTGGTTGGCGTGGTCTCGTCTTCGGATATTGTCCGTCAGGCTGGCAGCGGTTTGATGGATTTGGCCAAGCGGGACGATACGTTTTACAGCGATATAATTGATGAATCGCTATCACCTGAGGATCAACGGGCTTTTCAAACCATAATGGATCAGTCTGTGCTGGTTAATGACATCATGACGCCCATGGTGTTTGAGGTGTCGCCGGAGACGCCATTGTTCCAGGTAGCTGAGGCCATGGTAAAGGGGCGTATTCACCGGGTTATGGTCACTGAGGGGCAAAGCTTGAAAGGGATTATCAGCGCCCTTGATCTGTTGAAAGTGATGACGCTTTGACGAGAGACTCAGCAAACCTTTTAAAAAAGGGTGCCATACAGACACCCTTTTTTTGTGGCTGTTAATTAACGCGAAACCCTTATTTCCACTCGGCGGTTGATCATTCGTGTTGTCTTGTCGTTGTTGCTGGCGGCAGGATTTTTCTTCCCTTTTCCCTCGGTCACAATGCGACTTGCATTAACTCCCCTGTAGGTAAGGTAAGCTTTTACCATCTGTGCACGGTTTCTGGACAGATTCTGGTTCACGTGGTCTGAGCCAATGTTGCAGGTATAACCGGTAAGTTGGATCAGGTCTGAGCTGTTCAATTGCTCGACAAAATTATCCAGCAGGACTCGACCATTCATATTCAGTTCATTGGAACCAAAGGCGAAGAAAATGGCATTTTCTGCAGGATGATCTGTGCTGGCAGAGAGTGGTTCAGCGTCAACAGAGGGTTTATCGGGGAGTGGTTTAGCGTCAACAGAGGGTTTACCAGGGAGTGGTTCAGCGTCAACAGAGGGTTTATCGGGGGATACACTGTCCGTGGCGCGGTAAACTGTATCGAACATGGCTAATTCGGCATACTGGTCGCCATTACGCTTGGTTGTGGCTCTGTTGGCAGGTTCGCCTGAAGCACGTTTGCTTATGGCTTTTTTCTTGGTTTTGCTGGCGGCTGCCTTGGCTAGAAGATCAAAATAATCATCGGTGTGCCTTCTACCATCCAATTTGCGCTTGGGGGGCGACACTTCAACTTCGACGGCAGTATTATCAAGTAGTATTTGTGAGGAGGGCGCCAGGCCGGTTGACTGAACCAGCTCCTCGCTGGTTTGCATAATGCCACAGCCGCTTAACAGGAAGGCGGCAGCCAAGGCCGCAGGGATTTGCCTATACATCGTAGTTCCATCCGTGGTGATAAATTGAGTTCAGTGCCTGAACTGGGCAGTTTCAGTGAGTATAGTGGTGGAGACGAGAGGCACAGTGACGGCCTTGTGGATTTCTTCCGGTAGCTTCTGTGAGACTGATTTTTGACATCACGACTGTGGCAATGACCAGAACTCAGAAACCGGTCGCGGGTGTCTAAATGGCTAACCCATTGGTTAGTGTCCAGCACGGCAATTATTGGTAGCTTCGGACTGTTTGAGAGTGCTCCGCTGCTGAGTGTTAGTCATTTGCATTAACTCTTGGCCGCTGGTGCAAAACATCATCAGTTCGCCAGTTGTTTAATATAAAGGAATTAACTTATGAGCAATCCAATAATATCCCAACCAACCGTTTCTGTAGATTCTGGCACAAACACCAACGGCTCTATCTGGTCAGACATTGGTCGCGTTGCCGGCAAGGCATTTGCGTTCCCGTTTCGCGCCGCATCGACGGTGGTAAATGCCGGTGTTTTTGGTGCTTACTACGTTTCGACCGTAACTATTTCCGGGCTGGTTCTCACCGGCAGTGCCTTGGTAGCTCCCCTGAGAAAGGCTGCTGACCACGCTACCGGGAAAAATCCTGGCAAAAGCTTGTCTGAGTACGTTATTTCGCCGGCCAAAAAGACCTATAACTTCATCTCTCGCCTTTACCACGAGTTGCCTGAACATGCTTCGGAAAAAATCTTTGCCGGGGTTACCGTCGTTGCTGCGGCTGCGCTATTGGCTATTGGCCTTACGAGAGGCGCACGCTCTGATCGTGACCGCTGTTCTGGTAGTACGTTTGTCTATATGGACATGGGAACTCAGGTAAACAACCATTATCACGGCGATTCATCGGGTCACTGCCGGGGGCATCAGGACTCTGATAACGACTCCTACGCTGCCAGGTTATTGCGCCCGTACAAGGTATTCACCGATGTTGGCGCCGCACTTATGAATCGGACAACGCAATGGGTTAACGGTCGTCGGTTCTGCGAGTGAGAATTGCCCGGGCGATTCAACAGAGGCGCGGTCAACCCGCTTTGACCGCATGGCAGTAGCAAGAGTCGGTTGTTGAGGTGTAGCAAAAAGCAGTTGGCATGCGGTGAGCGTGGCAACTGCATGGGCTATGAAAAGAAAACAGCGTCAGATCTCTGTGATTGCCCGGGCCGCTGGCGTAAACGGCAGGTTCTGCGCCTGGGCGACGCACTCACAGGTGACAATGCCTCGGCAAACATTGAGCCCTTCGAGCAGGTATGGATTTTCCTCAAGTGCCTTGCGCGTGCCCTTGTTGGCGATTTGCAGGACATAGGGTAGGGTGGCGTTGTTCAGTGCCAGCGTTGACGTACGAGCGACGGCACCCGGCATATTGGCCACGCAGTAGTGCACCACGTCATCAACAATAAAGGTCGGTTCGGCGTGGGTGGTAGCTACCGACGTTTCGGCACAACCGCCCTGATCGATGGCCACATCGACGATCACCGAGCCAGGCTTCATCCGGCTGACCAGCTCCCGGGTGATCAGTTTAGGAGCCGCAGCACCGGGCAGCAACACACCGCCGATCACCAGGTCAGCAGTAACTACGTGCTGTTCAATGGCCTGCAAAGTGGAATAAACGGTGCGAATACGGTTGCCGTACTGGGCATCAAGGCGACGCAGCACGTCTACAGAGCGGTCAAGCACCAGTACATCAGCGCCCATGCCCACGGCCATCGCCGCCGCGTTCTGGCCAACCACGCCGGCACCGATAATAACCACTTTGGCCGGTTCCACGCCGGGCACACCACCGAGCAAAATACCCCGACCGGCCAGCGATTTTTCCAGACAGCGGGCACCGGCCTGGATGGACATACGCCCGGCCACTTCTGACATAGGTGCC
Source organism: Endozoicomonas sp. (assembly GCA_024509075.1). GTDB lineage: Bacteria > Pseudomonadota > Gammaproteobacteria > Pseudomonadales > Endozoicomonadaceae > Endozoicomonas. The sequence goes on from JAKROC010000015.1 coordinate 6,567, forward strand.
AGCAGGGGCAGGCGGCCCTGGGCATCGGTCACGGTTTCGTAGGCGATACAGATAGCGCCAGAATTGATCAGATCCCGAGTTTGTGGTGTGTCTGGCGCCAAGTGCAGATAGGTAAAAAGTGTGTGGTGTGGTTTGAGCATGGCCCGTTCAACGGCCTGGGGTTCTTTGACTTTGACAATCAGCTCGGCGGCCTCGAAAATCTCTGCTGCCGTGCCCAGCACCCTGGCACCAGCGGCGAGATAGTCCTCGTTGTAAAAGTCGACGCCGCTGCCAGCTTGATCCTGAACAAATACTTCATGCCCGTTTTGTACCAGATCTTTCACTGCTGCCGGTGTCAGGCCAACACGGTACTCATGATTTTTTATTTCCTTGGGAATACCTATCCGCATATGTTACTCCGTGATTACATCGACGTAGTTTATAACAATATTTAACATTAGTTCACACAGTTTTATGTGTTGAATTTGAGGTTTGTTTGGCTTTTTCTCCTAAAAAATTTTTTACCATTATCTGTTTGTTCTGCGACCAGAAAAGGTAACCAAAATAGCGAGTTACGTTAATGGTCAGGAATTTTTCCCACCGAGAAACAACGTCGTTTACAGCAGCTGAACTGCACCACTTACCTGGCTACGTTTCCGGCAACGTTCAGCGCGTCCCAGGTTCGGGCAAACGGTGGTGCGTAACAGAAATCCAGGTAACCCAGCTGTGCGGTGGTCATGCCCGCTGAAATGGCTACGGCCAGGGCATCGACCCGACCTACGACACCTTTTTTGCCGATGATTTCCCCACCGAGCAGAACGTGGGTTTCCGGGTGGTAAACCAGCTTGATGCTGATGTCCTCCTGACCCGGGCAGTAATCGGTCTGGTTTTTGTCGTGGATGGTGGAAACTTTTACCGCCAGACCGTGAGCTTTGGCCATCGGTTCGTTAATGCCCGTGCAAGCCAGCTCGTAGTCGAGCACTTTCAGGCAGGACGAGCCCAAAAATCCGTTCAGGTAAGTCGCTTTGCCGGCCAGCTTGTCCGCCAGCATCCTGGCCTGCTTGTTAGCGGTAGTGGCCAGAGGCTGGTACATCGGTTGTCCCAGGATCTGGTGATGGGTCACGGCGCAGTCACCGGCGGTGAATATATTTGGGTCTTCTGTGGCACCATAAAGGTCAGCCAGCAGAGCACCATGGTCGTTTTTCGCCAGGTCAAAGAGTTCCGTGTTCGGACGAAAGCCCAGAGCCAGGACAACGATATCGGCTTCGATGGTGCCTTGGTCAGTCTCAATGCAGTAACCGCCCTGGTCCCGGTCACGGATAGCGCTGACGCTGCAACCGGTCCGCAGGTCAGTATCAGAGGCGCTGATGGCCTGTTCCACCGGCTCGATCAGCTCCGGGCTGAACTGGCGGCTCATCACATGAGGCTCGCGTTCAATCAAGGTGATGTGCTTGCCGGTTGGGTGGACGGCATCAAACACTTCCAGGCCAATAAAGCCGGCACCAATAATACAGACTTGTCGTTTATTGTCCTCGCTTAGGGCAGCTCTCAGAGCCAGACCGTCTTCCAGGCTGGTCAGGGTAAAAACATTGTCGCGATTATACTGGCCAAAGTCTGGCACGATGGGGCGAGCACCCGTGCAGATGATCAGCCGGTCGTAGGCAATCTGGCTGTCTTGGCCAAGGTGACGCAAGGTAACCATCTGTTCCAGGCGATTAACGGCGATCACTTCCGTTTCCAGACGCAGGTCGAGGCCGGAATTAATGGCCTGCTCGGGTGTTCTGGAGACCATTCGCCCGGTATCGTCAAACTGGCCGCCGACGAAATAGGGCAGGCCACAACTGCCAAAAGAGATGTAGCTGCGTTTTTCAATGATTGTGACAGTATCTGCCGGTTGATTGCGCTTGTACTTGGCGGCAAAACTCATCCCGGCAGCGTTTGCACCTATGACCACAACGTTCATGTCTGTTCTCGGTAAATGAATGGGCACCCCCAAGGATGCCCAACAATGGATCTGTCAGAGTGTCAGCTCAGTTTCCCTGGCAGTGCCAGAGCGTTCGTCCGCGTTGAACTGCTGGTTCTCCAGGGTGCCATTAATCCTGGCAGTCACCACGCCTGACAGCATGGAGTCGGAAATGTTCAGTGCCGTCCGGGCCATATCGATCAAGGCTTCAATGGAAACCAGGATTGCCACCACGGTGATGTCCAGCCCCATGATGGTCAGGACAGCCACCGCCGCAAAGGTAGCACCACCGCCAACGCCTGCAATGCCGAAGGAGGCTATGGCAATTACTGCCACCAGTTGCAGGATAAAACCGAGGTCAACCGGTAGCCCCATTATCTGGGCGGCCATGATAGCCAGCATTGCCGGGTAGATACCGGCACACCCGTTTTGGCCAATACTGGTGCCGAAGGTAGCGGCCATATTGGCAGTCTCTTCATCCACACCCATCTGACGCGTCTGAGTTTCCACGTTCAGGGGGATAGCGGCCATGCTGGAGCGCGAACTAAAGCCAAAGATCAAAACAGGCAGGCTCTTTTTCAGGAACTTGACCGGGGACAGACCAAACAGGCGGACCATAGTAAGGTGCACTACAAACATTGCGCCAATAGCGACGTAGCTGGCGACGATAAACCGACCCATTTCTGCCAGGGCAAGCAGGTTGTTGTTCATCATAAAGCTGGTCATCAGGGCGAACACGCCGTAGGGCGTCAGCTTGAGGATTTCCCGCACCATGGAGAGCACTGCTTCTTTGGCGGCATTAATAAAGTCGATCAGCGTTTTTACCTTTTCAGGCTTGCGGCGCTTCACCTGCAGGATGCTGTAGCCAAGGAACATACCAAACAGTACGGTAGAGAGCGTGGATGTTCTCTGAGCACCGGTGAGCATATCAAAAATATTGGTGGGAATGATCGACAGGGCCAGACCAGACAGGCCCTGACTCTGCATGGATGTCTGAGTAGACAGCACTGCCTGGTCTCTGGCTGCCACCGCGCTGGTTGAGCCCACGGAGCTGACCAGCATGTTGGCATCTATGCCAAACAGGTAGATGGCTGCAACACCAATAACAGCCGAGATGGCAACGGTGAGGAGCAAAATGCCAATGACCTTTGGGGCAATTTTTGACAGGGTGCCGCTGCCGTCAACATTCATGATAGATGCAGTCATGGCAACCAGCACCAGCGGGATAACGATCATCTGCAACAGGCGCACATAGCCTTTGCCAAAGACCGAAATCAGTTCAGCAAATGACGCAGTATCAGGACTTTGAAAGCCGAAGAACAGTTGAATGGCACCACCAAAAGTCAGGCCCGCCACCAACGCAGTGAGTACACGGAAGTTAAAGCTTTTCTTCTGTTTCTTGAAGCGGTTCAGCAGGGCATAAAAGGAAAAAAACAAAATACCAAGCACAATAAAAGAGATGCTCATGAATCCTCCCACATCGGTAAACAGGGGTTACCAGATGCTTAGACGCTTTCTGAAAGAAAAAATACTCACCTTACTGTGATTGGTCATGGAAAATCATTAAATACAAGGTTTTCCATCGTAACAGCGGGATAATATTTGATCAGTAAGTAGCTTCCCCTTGAAAATAGTAAAAACGACCAAAGTATTGCTGTTCTTAGTGATCAGGCCGAAGCTGCATAATTGATACCACAACCGATTTTACGTTTTTTTGATCCAGCGCAGTTCAATCATTGAAGCTGATTGCTAATGCCTGCATGGCAGATACAACCATATTACTATCTACCCTCAGTTCCACCGGCCACTGTCGGACAATTTTCAACGAGATTACAGGTTTCATGTCAGAACAACTTTCCTTCTACGATGCCATTATTTTCGATATGGATGGCACACTGATCGACTCCATGCCCAGCCATCTTGATGCGTGGCAGAAGACCTCGGAGCAGTACGGGTTCCCCTACGACCGACAGTGGCATCACTCATTAGGCGGAGTCTCTACCATGCGCACCGTTGAGCTGATCAACGAGCGCTACCAACTGGCACTCGATCCGGTTACTGTGGCCCAGACCAAGAGCCGGATGTGGCACGATCTCTATCTCGGGCCGGTACTTATTGATGCCACTTACGCCGTTTTCCAGCAGTGTGAAGGGCATAAAAAACTGGCGGTAGGTACCGGTGCCACCCGGTTCCACGCCGAAGAGCAGCTTGCTCTTGTTGGCGTTTTGGAACGTCTGGATGCTTTGGTCACCGCCTCTGATGTTGAGCACGGCAAGCCACACCCTGAGACCTTTTTGGCAGCAGCGGCCAAGGTGGGAGTGGCACCGGAACGCTGCCTGGTATTTGAAGATACGGAAATCGGCCGTCAAGCGGCCACAGCAGCCGGCATGGATTGTGTAATGGTGGTCGACGGACAGCTGCACTGGCCGAAATGATCGTTTTCAGATAGTCATCCCCGTCCTGGTCATCCGTGGGCGTGGAGCTGTTTTGTGGTTGCATATTTATGTCTTTATTTAAAAAAGCAATGGCATCACTGTCCATTGGTGCGGCAACAGTGGATGCAGTTCTGGAGCAACCCGAGCTGGTTCCCGGCCAACGGGTGGATTTTACTATTCGGGTCCGGGGGGGCGCTGTTGAGCAGCAAATTGACAATATCTATCTCAATATTTGCTGCCAGTACTTTGAAGAGCGGGAAAAGCATCGGGGCGAAGGCGAGACAGTCACGGAAAAGGTGGGACAGGTCTACTCACTGACCCAGTGGTCTCTGCCTGAGATGTTTGTTATTGCACCTGATGAAGATCGTACCTTCAACGCCAGTTTCGTATTGCCCCTTAACACACCCATCACCTTGGGTAAGGGCAAGGTCTGGCTGGAAACCGGGTTGGATATTCAGTTTGCTATCGACCCATCCGATACCGACCTGCTGGTGGTCAGGCCCGATGCCATGATGGCCGGTTTGTTTGAAGCCCTGACCCAGGCAGGGTTGCAGTTGCGTCAGGTGGAGTGTGAGGCTGCCCGGGGCTTTGACTTGCCGTTTGTGCAGGAGTTTGAGTTTGTGCCGGTAGCCGGGGCATTTCTGGGACGCTGGAAAGAGCTGGAAGTGGTCATCTGGCGCGATGAGCAGCAGCTGAACCTGTGGTTTGAAGTGGACCGCCTGCGTCGTGGTCTTCAGGGCATGCTGACGGGACTGCTGGGTCGGGGGGAGTTGAAGCGTTACCTGGCCATTCCGGTCACCACTCCGGCTGAGGAGGCCGGCCAGCAGGTACTGGCCTTTTTGCAACAGACCACTTGAAAACCGACTGGTTTTCAAGTGCTGGGTTCTTCAGTATCAAGCAGCTCTTCAGCATCGGACCGGGGGTCGATCTGGGCCACGATGGGAGTGGTTCTTGGCACCGGAATAAAGTTCTGCTCCTCGCTGGTGTATATGGCCGGCCGGTAGGCCATACGAACCAGGAAGAACAGGCCTGTTGCTGCCATAATGGTGATGAAGTAGAGCATTAGTCCTTTGTCGCTTTGCCCCATAAACAGCGAGGCAATCACCGGGCCAACACAGGCACCAAAGCTGTATGCCAGCAACAGCCCCTGAGTGCCGGCGATAATATCGTCCGGATGCATATGGTCACAGCCGTGGCTGATGGCCAGTGGGTAGAGAGTGAAGGTGGCACCACCAAACAGAAACAGCAGTGGATAATACAACCAGTTATCGTGGGGGATGACGTTCAGGCCAAAACATACTGCACAGCCAGCCAGAGTGACCAGAATAAGCATTTTGCGTCGGTCAACAATATCTGACAGGTAACCCACTGGAAATTGCAGCGCCATGCCGCCAATCATGGTAACGGCCAGAAACAGGGCAACGGCGTGGTCATCGCTGCCGCTGAGGTCTGCCAGGTAGATTGGCAACATGGAGTAAAGGCCGCCAAGTACCAGGCCGCCGGCAAAGCAGCCAAGCACCCCGGAAGGGGTCAGTTGGAATAACTTGCGAAAGCCAAGAGTCGAGGCCTCCTGGATTTCCGGCGTGGGGATGCGGGTCATGGCCGGTGGGAAAATCGACAGCGAGAGCAAAATGCCGATCAGGATGAACGGGGTCATGCTGGTGCTGTCGAGAAAGCCGACAAACAGCTGGCCAATGGCATTGGCGCCGTACAGCGACACCATATAAAAAGAGAGCACCCGACCTCGGTTGGTGGCGTCGCTCTCACACAACAGCCAGGATTCAACCACAACAAAAATACCAGCCACGGCCATACCGTTGAAAAAGCGCAGCACCAGCCAGCTGATGGTGTTTTCCGACAGGGCCAGGCTGAGCACCGTGGCGCAGAGCAGGGCCATGAAGCAGGCAAATGAGCGGATATGACCGACCCGAACGACAATGCTCTCAGACCGGAATGAACCGGCCAGCAGGCCAAGGTAATAGACGGTACCCATCAGACCGGCTAGAAAGTCATTGCCGTCTACGGCATTAATTCGCAGAGGAACCAGCGTTGTCAGGTAGCCACTGGCCAATGCGAAAATAAACATTCCAGACAGTGGCGCCACAAAACGTGTCATAGATAGTCTTTCGCCCAATAACGGAATTAAATCTTCAGGAAACAGGCTCTCTTTCTGGCTTCTGTTGGCCCGGCAGGCAAACGAAACAGGAGCCTGTCCGGATGAGCTCAGGTTTAGAACCCGGATCTGGATTCAGTATTGTGATGATCCAATACCAATACCAATACCAATTGTAATTTCAATCTTCGTTGCCGCATTGTATAACTGAATGCCCCGGTCAACAAAAGCGCACCACTCATTCCTGTTCAGTCATCAGGTGACATGGCAGGTTTGCGCTGTTGCCCGCACGGAAATCGCCGGAGGCAGAGCTGACTGAGCCGTATTAACCGTGAGAATAGTACCAGCAAGGAATGTCGTCATCCTGGGGTGATCGAAAGAGACTATGGGAAGCTCTGCCGAGGTGTCACGGCTGGAACCCGCTTTGCGACCAGGCTGTTGTTACGGGCGTAAGCGAGCGTTACCAGCAACGGTCAGTAACCACTATGCCGATAACCTGACCACGTTTTTAAGCCGAAAGCCTGGTTCAGCAATGTCTGTCCGATAATACCTTGGCTGTTGTGCAAAAAAAACGTTACATGCTGGCGTTAAGCATTCCCGGGGCTTCGTTCAATTGCCGCCGCGCAGCAATATGAAATCCATTGGGTATATACCTCGTAGTTCCTGGCGGAGCATAGAGGTTAGCTATCGAAGCATCGGTAAATATGTAAGTTTCCCTGGCATGGCCGAGGGTTTGTCTGATGGTTTATTATTTGTGGGTTTTCTGACGGACTATGTATTTTTCCTGGGGGGTGACGCGAGATATATAAACGACATTTTTAATGTATTTGCTATCTATCAGTGTAAAGGCCGTATAAAAAATCGGTCAACAATTGTTTTGTTGCCAAATTAAATGATCACTGATGCATAACATTAATTTCTGGTGGTATACCAGACCACTGTATACTAATACTGGCAGCTGCACCTGGATGCTTGCCAGTCACAACCGTTTATTTTCTGTCAGAACTTCTGATCGGGATTGCATCGGTTAAAATCAAAATAAAATTGCTTTAGTGATGAATAACAGAGTAATTAGTTAATGCCTGACCATGTTTTTTTAAAATGTTATTGTTTTTTTCATCATCGCCAAAGCAAATAGCCAACCTTCTCATGTGTTCAATTTTCGGAAATATCACCCACTGGTTAGTTCTATACCTATTCACATATTAATACCATCTCTACATCATTCGCAATAATGACTTTTAATGTAATTACTGTGACATAGTCCCACCACTAAGCCGCCAGCCGGCTATAGTGGTGGGACTATGTCACAATTTACCTGATTAAGTATCCGCCACCAATAATTGAAAAAAATACCATATGAACAGATCACCGAATAGGAAATTGAGGCTATGGAGTTTTAAATAAACAGCATGCCTCACAGAGTGCTGGGTGATCTGGCACCGTCTGGGGTCTTCACTGAAATTTCAGTCTCACTTCTTGCTTAACTCAAGCGTCAGATTTCTTTCAGTTTCTGAATCGAAAATATGACAAACCTCAGTATTCAAATTGAAGCGCATTGCCCGACCAATATCGACTGTAGTTATGGTTTGATCGTTCACTCGAGCAATCATCTCATTAGCGCCCACTTTGAAATAGAGGTATTTCTCATTCCCCATATTCTCGATAACCGTCAGCACGCCTTCGACCGTATTAAACGTATCACCGTCGTTTGCCAGGGAGATATGCTCCGGGCGAATACCAAAGTAAACGGTTTTATCAATCTGATCTTGCAACAATAGCTGTTTGGCTTTTGGGATAAAACACTTCACCCCTGGTGCCAGCTCAACAAACAGTCCCACATCTGATTTACGGATAACCGTTTTTACCAGGTTCATAGAAGGGGAACCGATAAAACCAGCAACAAATTTGTTGGCAGGGTAGTTGTACAAGTTGGCAGGGGTATCCACCTGCATGATCTCACCCTGGTTGAGTACGCAGATACGGTCACCCAATGTCAGCGCTTCAGTCTGATCATGGGTCACATAAATCATGGTGGCAGGATTGCCTTCCTCTTTCAGCCGCTGATGCAACTGGGCAATTTTTACCCGCATGGAAACACGAAGCTTGGCGTCCAGGTTTGACAGCGGTTCATCAAATAAAAACACGTCAGGCTTGCGCACAATGGCGCGGCCAACAGCAACCCGCTGTCGTTGGCCACCGGACATCTCTTTTGGCTTGCGGTCCAGAAGGTCAGTAATTTCCAGTTTTTCTGCCGCTTCTTCAACAGCCTGGCGAATCTCCTCCTTGGACTTTTTCTGCATTTTCAGGCCAAAAGCCATATTGTCGAACACGGTTTTATGGGGATAGAGTGCATAGTTCTGGAATACCATGGCAATCCCCCGGTCCTTGGGCGGCAGGTCATTAACGACCTGGCCACCAATTCGGATTTCACCGTCAGTGATGCTTTCCAGCCCGGCAATCATCCGCAACGTGGTGGATTTTGCACAACCGGACGGACCAACGAACACCATAAACTCGCCGTCATGGATTTCAAGGTCAATACCATGCACTGCCTTAAATCCATTGTCGTATTTCTTTTCAACGCTTTTTAAGCTTACGTTAGCCATCCGGTCATTCCGCAGATAATCTTTTAGGTAACATTTGCTGGCAGTTATTCAGCACATTGAGCAATCACAGCCAGTTTCGGCTTGCCGCCAGCATCAACCTGGAAGCCCCAGACATAGCGGCCGGATTCGTTGAAGCTGATGCGGGTATCTTTCATAAACCCACCACGAACCAACTTACCTTCCTGTCCGACGTTCAAACGGCCGCCACTCACTGTGAATTGTGGCTTCCAGCCCATACTGGCAAACTGGAAGTTCACCGGGCCCGCCTCATTTTCCATAATTACCTGATAAATGCCGTCTCCCTTATAGGACATACGACGGTGCTCCTGGTGCATCCACTGACCATCGGAGAAGGTGCCAGTAACGTACATGGGTGGGCGAATTGGGCCACTGCCGGTAACATCAGGCAAATTACAGCTGGCTACGGGACTGGTACTGACCACTGATACAGAAGCCGCATCATTAGCAGGGTTTCCGGCGCAACCGGCCAGAGCGGCAGCAAGGGTAAGAGTTGCTAAAGCTTTAGTTTTCATGGTAACTCCATAGCGACAGTGACCGGTCGCCAAAGTGGATAAATGATAAGGAATTGTTAGGTTTTATCTAGAATGTAGTTTCTGTCGTATTTTTCCGAACCAACTCTCTCTGCCGTGTACTTCCCGCTCTGGTTTTGGCGATTTAACGCTCTGGGTCAGAATCGTTGGAAGTTTACCCTTTGACAGGGCATTGAGCGTAGCCAGTGATTTCATATATTGCTGCGCATCTCTGGCAGGATAACCGAACAGCTTGCTGCGCGGTGGACAGGAACGACTGACGCCTGACTTGCCTTGAATCACCGTGCCATCGCCAATATTAAGATGACCAGCAATAGCACTCTGCCCATGCACGGTAACCCGATTACCAATAACAGTATGGCCGGCAACACCGGATTGTGAAATGATCAGGCAGTGCTGACCTATACGACAGTCATGACCAATCTGGCAAAGATTGTCAATTTTGCTGCCCCGGCCAATGACAGTGTCTCCCAAAGTGCCCCGGTCGATGGTGTTGTTACAGCCAATGTCCACATTATCTTCAATAATGACCCGGCCAATACTTTCCAGCCGCTCGTAGTCACCAGCACTATTGAGCATGTACTCGAAGCTGAAATTACCGATGGAATTATTGGAATCGATGGTCACATTATTGCCGATCATCGTCCCTTCTTTAATGACAGTATTAGCATGTATGGCAACATTATCGCCAATCACTGCACCATTATGAATGCGAACACCCGGCATAAAATGGCAATCCCTGCCGATGCGGGCATGTTTGCCAATAAACACACCCGGGATAGTGGACACATTCTCCTGATCCAACAGGTTATATTTTACTGCTTTGTAGTAACGCAATAGATGGTTAAGCAGAGTAACATCCAATGCATCAATCACAATTTTTGCCGGTGCCTTGATACTGCCTATGGCTGCAGGACCAACGACAATGGATGCCTGGCACTGATCAATGAACTTGAGGTCATGTTTGGAGAGCACAATAGCCAGAGCATCTGGCCTGCTGGCCGATACCGGGCAGATACTGTCTACTGTGATGTTGCCATCACCAAACAGACGACCATGAAGTTGTTGAGCAATATCAAGAGCGTTAAGCATGGGATTTACACTACATCAAAACCTGTAAAGAGCATGGGCATAGAACTTGTGGTTATCCACTTTTTTGCTGGCCCCTGCTTTTTCCGGATCGTTGGTGGTTTCTTTCTCATGGGTATATTCATACTCAGCCTTGACCATCCAGTTTTCCCCGATATCGGTCTCATAGCCAACGGAGGTTTTGATGACATCCTTGAAATAGTCAGGACGGCTTCCCTTGGTGATGGTCTCATTCTCAGCAAAGCGAGTAGTCAGATAGACCAGACCGCCGTTGTCGATGCTGTAACGGATGGTGGGCTGGATGTAGGTTTCAGTGAACTTATCCGTCTGGAATACATAACCTTCAGAAGTCGCACTTTCATTGTCGTCTTTAACCTGATGGAAGAACTCAAGCTCAAACTGGAAGTTGCCATAGTTGGTGTAAGGCTTGATCATGACGCTGTAACCAGCCTCATCCCGCTGACCCCAGCTACCATTGTCGAAGTTCAGGGTTAGGTACTCTGCCATGGCATAAAAACCGGCATTGTACTCATTATTCCAGTACGTCAGATATGGCCGGAAAATTTGCTCCAGAGATTGCTTACCATGGTGGTTTGCAGTTTTCGATACTACTTCACTGGTGATGTACTCAGCCTCATATCCCAAGCCAGTTCCCCAACCACCACCTAAGGCAAATGGACGATCCAGCAGGATAAGGTGTTTCAGAGAGTCTTCATTTTCATAATAACCACCGGAATTTTTTTGCTCCCGAGTCATGGTCTTTAACGAGTAGTTTGAACGAAGACCAAGATTGTGGAAATTGATAAATATATTACCTATTTCATTTGTGGTAATTCTCTCTTTTATTTCACCTTGTCCCCAGTCGTCAGTGGTTTTTGTCTCATATTCAATTGAAGAACCGAAATGCCCAGAGAAACTCATGCCACCATCAGAAGCCGAGCTAGTATCTTCACTATCTGCCTGACGAAGAAAATCAGTAAATTCATCTGCTGATGCAGCACCTGATAAACCAACAATATTGGCAATCACAAGTGACAGTATTTTTTTCCTCATCAGGAATCCCCAAATGGTAACTAATCTGGTAATTATTCAGCGGGAGTAGTGCAGCCGGGTGACCATCACATTTGAACAGAAAAGCTCTGCCCACCTCTCCACTTAAATACAAACATTCAAACAGCTGAAACCAAGCCGTAGATCAACAATAAGGAGCCGTTAACAAGCGGGACGGGCTACTGATTCAGTGCTTGGATGTTGACACTATCTGTTTAGCAATGTGTTTCGGTGGTGGGATTAGACTATCGCGAATCAACTTTTACAACACTGCACCATTGACGCAGATCAATTTAACCACTTTTTCTCAAACAAAAATCATTCAAGAACAGAAATAGTGCAAAACTGCACACTAAATCATTGCGCACTTTTCTGCTTTGATAAATAATGCCGTATTCCATCACGTACTACCAAAATCCAAATTGTGTTTGAGTTGCCCATAGTATGAAATCCATTTGCAAGAACATGGCCTTTACCCTCTCGTTACTCTCTGTCAGTACTGTCTACGCGCAAGAACTTGTACCTGAACAAGGCGCACGGCTGCTCATCTGGACCGATGAGCTGGCCATGGATTATATGGACTATGCAACTGATGCGTTTAACGAAACCTTTGGCTACGATGTCCAGTTCCGGTTCCGACAGCTTGCCCCGATGAACAGTGCCGGACGGCTGATTCAGGACGGTGGCACCGCCCGGGTTGCCGATGTCGCCGAGATTGAACACGATATGCTGGGCAAATTAGTCGTCAGTGGTGCGATTATGGAAAACCTGGTCAGTGCTGATCGGGTTGATAAAGAGTTTATCAGCAGTGCTGCCTCTGCCGCCAAAGCCGATGGCAAAGGCTATGGTTTTCCTGTCAGCTATGCAACAACTGCCCTGTTCTACAACAAAGATATTCTGGCCAAGGCACCAGAGACCTTTGAAGATTTGATTACGTTATCCGAAACATTTAACAATCGAACCGAAAACCGTTATGCGCTGCTGTGGGATGTACAGAATTACTATGAGTCCCGCATGTTTATGTCCCTGTATGGTGGCTATGAATTTGGCAAGGCAGGATCCGATGCGGATGATATCGGCGTAAATTCTGAAGCGACCAAACGTGGCCTCGCCGCCATGCTTAAACTGAAAACAGCCAACGACTCGAACCCTGTGGATATGCGCAACACTCAGGTACGTCGTGGCTTGTTTACTGAAGGTAAAGTTGCCGCCATTGTTGATGGTCCCTGGGCAACAAAAAGCCATCTGGAATCGGGTGTTAACGTTGGCGTTGTGGCGATGCCAACACTTGAAGGACAGCACCCGCGCACATTTTCCACCGTGAGGCTGGCAGTTGTCTCTTCTTACACAGAGTACCCTGTAGCCGCCCAGCTGTTTGCAGACTTTCTGGCGTCAGAAGCCATGCTGAAAAAACGGTTTGAGATGACCAAATCCATCCCGCCACTGAACCACCTGATGGCAGAAATCGCCAACAGTAAAACGGTTGATGAAGCCACCAAAGCCTTTATTGCCCAGGGTTTTTATGCCGATGCCATGCCCTCCATTCCCGAAATGGGCTATGTCTGGTCACCTATGGCTAACGCCATCACCGCAAGCTGGGTCAATGGTGAAGCGCCGGAAAAATCACTGGATAACGCCTTAATGGTGATCAAAGAACAGATTGCTTTCCAGGAATAACCGAGACACCACCAGGCACCAACCAGGGACGTTATTTTCAAACCACTCCCGGGCATGGTGGGATTAATGAAATCATTATTGACGGCAACTGATTAATACTTTTTTAGGAGGGGCCATGGATATAACCATGGATCAGCCAAAGGTGGCCAACAGGCTACCTCTGTCGGTTTTTCTGATGGGGGGTACTCAGCTACTGAACCGACACTATATTAAAGGGTGTTTCTATCTTTTAGTACAAATCCTGTTGGTGCTTTTTGCTGCTGATTTACTCTCAGCCCTGGAAGGGTTTATCACCCTCGGTGATACGGCACAACATCGCGTGGGTTTCAAGATTATCCACGGTGACCACTCCATTCATATGCTGGTTGAAGGTGTGCTGGCCATCTTTCTGACCGTGGCGTTTCTGTTTGCCTACCTGCTGAACATTAAAGATGCCCTTAACATCACCCCTCGCACAAGCAGTTTAAAACAGCAGTTGCGCGCCTTTTATGATGAGCATTTTGCTCTCATCATGTTAACCCCGGCAGGGATTGCGGCACTGGCATTCATTATTCTGCCAATACTGATTACCGTACTGGTCTCTCTCACCAACTACGCAGCGCCAGCGCATATTCCACCCAAAAACCTGGTGGACTGGGTTGGGTTCAGAAACTTCCTGTCCCTGTTTGAGCTGAAAATCTGGTCCAGCACCTTGCTCGGTGTCGGCAGCTGGACGGTTATATGGGCGGTCTGCTCGACGATCTTCACCTTTGGCTTTGGCTTTGTTCTGGCCCTTGCCCTGTCGAATCGGGATATCGTTGGGAAAAAGGTATGGCGCGTTATTTTCATGCTGCCTTACGCCATTCCAGCCTTTGTCAGCCTGCTGATCTTCCGCCTGCTGTTAAATGGCATTGGCCCGATAAACTCAGTCATTAATGGTTTTGGCTTTGAGTCCATTCCTTTTTTATCGGACCCCGTACTGGCCAAAGTGACGGTCATTACCATTGGCGTCTGGACAGGTGCCCCCTATTTCATGCTGCTGATTGCCGGTGCACTGACCAATATTCCCAAAGAGCTTTATGAAGCCAGTGAAGTGGATGGTGCCAGCCGCTTCCAGCAGTTCAAAGAGATTACCCTGCCCATGATCCTGCATCAGGTAGCCCCTTCGCTGGTCATGACCTTTGCATTCAACTTCAACAATTTTGGTGCGGTTTACCTGTTGACGGAAGGTGGACCGATTAATCCGGAATATCGCTTTGCCGGCCACACCGATATTCTCATCACCTGGATCTACAAGCTGACCCTGGACTTCCAGCAGTACAATATCGCTGCCGTGGTTTCCATCATCATCTTCCTGTTTTTGTCCCTGATTGCCATTTGGCAGTTTAGAAGGATGAACTCCTTCAAGACCGATGTGAGTATGCGGTAATGAACAAACTGATGCATAAAGCCGGTGTTTTCGCCGTATACCTGTTGCTGATTTTCAACGCTGTCGTGGTGCTTGGCCCCATTGCCTGGACTGTGATGGCGTCGTTTAAGCCGGGAGTAAACCTGTTTAGCAGCTCGTTTACTGACTTCTCATTCACCCTGGACCATTACCGGGCACTGTTTACCGATACCCCATATCTGCAATGGTATGCCAACACCTTTGTCCTGGCGTTCAGCAATATGGCCATCTCCATCATTGTGGTGACCATGACGGCGTTTATCTTCTCCCGCTACCGCTTCAAGGGAAAACGCAATGTCATGATGGGCATTCTGGTGATCCAGATGTTTCCGGCGTTTCTGTCTATCACCGCGATTTATGTCTTGCTGTCCAAGCTGAACCTGATTGACACCTTTGCGGGTCTGCTGTTTGTCTACGTCACCGGCTCACTGCCCTTTATGACCTGGCTGGTGAAGGGCTATTTTGACGCTATCCCGACCTCGCTCGATGAGGCGGCCAAAATAGACGGCGCTGGTCATTTGATCATTTTCTTTGAAATTATTTTGCCACTGGCCAAACCGATCCTGGTCTTTGTCGGGCTGACCTCATTCACAGCCCCGTGGATGGACTTTATTCTGCCCACCCTGATTTTACGCAGCGAAGAAAAAATGACGCTGGCCGTGGGTATTTTCCAATGGATCGCCTCTAACTCGGCAGAAAATTACACCCTGTTTTCTGCCGGCGCCTTGTTAGTGGCCATTCCCATCACCCTGTTGTTTGTCGCCACCCAGAAGCACATTACTGTTGGTCTGGTCAGTGGCGCGGTTAAGGAGTAACCCTGAAATGATTACCTTGAGTGCCCTGGTTCATAACCCGAAAAGCGCCATGTGCTATGCCCGCGACAATAGCACCCTGCATGTTCGCTTGCGTTCAGCCAAAGATGAAATCGAAAAAGTCACCCTCTGGATCGGTGATCCCTATGAGTGGGCCGTCGGTGGCCTGGACGGTGGCAACCTGGGCGGCAGCGATGCCCACGGCTGGACCGGTGGTCGTGAAATTCCCATGACCATCGAAGCCGAAACCCAGCATCAAACCTGCTGGCTGGCTAAGTTTACCCCGCCAAAGCGTCGGGCGCGCTACGGCTTTATTCTGCACACCAAAGACGACGGCAAGAAGATACTGTTTGGTGAGCGAAAAAGCGTTGATATCACCGATGCCAAAGTGGCAGAAGTGGAGCTGAGCAATCTCAGTAATTTCTTCTGCTTTCCCTACATCAACCCCCGTGATGTCCTCACTACGCCAGAATGGGTGCAAAAAACCGTCTGGTATCATATTTTTCCCGACCGCTTTGCCAATGGCCGACCAGAAATATCACCGGCTGGTACAATGCCCTGGGGTACTGAACCGACTCAGGACAACTTTATGGGCGGCGATCTCTGGGGGGTAATCGATAAGCTGGATTATCTGCAGGAATTGGGCATCAATGGCCTCTATTTCTGCCCAGTGTTCACGGCCAACGCCAATCATCGTTATGACACCGTGGACTATTTCAATGTTGACCCATCCCTGGGCGGCAATGAAGCGTTTACCGTGTTGGTAAAAGAAGCCCACCGTCGTGGCATGAAAGTGATGCTCGATGCCGTGTTTAACCATGTGGGTGATCAACATCCGTTGTGGCTGGATGTGGTGGCCAATGGCAAGGCGTCGCCCTACCACGACTGGTTCTGGATTCGCGAGTTCCCGGTGTACGAAGACAAGCCCCGTGATCAGTGGGACTACCAGAACCTGCGTTATGAAACCTTTGGCAATGTGGCATCAATGCCGAAACTGAACACTGAAAACGAGCAGTGTCGTGCTTATCTGCTGGACGTAGCCAGACGCTGGGTGGAAGATTTCGATATTGATGGCTGGCGCCTGGATGTGGGCAATGAAATTGACCACGACTTCTGGCGTGATTTCCGTCGTACGGTCAAATCGATCAAGCCGGACTGCTATATTCTCGGGGAAATCTGGCACGATGCCTCGGCCTGGCTTGGCGGCGATCAGTACGACTCGGTGATGAACTACCCCATGACTCAGGCGATCCTTGACTTCTTTGCTCTTGACCTGAGCAATAAGCAGGATTTTATCTGGGATGTGAACCGTTCCTACATCACCTACTCACACACGGCCAATCAGGCGATGTTCAATCTGCTCGATAGCCACGACACTTCTCGTATTTTGAGTTTGTGCGGTGAGAATAAGGATCGTGCCAAGCTCGCTTATCTGTTCATGTTCACCCAGGTGGGCACACCTTGTGTCTATTACGGTGGTGAAGTGGCCTTGAGTGGCGGGCGGGGCATGGGCAGCGAAGCCAACCGCCGCTGTATGGTTTGGGCAGAAGAGCAGCAGGACCTTGAGTTCAAACAATTTATCCAGGAGTTGATCGCCCTGAGAAAAAGTGAGTCCGATTTCACCATTCCAACCCTGCAATGGCTGACTGTTGACAGTGATCACTGTATCGCTTACCAGCGTGGCCAGTGGCAAATCGTGATGAATAACTCTGTTGTTGACCAATCGGTCAGTCTGCAAGGTGAGACGATCCAGCTTGCCCCCTATGGCTACAGGATGAGTAAGAGTCAATAAACAGACCAAAGCCTGCGCCCCTTAATTGGGACGCAGCGGGGTCAGGAATATAACATTTTTAATGTATGGTTCTGCACCATGAGCACTACAACAGATTTACAAAAATATAATGATATTGTTCAACGTTTGACGACTTTTGGTTTCAGTAAAACGGATGCACTGGTTTATCTTGATGTGCTCAAAAATGGCAGGAGCAACGGTTATCAGATCGCCAAATCGTTAGGGATGACCCGCTCAACCGTCTATTCATCCATAGACAACCTGTACCTGCAAGGCTATCTCTACATGATTTCTGGCAATGTAAAGGAGTACGAGGCTAAATCACCGGACATGATTCTCGCGCAAATCCGCGAAAAAACCATTGATGACATTACTGTCCTGAAAAAAGAGCTGGCTGTTTTGTCCCGGTCAGAGGAGAAACCCTTTTTTTTCAATGTGTCAGGGTATGAGAGCCTGACACTGAAAATTAAAGAAATGATAAACAACAGTAAAAACGAACTTTATATTAATACTGACTTTGATATCGCCCTGTTCCAGCATGAATTACAAGCAGCAGTTACTCGCGGAGTCAGAGTGATTTGCTTTTCATTTAACCAGATGCACTCTTCGGTTGAAGGCATTGAGTTCTTTTCACGGTCCCATATTCCAGAGCACGACTACCCCTCTACCCGGTTTATGCTGGTCTGCGACACACTGGAAACCCTGGTGTTTTCGAATTTGACGGCGGCTCAGGGCATCTACACCAATGAAAAAATTCTGGTAAAAATTATCTCCGAGCATATTCACAGCGATATCTATCTTTCGGGATTATTTGGTGACAAGCCCCTTGACTTATTGAACATTGCCATCAATACCAATCATGAACGACAAGCGATGTAAGCTTTTTGTCACTCGCTATTACCTGCTACTTATTGCGAACCCAACCCCATGACTGAAATGACCAACCCTGTTTTGCCCGGCAGCTTTCCTGACCCATCCATTTGTCGGGTCGGTGATGACTTCTATATGGTCAACTCCTCGTTCGAGTATTTTCCGGGTCTGCCCATTCACCATAGCCGTGACCTGGTCAACTGGGAGCTGATCGGTCATGCCCTTGATCGGGCCGACCAGTGCCAGGGGCCAGTCTTTCTGACCGACGTACAGTCCGATGGCGGCATTCACGCACCGACTATTCGATATAATAATGGTGTCTTTTATCTCATAACCACCAATATCTACAACCCGCCCAATGCTCCGGAAAATTTTAATCCCTGTGTTAATTTTATTCTGACCGCGACCAATCCGGCCGGCCCGTGGTCTGAGCCTAAGGTGATCAGCGGCGCACCGGGCATTGACCCGGATATCTTTTTCGATGATGACGGCAGGGTCTGGTATGTGGGAACCCACAGCCCAAGTGATCCGGCCTACCCCAGCGAAGGTGAAATCTGGCTGCAAGAGCTTGATCTGGACAGTACCACTCTCATTGGTGAACGTTACTATCTCTGGCGCGGCACCGGCGGTGACTGGGTAGAAGGCCCGCATATGTATAAATACAATGGCCGCTACTATCTGATGACCGCAGAAGGGGGAACGGGGTTTTACCATGCCGTGACCATTGCCAGCAGTGAGACAATTACCGGTTCATATAAAAGTAATCCAAGAAATCCGATATTAACCTCACGTCATCTGACTAATAATTACTGGGTAAACAGCACCGGGCATGGTGACCTGGTTGAGCTGGCTGATGGCCGTTGGTATATGGTCTGCCTGGGGATCCGTAATGATATTGCCAGTCGTTCCAACATGGGCCGGGAGACCCATCTGCTTCCTGTCGTCTGGGAAGCGGAAAACCCGGATAATCAGGATATGCTCTGGCCAGTGTGCGCTCCTGACAGCGGCAAGGTGGAAAAACACTTACCTTTACCATTTCCGGGATCAGGTCAATCTGGCAATGGTGACTTTTATGATGATTTCTCCGGCCCAGTTCTGAAAAAAGAGTGGATTTTTCGTCGACTGCCAGACATCGGCCGCTTTCAGATTCTGTCAGAGCAGGGGCGCTTAAGAATCTGGTCTGGGCAACCTGTCCGGGAGCGTAGTCAGTCTGCCCTTATTGGCTTTCGACAAGCGCACAGCTATTTCAGCTACCAGGTTACCCTGCACATGGCTGAGAACTGTGGTGAAAGTGGTATCGGGATCGTGCAAAAAGATCATCATCATCTGTTGCTGGGTGTCTCGAAAAAAGACGATGGTCTTGTTTTTAGCGTCAAGCTCAATAATGAAGTGCTTGCATCAGCATCCGTTACAGACCGCATTGCTGCATTGGAATTATTCATTCACTGCACTGAAACCGGGTACGACTGCGGTTATATAACCAATGGGCAACAAGTACCAGTGGTAACCAGAATCCCGATTGATTCGATGTTATCCCGATACTACACGGGAGCATTTTGCTCTCTTTATGGCGTCAGTCCAGAGGGTGCAACTGGAGTATTTGCAGACTTCTCGGACGTTAATTACACAAGGTGTTCGCATTAGGTATTTTGTGAATTGAACGCAGAGAGGACAGCCAAGGCAGCAAAGATAGTACCGAGGTATTTCTATACTTGCCGGATGCAGAGCGTGGCAGACTATCAGCACCGGTCGAATGACCCCGCTTACCGTCATCCTTGCGAGGGCGGTGATGCTGGATTCCCGCCTTCGAGGTTGTCGTAAAAGGTAAAAAGCCTTGAACCACAAAGACACAAAGCTTTAGCCGCAGAGTCACGGAGACACAGAGGAAAAGCTTTTTTCTCTTCTCCGTGCCTCCGTGGCAATTTTCTTTCACGGCAAAGATAAAGATAGAGACGGGCAGGCGTAATGGCGCTCGGCTTTTGCCACTGACTACCCAAAGGATTTCAAGTTGATTCGAGGCGGCAAATGAGCGAAGCCTTTATGCCCTCGGGTGCCGGGAGCATAGAAATGCTATGTGACCGGGGTGAGCGAATACCCTAAAGGGCACAAGTGCAGCCAACAAAGTAGCAGCTTGAAAGGCGACGGGTACAAACGACATTGGTTGTTTAAAATAGCGTGATGCCGATTGGTTTGCACAGGACCAAGGGAGTGCAGATTACCAGAAACCTGGTTGTGCCATGATGAAAAAAACACACTGGCTCTTTGGTTGAGTCGCGGCTCTTTGATAGCTCCTTCACCACCTCATCGCGTGGTGCGGATTCAAGATGTGTACTGCCAACAGACAGTACCTTGTCGCCAATATCCAGCTCAGTTTGATGTGCCCAACCACTCTGGCAAACATCGGAAATAGTGCAGTATTGTTTTGAACGAACCAGCCTCTGTGCACTTGCGACGACATCAGGCAGTTTACACAGGCGAATGGCAACGCCAGCACATCTATTGCGATAACTTGTCAGGAGATAACCCGTCTGGTGTAGTTTGCTGCTGTGATCGACGGCATGGAATAGCAGCGGGGATTCCACAGCATTGAGCTGTCTAAGAAAACCCTCAAAACGGCCAAAGTCAGTCCGACTGGCTTCTCTGGGGTGACTGCGCAGCCGGCAGATGGAGGGGTAACTGTCAACCAGAAAATCAATTAGCTCTCGAACAACCCGATTCTCTGTTTCAGGGTTTTCACTCAGGCGGATGTAATGCAACTGGTCAGAAACAATTTTGAGCAGGGGAGAGGGGAGTCGATTTTGATGCACGCTCTCTTCGTAGGTAGGAGGAGGGGCTTGATTAGCTGATAAATTATTTCTGGCTGGACCCATCCTCATACTCCTGATCATCGAATCCATGGTGGTAATTGAGACGACCGACGTGCGTCAGAGAAAATCCGGGGCTAAAGTTCCACTCTGCCAGAACCCCGGCAACTGACAGCTGAACAGTCATTCGCATGTTAGATTGTTCAAAACGAGTAAAGTTCCATTTAGCGAAATCGTCGTAAATCCTTGGCCAGTGGGTATAGGGCGAGACGTGTCACAAAGAGCGGACGATAATGTCTTCGTCCCGTTTCTGACCGTAAAAGTTTGCCAGCCGCCTGATGCGTTGCCGACCACAAGCCAACCGGTGCCGGTTGGTGTCACGCAGACTGTATACGCAACCGCAGTACTCCTGTTGATAGAACGCCTCCTCCCGAGCCAGTTCAATCATCCTCTGACTGCCACCACGCTTGCGCCAGTTGTAAGTCCAGTAAACGAGCCCCTGATAATGGCTGGCAGCGCGCACGCCGCAGTCGTTGATCTGGTTCATATCCTTCCAGCGGGAGATGCCCAGTGTGCTGGAGATTACCGAAAAACCATGCTCAAAGGCGTACAGTGCCGTGCGTTCAAAACGCATATCAAAACAGACGGTGCAGCGCCGACCCCGTTCCGGTTCATTTTCCAGCCCTTTGGTGCGGGCAAACCAGTTATCCGCGTCGTAGTCGGCATCAATAAAAGGCAACGCCAGCTTGTCGCAAAAGCGCTTGTTTTCCTCCTTGCGCAGCTCATATTCCTCGCTCGGGTGAATGTTGGGGTTATAAAAAAACACCGTCTGCTCAATGCCCGACGCTTTGATGGCCTCCATCACTTCGCCCGCGCAAGGGGCGCAACATGAGTGCAGCAATACCTTATTGGTGCCGTCAGGGGTGGCCAGAGTAGGGCGTTGGTAGTGATTCAGGGAAAGGGGATGATTGTGCATAACAGCTCCGGCTGGTGACTCGGGCAATAAAAAAGTATAGAAGAACCCCTGATTATACCCAATGGATTTCAAGTTGATTCGAGGCAGCAAATGAGCGAAGCCTTTATGCCCTCGGGTGCCGGAAGCATAGAAATACGATGTGACCGGGGTGAGCGAATACCCTAAAGGGCACAAGTGCAGCCAACAAAGTAGCAGCTTGAAAGGCGACGGGTATGACTCAATGAATCTGGATAGTATTGCAAAATGGTCGTTGAATCAATTTCGTCACTGGACCGGCAGGTACCCGTTCAGCCGGTGTGCACCCAATGGCTGGCCGAGGCCGGCGTCACGTTGAATATACTGCGTCTCGATGAGCTGGACCCTGAGATCAGTGGTAACAAGTGGTACAAGCTCAAGCACAATCTTATGCACGCAAAGGCGCAGGATAAAACCACAGTACTCAGTTTTGGCGGTGCCTGGTCCAACCACATTCACGCCCTGGCCGCCGCCGGACACCGTTTTGGTATGGCCACCATTGGCGTGATTCGCGGTGAGCCGTCTGCCGGGCTGACGGCTACATTGGCCGACGCCCAACGTTGGGGTATGCAGTTGCAATACCTGACCAGGGCTGAATATCGGCGTAAAAATGACTCTGAGCTGATCCCCCGCCTGCTGGCTGAGTCTGGAGTTTCGGCAGAACAGGTGCATGTAGTGCCAGAGGGAGGCAGTAATCTGCTTGGGGTGGTTGGTTGTCGGGATATTCTTGCCGCAGGCGCTGTGTCGCCCGGTGATTATGACGAGATCTGGCTGGCTTGTGGTACTGGCGCTACGTTGGCAGGCACCGCCCTGACGGCGTCTGAAACAATGCCCGATGCCCGGGTCAAGGGCGTGGCAGTCCTAAAGGGCGCTGACTTTTTGCGTGCTGACATTGGTCGGCACACCCGGCAGGCATTATCAAACTGGACGTTGCTGACCGACTATCATCATGGCGGCTATGCCCGGACTACGGAGGCGCTGCGGTTATTGATAACCTCATTCGAGCAGGAAACCACCATCCCCCTGGACCCGGTATACACCGGCAAAGTGCTGTTTGCCCTGAAGGATTCGCTCAGGAAACATGCCGCTTTTTATCGCTCAAAGCGCTTGTTGATGGTGCATACCGGTGGGCTACAAGGGCGACGGGGGATGGCGTTATAAGATAACTGTCTTACGACAGTTATCAGGCTTTTTTCAGATATTTGGTCAGCAGCACAATACGCACACCGTTCACCCGGCCTTCAATCTGCTCAGGATTGCTGGTCAGGGCGATGTTACGCACCGCTGTGCCACGCTTGGCGGTGAAGCCCGCGCCTTTTACCGGCAAGTCTTTGATCAGTGTTACGGTATCACCGGCGCTCAGCACACTGCCGTTGCTGTCCAGCGTCGGTGCATCGGACCCATCCCTGCTTTCTATACCGGTATCTGCCCACTGCCGTGTTTCATCGTCCAGGTACATCATATCCAGCAAGTCCTGCGCCCAGCCTTCAGAGCTGAGCCTGGTCAGCATCCGAAAGGCCATTACCTGCACAGCGGGCACCTGGCTCCACATGCTGTCGTTCAGGCAGCGCCAGTGGTTGGCATTCATCGTATCGGGCTGGGTGATCTGGCTGCGGCATTGCTGACAAATCAGAATGCACTGCTCTGCATCATGGGTGTCGTTGGTCGGTGCTACGGCAAAAACATGCAGGTCGTCTTTGGCACTGCACAGCTCGCACTGAGCGCCGCTGCGCTGCATCAGGGTCTGTTCGGTGGTCATAGGGGGTACCAATTTGCGGGGGACGTATTATGCCGCTATTTCGTCCAGACGCCAAGGACGTCCGATTTAGCCGGTTTGTCGAGCAACCTGTAGTGCTTTGCCTGGCCAGTCGTCCGGTACTACAAACAGATGCAGTTGCTTACCCGACTGATCCAGCGCCCGGATGTATACTGGTCGACCGGTAGGACGTTGCAACAGTTGCTCCCGATTGAAAAAGGGGCTGTCGGGTCGATCATTCAGCCACTGAAATTTCCCTGGCATTTGGTAGCTCAGGGTGGTGTTTCGGGTGCTGGCTGCCAGTTGGCTGGTAGTCAGCCAGAAGCCACGCCAATGGTTTGGGTTGCAATATGCCGGTGGCGGCAAAAGATCGGCAACGCCAGACTGGCCAGTGTTGCCCAGAGAAAAACTATTCAGAGAAAAACGTTTATCGTCGTTTATCAGCGGATAGAACAGCCGCCCCTGAATCAGAACCTCTTTATTGACTGGCCACTCAATACCCTGTGTTTGCAGGGTCTCACGTCCGGCGACAGTATTGCTCAGGGTGGCCTGGTGGTGCAGCAGCCGGTTCATCTTCCAGTCCAGTCTGTCTCTCAGTCCCGGGCCAACCCAGTAGCACCATCTGTTGCTATTTCCATCCGGCACACCCAGGTAGAATTTCACCGCCAGCTCTCGGTGGATAATCTGCCCGTGGTACTGGTACAGCAGATCATATTCGCCCACTGTCACCTGCTGATCATCATTGACTTGCAAGTTGGCAGCAAGAACACGGGTCTGCTCCAACTGGCCCAGCAGAAATTGCCACAGGGTCTCGTAAAAAATGCCCAGCAGCGGATTGTTTTTCGTCCTGATTTGGCCAACCAGACTGGCCAGCGACGCGTCATCGGTGTCCGGCGGTTGAATATTTGCCGGCAAGGGGTGGTCTAAGCACAGTGGGTTCGCCCTTTGCTGGAACAGCGGTGGGTTGTTCTGAATCCACAATAGTGCCTGATGTAATGTCTTTTGTTGCACTGGTGATGCAGTATGATGTGCGCTCTGGTGTAATAATCCGGCCATGACTGGCGTATACTAACCCACAATTCAAGGCGACAACACTGAGTTTATGGAACACTTCAAAACCGTCGGAGTAACCGGTCGCCAGGGACGCGCCCAGGTGGTGGATACTCTGGCTCATCTGGCTACCTTTTTGCAGCAGCGCGGTGTCACCGTCCTGCTTGATGAGCAGCTGGACAACCTGCTTCCCAGGTATCCGTTCGCCCGGGTCAGCCTTGAGCAGATGGGTCATCAGTGTGACCTGCTGATTGTCGTCATCGGTGTCCGGCGGTTGAATATTTGCCGGCAAGGGGTGGTCTAAGCACAGT
>JAKROC010000150.1 GCA_024509075.1 Endozoicomonas sp.
GCCCGATGCATGAGAGTCTGCTCAAAGTTCAGGGTTCATTGAAGATGCAGGACAGTTCATCCCGGGTCGAGTCGAAGAGTGCTGTCACCGGATTTCGACAGGCTCAGTCCGAACGAGGCTCAGATTCCATAAATGCGGAAGTTATTTCGGGACCGTCCCTTAGGGTGAAAGCTCCCAATGTGGAACTTTTGCGCGATAACCAAACCTGGGCGGCCCCGCCTGCTCCCTGAGCTACGAACGATGAAACAGAAAGCCTGTTGGGTGACTTACCCGAATCCCCCAGCGACTTGGCTGAGGGAGGGTGTCAAAGGGATCACGTATTCTTTGCCACATCCTGCACGATGCTAGTCAGACGGTCAAGAGCCTGTGCAGCAGTCATCCGTCTGACTGGATTGCCTGCCGCCATATTTTTAAGCAGCAGTCCTAGCCGATCGCCTGTGGCTTTGGGCAGGTCAATCTGGCAGACCAGTTTTTCGCACAATGCATCAATGTACTGGCTCAGCAATTCCTGTTGCTCTTTTCGGCGCTTGTTGGACAAGTGAGCCAGTTTCATCTGCCTGGGCAGGCGCCGAGTGATTTTACCCCCGAGGGTTTGCGAGTCGAGGGCGATAAATCGCCGATGCTCAACCACATATTTTTCAATCCCCCGTCCCATGCCAGTAATGCTGGACTCACGGTCTTTGTCCGGCACAGGCAACAGTTGCCCCTGGTCATCTAGGATGCCCGGCGTCTCTTCCAGCACCCGGATCATCAGTAAGGCACTGCCGTAAATATCGCCTTTAATGCTCAACAATCCCTCCGGTGGACAAAACCTCAGGTTGCCTTTGTACATTTTGCCAGCCCCCCCTGAAACGGCTGCGGTTTTACCGAAGTCAGCAATTTTTAGCAATCCGTCGTCGTATACAAGGCAATTTTCCGGCTTGATATCGCCATGGGCCATACCAAGCCGGTGTAAATTCATCAAACCATTAAGGAACTGCTGGCAATAACCCAGACGTACAGCAAAAGTTGGTTCCTTGCTGCAAATCTCTTTTTCCAGGTTGGCACGGGCCTCGGTTACCTCCAGGGTGAAATGATTGCTGATGCGATCACGGCCAGCCAGCGGCGTCATCTCCAGGGCAAGGTGACTGCCATCGCGCACTGAACCCTTGATAGCCTGAATTTTCCGGTACTCCTGCTTGAGAGCAGACTCCCTGGAGTAGATCCCCCCCCACTTGCGTACCGGCGCATAAATTACCTTGCGATCCCCCAGATGGGGAGCCCTGAGCACCAGCTTATCGGAGCCTCGATCCAGCAGCATGAAGGTCTGCCCAAGTGTCACATTGTAGCGCCGACGAATCAACGCTTTGCGCCAAAAGCCTGGCCTGGCTGGCGCTTCATCTTCTCTGGCTTGCCCTGGCACTGACGACTGCACCGAGGGATTGATGGTCATAAACGTACCTGATGTGATGTCTATACCCGTTGCCTTGAGTTGCCATACTGCTGAATGTGCTCATTCGCCGCATCGCAGCATGCAACCCGTTGGGAATGGACTGCCCGTAGTTGATACTTGTGTTGGCGATAATCACCGACAACAACGCCCGATGCATGAGAGTCTGCTCAAAGTTCAGGGTTCATTGAAGATGCAGGACAGCTTCCCCCAGCTCAGGCAGAACCGGGGGACTGGACGTGGAGCTACCCGGCGTATACCGGCAAGCGGGCACAGATTTCGAACACTTTGGCTTTTACTTCCGCCTCAACGCTCTGGACTTCTTCAGAGTCACCAGCACTTTTACCCAAGGCCTCGAGCACGTCACAAATCCATCCGGCAAGCGCTGTCGAATCATCCTCATTAAAGCCGCGACGAGTGATGGCCGGCGTACCGATACGCAAACCACTGGTGACAAACGGTGAGCGCGGATCGTTTGGCACGGCGTTTTTGTTCACGGTGATATTGGCCCGGCCCAGGGCAGCCTCGGCGTCTTTGCCGGTAAACTCCCGGCCGATCAGATCCACCAGAAACAGATGATCATCTGTACCACCAGAGACAACATTAACGCCACGCTCCATCATCACTCGTGTCATGGCTTGGGCATTTTTGACCACCTGAGCCTGGTAAGCCTTGAACTGGTCAGACATCGCCTCTTTGAAGCACACTGCTTTGGCCGCAATCACGTGGCACAAAGGCCCACCCTGGGATTCAGGAAACACGGCAAAGTTAAGTTTTTTATTCAAATCTTCATCATTATTAGCCAGAATTAGACCCCCACGGGGACCACCCAGCGTCTTGTGGGTAGTGGTAGTGACCACATCGGCAATACCTACCGGCGAAGGATAAACACCGGCAGCCACCAAGCCAGCGATGTGCGCCATATCCACCAGCAGGTAAGCACCCACCTGGTCGGCAATGTCACGAAACCGCTGCCAGTCGACAATGCGTGAGTAGGCGGAAAAGCCGGCAACGATCAGCCTGGGTTTGTGCTCAAGGGCCAGACGTTCCACTTCCTGGTAATCAATCTCGCCTGTCTGTGGGTCAAGTCCATACTGCACAGCACTATATATGCGGCCAGAGAAGCTTACTTGAGCACCGTGGGTCAGGTGACCACCGTGAGCCAGACTCATGCCCAAAACTACATCACCCGGCTTCACCAACGCCATATAGACAGCGGCATTGGCCTGAGAGCCGGAGTGTGGCTGAACATTGGCGAAACCGGCACCGAACAGTGCCCTGGCACGATCAATGGCCAGTTGCTCAGCCACGTCAACGTGCTCACAGCCACCGTAATAACGTTTGCCCGGATAGCCCTCGGCATATTTGTTAGTCAGTACACTGCCCTGCGCCTCCATGACTCTGGGGCTGGCGTAGTTTTCAGAGGCGATCAGCTCAATGTGTTCTTCCTGACGCCGGCTTTCGGCGTCCATGGCCGCTTTCAGCTCTGGGTCAAATTCAGCGATGGTCATATCCTTTGTGAACATTCATTACCTCGGATGTTGCCTGGTTTAGCCTGAGAGCAGGCGGGAAATGCCCGAATGTCGGCGGTGACTGGGCATTTTAATACAGCCGGAAAAAATCGGCACTGACTATCTGGCCTTTACGGGTTGATACGGTGATCAGATTGACACCCGCCACAGAGCACTCGGGGCACATTGACCGAAAATTGGCGAGCAAACGCAATGACCTGCGATTAATGATTATTTGAGATAAAAAAACATATTCAAAAGGGATTTTGGAACTTTTAACCATCTGTACGGTCATACTTCACAGTGCTCTGACAAGGCTGTATCACATTATGCACACAATCAAATGCGCAAAACGCACAGCTCCACCCCTTCAGCTCACCCTGGACAACCAGCCTGAAAGGAGCAGTAAAAGACAGCGCCTTTCCCACTGCGCTGGCCGGCAACCCAGAGAGCTAACACAAACCAGCAATACCCTGAAGATTCTTGACTTCATTGAAAAGGCCACCCCGAGTGAGCTGAACAACCTGCCATTGAGCGCCGAAAAAAAACTGCGACAATTAAGCATCAGGGTCAACCAGGCAATTATCAGGCTGTCGGCCCCGGGCACTGACCACACTTCCAGCTTGTCTCCCCCTGCTTCCCCGCTGATGACTGAGGCCAGCCACCTCCCGGGATACGGCTACAGGGCCAGCAACCAAGGCGTGGTGGATGGCACTGGCGTGGTGGCCGAGCGCCACTTCAGCGCGGGAGACAGGATTGCCGAATACACTGGAAATGTCGTATACCGCATCAAAAATACCCGTGGCTGCTACCATGTTTTCTCCGTGCAAACTTGCGGTTCAGCCCAAAAGGTGCAATTCCACCAGCGTGATACATTTGCCGCTTGGTCCGGCATCTATCTGCAGGGTTCGGGCAAACCCGGCATTGAAGTTGGGCGTGACGGAGATCAGGACATACGCTTTTTAAATCATTCCAAAAATGCCAATGTACAAGTTGTCTCCGAATTTGTGGGACGGATGAACATTCACGAGTGCAATAAAAAACTCCTGATGATGGTTGTAGCCTTGAAAGACATCAACCCCGGCGAGGAGCTGGTGTTTGATTACGATCCCAGTAAACCTGATGCAAAAATTGACTTCTCACTGACCACTGTAGAGCTGCCCGGCGACGGGAAGGCCAGAAAAATCATGGACGCGATCAAACGGATTTACCGAACATGCGGCCCCATAAGACCATCGCCAACACCCCCTCACAAGTGTATCAACCAGCAAGTGATGATTCCTGCTTCAGTGGATAAAGTCATCGGTCAGATAATGACCCTTTGTGAAGAGATCCAGTGTGAAAACGGCTACCCGGCAGAAATTGACGAACTGATGACCAGGCTTTCCACTGGCCAGAAGAAGCTGTTAAGCCTGATTTTTTTCGACGGCAAGCCGGATCTTGCCAGGATAGAAAAACTTGCGCACAGCCTGACTAAAACCGACGATCAGGAAACCACACGACTCACTGTGACGAATTTTGAGTACCTGAAACAGTACCTGAAGGAATCTTTTTTTAACAACAAACAAACATGGATAACCACAGATGAGCTAAAACAACAGTTGCATCGGCGGTGTGTCTTGCAGCCAGCAACATAAAAACATCGGCATATAAGGTGATCTTCATGCACGGTATCCCGGCAAAAGGCGACCTGACCCCAACTCAACTGAGGCCAGACAACTCTTGTACGGAGGAAGAAGCCTCATCAGTCCCGCGGCACTTGGGCCATGAACCATCACCACCAACCTCTGACAAACAACTGGCAGAACGAGTCACTGCGCCAGCAGCTGAGCCACAAAAGCTGCCAGCACTTAAGCACGACAAGTTCGGCAAAATGTCTGAGGACACCAGGCACTGGCTTACCCACCAGCATCCCGCCTTCGCTCCGCTGAAACACAAGCCGAAAAACACCGCCGCCATACTTGGCTCACAACAGCTGTCTGAAGCAACCAACATCTGGGTGGTCACTGAAAAAATCCACGGCAGTAATTTCAGTTTTGTCTGCTTTCCACCCACCGAGCTCGGAGCGCAGCCAATTATTCACTGTGCCAAACGCGAAGAATTTCTGGATGAGAACAGTGACAGTGACAACGCCAGTTTTTTCGGCTTTCGAAAGGTTAAAATGCGTTATCAGGCGGCCGCTGAGCAGGCTTATACGACAATAGAAGAACAATTTACCAACAAGGACGCAAGAAACAACCCGGCAGGTCATGTTGTTCGCCTGACCATCTACGGTGAGCTATTTGGTGGCAAATTTCCCGGTCTGTCATCCCCACCCGACGTTCACACCGCTGTTCAGGAGGGTGTCTACTACCACCCGGATCTGCAATATATGGCCTTCGGGGTTACCGTGATGCTGCAACCGCCGAGGTGTCAAAATGGTGAACAAGCCGAGGTGACCAGGATCGACATGGACTTCCTTCCTGCCATGGAGACGCTGCAGCAGTGCGGCTTTTTCACGGCAACAGCGCTCCACGTAGGCTCGTTCACCGAATGTTGCAATTACGATATCAACTTCACCAGCACCATACCGGACAGGCTCGGTGTTGCACCACAGGCAAGCAGAGAAATTGCCAATAAAAACATGGCCGAAGGCATTGTCTGTCGAACGAATATAGCCCAGACAGTACTCATTGCAGGCAAAAAAACCAAAGATCGTTGCATGTTCAAACGTAAACGCGATGCCTTTGCCAGCTACTGCGCTGCCAACACCCAGAGCACCGACTCAGCGCAGAATCGCACTCTGGTCAGCGCCGGGAAAAAGCCGTTTTTGCAGTTTGTCGAAAACATGGTCAAATCCAGCCTAATCGACGATGCTCTATCCAAAACCGGCCACCCCAACACGAAAGACCCTAAAAAAAACAATCGACTCCGCCAAAGAACCATTGACCTGATACTTGAGGATATCAAAGACCGGCTACAGACCATGATGTTTTCTTCGCCAGTCACTGCCAGCGGTAAAAAACCGGCAAAAGCTACCCACAAAGGCGCTAAACAGCCAGCCTCGGTCTGCGGCAATCAGCTGCTAACGCAGTATGATGACGACGTTAAACAGATAGTTGCCAATGCCGTTCAAGCGAGGGGCAGATAAAAAAAGCACCTGCTTCTCTCAGAGTTGAGCCAGCCTGGCAATGGTTTCAATGGAATCGATGCTTCACAACCCCGTTCGAACTGAGCGGAGCCTGTCAAAAGCATTGAAGCGATGCGCTATTGATAGGCATCAACCCTATGCAGAATACCCTGTATTAACATAAAAAATGCACACTTCCGGGAGTTCTGGCATTACGGCATAGTGCCGGCTCATATCAATATACCCGTCGCCTTTCAGGCTGCTACTTTGTTGGCTGCATTTATGCCCTTTAGGGTATTCGCTCACCCCGGTCACATAGTGTTTCTGTGCTCCCGGCACCCGAGGGCATAAAGGCTTCGCTCATTTGCCGCCTCGAATCAACTCGAAATCCCTTGGGTATAGAGAAAAACCAACGGGAACTATACAGGCTTGCGGCAATCTAATTAGTACGTTAATACTAAAATTTAGACAGGGAAGTATTATGAATATCGCCGCAGTACCTGCCCAAGCTTCTTTGAACAACCGTTTTAGTTGCCTTTCAGACGTCGCACTGGTCGGACAAGATAAAGGAAGAACCCTCAAAATGGTGCCCAGTATTACCAAAGCACTACAAACCATACCCTCTGAACACACCAATCAGCCTGTTCAGCAACGCTCATTGACCAGAGCTTCTGGTTATATGCCCTTTTTTCGGACTTCCGAGACACAAACCATTCCGATCCCCCTATTGGATGTTCCAACATTTAACGTCACGGCTTCTGATTTTCGCCCGGAGGATATCACTGTTGATGATCCTGAGTTCTCATCACCGGATGTCAGACCCAGGACTCTCGCGACGATTATCAGCACGTTCCGTAACAGCTTCAGAAGCAGATTTTCTCTCAATACTCCACTGATTGACCGCAGCGATCGGGTGGAGAAAGTTCGTCACCGGCTCTTCTTTGTTTTAACAGGGATTCTGGCCACGGTATCGACAGTAGCGATAGTACTGGTTGGAATTAAGCTATCGGTGCTTCTGTGGTCCCTTCCTCTGGTTTTAAACCTCGCTGAGCACGTTTGTTACAGCGCCCTGATTGAATTTCTGGGTGTTTGCTCGGCCGGAATGCTAATTAGTCTGTGCTGTTACCTGATGGCTCGCATCTCCTTTTTCATCATGGCAGTGATCTCTTCCTGCATGGAGACCTATGAAAAGCTGAGTCAGAGCCACGAGACACCGCAAGAAAAATTCATGAACAAACATCGGCGCATGGAGGAGCAGCTAATCCATCTGAAGGAACTCTACCATAAGGAATTTCATAAAGACTCCTGTCCGGGCGGGGATTGCCCAGGCAGCGTCGATGTTGACAATCGAGCCAACGACACTATCTATCAGAAGATAAAAAAAGCATTGAGGCAAGTAGATTTATGGTCTGATACAGTTATGCTGCATTTTTGTTATGACGCTAACAAAGAAGACGTCAGGCAAGCATTGGAGGAGGCCATTTCGACCATCGAACAGTGGCTGAACAATGCCAGAAGGCAGAAAAATCTAATTTGTAACAGTGTGGAAATGCATAGCATGAACAGCGAGTCGGACGCATACACTATCTATCAGAAGATAAAAAAAGCATTGAGGCAAGTAGATTTATGGTCTGA
>JAKROC010000151.1 GCA_024509075.1 Endozoicomonas sp.
GCTGGTCAGCCCGCGACAGGCATGAAGCGTGCAAACCTTCTGGCCCACCCACCAGAATTGATACCATGATCATCGGGTTGCGCCAGGTTGCCGCCCTGCCCGACCCCATCGGCACCATTGACGACCTGAAATACGTCCCCAGTGGCATTCAGGTGGGCAAAATGCGCGTACCGCTGGGCGTTATTGGCATAATTTATGAGTCACGCCCCAACGTCACCGTGGAAGCGGCCAGCCTGTGCCTGAAAGCCGGCAATGCGGTGATTTTGCGCGGCGGCAGCGAAGCCATCCACTCCAACCGAGCCATTGCCGGCTGCATCGGGCAAGGGTTGGCCGAAGCCGGACTGCCGGAAGATGCGGTACAGGTGGTTGATACCGTGGATCGTGCCGCTGTGAGCGCACTGATCACCATGCCCGAATACGTGGATGTGATCGTGCCGCGTGGTGGCAAAGGGCTGATCGAACGGATCAATGCCGAATCGAGGGTGCCGGTGATCAAACATCTGGATGGCATCTGCCACGTCTACCTGGACGATCGCGCGGATCATGACAAGGCAGTGCGCATTGCCCTGAATGCCAAGACCCACCGTTATGGTGTGTGCAATGCCATGGAAACCCTGCTGGTGCACCGGGATCTGGCTCGCCCTCTGCTGAATGAGCTGGCCGAACTGTTTGCCGTACACAACGTTGAGCTGCGTGGCTGTCCCATGACCTGCGAAATCCTGCCCAATGCCACGCCCGCTTGTGCAGCTGACTGGTCTGAGGAGTACCTGGCACCAGTGCTGGCCATCAAAGTGGTGGCCGATGTGGAAGAGGCCATTGCCCACATTAACCACTACGGCTCCCACCACACGGATGCCATCGTCACTGAAGACTTTACCCGCGCCCGACGCTTCCTGCGCGCTGTGGATTCCAGCTCTGTCATGGTCAATGCCTCTACCCGCTTTGCCGACGGTTTTGAGTACGGCCTGGGCGCTGAGATCGGCATCTCCACGGACAAGATTCACGCCCGCGGGCCGGTGGGCCTTGAGGGCCTTACGTCGCAAAAATATGTGGTGCTCGGGGATGGGCAAATCCGACAATAGGAGATTTCCACTGCGATGTTTTGCTGGCGTTGACTTCTCCGGTCAATGCTGAGAATCTGCCGACTGTGAATGGCCAGCCGCGTATACCCAATGGATTTCATGTTGATTCGAGGCGGCAAATGAGCGAAGCCCTTGTGCCCTTCGGGTATTTATGCCCTCGGGTGCCGGGAGCATAGAAATACTATGTGACCGGGGTGACGACTGCATGGATGCAGGAGGTAGGGCAACGCATGGAGCAGTTGCCGAGCAAATGCCACCAACAAAGTAGCAACTTGAAAGGCGACGGGTATATTTGCTGGAACATAGCCCGGACTCTCCAACTCCGGCCCTGAATTAGAGGTTAATTGTGCATTCTGATGAACTGAAACAGCTTGTTGTCGAAGCAATCGAAGAAGTCAAAGGTAACGAGATCACCTGTCTGAACGTCACTGGCCAGACCAGTGTTACCGATTACATGGTTATCGCCTGCGGCACGTCTAACCGTCACGTAAAATCACTGGCTGACAACGTTATAGAGCAATGCAAAAAGCATGGCATGAGGCCACTGGGCGTTGAAGGGCAGGACAAATCCGAATGGGTACTGGTGGATCTGGGCGATGTAGTCGTGCACCTGATGCTACCTGCCACCCGTCAGTTTTATGATCTGGAAAGACTCTGGGACAGCGCCGACCTGGCCGCAGTTGAGCCCTCCTGATGCGGATCAAGCTCATCTGCGTGGGTTCCAGAATGCCCGACTGGGTCAGCGAAGGCTATCGGGAATACAGTCGCCGTCTGGGGACTGACGTCAAGCTGGAGTTGGTCGAGATTTCTCTGGGCAAACGCACAAAAGGCTCTGACGTTCAGCGCTTGCAAGAAAAAGAGGCTGCGCTGATGCTTGCTGCCATCAGTGCCAATGATCTGGTGATCACGCTGGAAGTACTGGGCAAAGCCTGGAGTACTGAAAAGCTGGCAGCTAACATGGGTGACTGGCTGCACAGTGGCCGCAATGTCTGTTTACTGGTGGGTGGGCCAGAAGGTTTGCACGCTTCATGCCTGTCGCGGGCTGACCAGCGTTGGTCGCTGTCGCCATTAACCCTGCCCCATCCGCTGGTACGGGTGGTGGTCGCAGAGCAACTCTACCGGTCCTGGAGCATTTTGCACCATCATCCCTATCACAAGTAACTGGTAACTCAGGCAATGATGCCAATGTCTCTGGAGGTGCCTGTGAACCGAATAGCAGCTACCCGGACTGACCCGTTACCCGTTCAGCGTGATGGTATTTCTAACGGCTCAACAGCTGACGCACGTGTCGTGTGCCTTCACAACGAAGGCACGACATGGCTGAACATGACCGATGCCCAGCGAGATCAGCAGATCAGGCAACAGTTGGTGCGGCTAAAATCGAGGTACGTCGAGCAGTTCAAAAATATTCACGCTCTGACCACCACTTACAAATGGTTTTCCTGCATGCGCACCGAAGGGAAAAACCCTGAGCATACTAGCCTTGACAAAGGCTGGCGATACGAGTTTCGCAACGAATTCACCAAAAATTGCTGGCGTTTGATCCTGAACCTGAAGATGGGCCATATCGACAAGAAAGCGATTTACATGAGCAATGTCGTTGCCCTCCAGTTTGAACAAGCTTTTAACTCGAATAACTGGCTATTGACCCTGCCACAAACCATTGTCCAGTTTCGCATAACCAACAAAAAGACCAATGATGTCATGCTCGCCCACCAGGCCAATTACCAGTCACAGGCCTTCAAAAACGCCTTTTTGCACACCACAGTCAATGGCAAGAGCACTGTGAGAGTGACCGAAGACCTTGGTATGACCATCGACCAACTCACAGTGATTTTTCAAGATCGACCGATTGTAAAAACCCCTCATCCTGTGACCGCATACACGCTGGATTACGCCCCGTTTTCGGTAATTTTTCATGTCAGGCCAGACCCTGAGATTTATGGTTGAACCCGACTATACCCAATGGATTTCATGGTGCTACACTGCGGCAATTGAGCGAAGTCCTTGTACTCACTGGTGCCGGGAGCATAATAATGCTACATAACCGGGGCGGCCACTGCCCAGCGAGGCCCATTTCTGCATCACCAGGATTTTATTCAATAATCGTCGTATAACATGATTAAATTTACCAGTTATAGTCGTGCAATTTTTTTGAGATAAAATCGCGATAATTAGCCAAGCTTGTACAAACAGAGTCGTTAATTTAAACTCGCTGTGCAAAAATCACCCGACCCTGATTTTACTATCCGAATCATCACTCGGCCTTGCACCTATGAATCTGCGACTCATCAACCGCCCCAACGATTGAAAATTAATCACTTGACAGCAAAACTGCACTAAACATCTAATTACACAAATAACGATTTTTTTCCTGGCACCTAGGATTTGTCCTGAAATAACTTCCCGGCTTCCGTTCATCCGGCCGAGTCGAAGAGTGCTGTCACCGGACTTAGACAGGCTCAGTCCGAACGAGGTTCAGATTCCATAAATGCGGAAGTTATTTCGGGACTGTCGCTTATCATCGCCCGGATCCATTTATTTTATTGACGACTAATGACTGAGAAATGACATGCCGCAGGATACCTTAAAGGACCATGGGGCAGAGAAAAGACTGGTAAACACCCGAATCTGGGTGGCAGTGGGGTTAATGGCACTGCTGGGTATGGGGTTGATTTCCCGCTTATTCTATCTTCAGGTGGTGCGCTACAATGAGTTGTCAACGCAATCGGATGAAAACCGACTGCTTCTGCAGCCTATCCCACCCACACGCGGCCTAATATACGACACTAATTGTAAGCTTCTGGCGATGAACACGCCTAGCCATATCTTGTCCATTGTCCGGGAACAGACCAGGGATCTTGAGGGCTTGCTAGCCAGCATCAGTGCTCTGTTACCACTGTCAGAGGGTGAGCTGCATCGATTTCATCAGCGTCTTAAACGACGAAGACCGTATGAAGCAGTCCCGCTGAAGTTTGATCTGACCGAAGAAGAAATTGCCCGCATCACCGTTAATCTTTTCCGGTTGCCGGGGGTAGACATTAACGCCGAACTAATTCGCAGGTACCCGGAAGGTGAGTTGTTTGCCCACTCGGTGGGTTATGTTGGCCGAATCAATGACCAGGACCTGAAAAAACTCGACCCGGCCATTTACTCCGGCACCCACACCACAGGCAAAATTGGTGTTGAACGCTCATACGAAGCGGTACTGCTTGGCAAGCCTGGCTATCAGGAAGTTGAGACCAACGCTCGTGGACGGGTATTGCGAGTGCTGAAACAGGAAAAACCAGTGCCTGGTAAAGATATCAATCTCTACCTGGATATCAACCTGCAAAAAGCTGCAGTCAAAGCCATTGGTGACCGTCGAGGTGCCCTGGTTGCCATGGACCCGAAAACAGGAGGGGTAATGGCCATGGTCAGCAA
The DNA here is from genome assembly GCA_024509075.1 of Endozoicomonas sp. Lineage (GTDB taxonomy): Bacteria > Pseudomonadota > Gammaproteobacteria > Pseudomonadales > Endozoicomonadaceae > Endozoicomonas. The sequence continues at coordinate 4,506 of JAKROC010000151.1, forward strand.
TCCGTCATTTGACCCCAACCTGTTCGTAACCGGGATTGATACCAAAACGTTCAATGCCCTCAATCGTGATATTGAACGACCGTTGTATAACCGGGCTTCGCTGGGCGAATACCCTCCTGCTTCAACGGTCAAGCCGGTCATGGGGTTAGCATTGCTTGCAAATGATGTGGTCACACCCGAAGATAAAATCTTCGACAAGGGCTGGTTTCAGTTGCCCGGCAGCGATCACCGCTTTCGTAACTGGAACCGTTCAGGCCACGGCTGGGTTGACTTGCCCAAGGCCATTACCGTCTCTAATGACACCTATTTTTATATTCAGGCGGGCAAGCTGGGCATTGATAATCTCCATGATTTTGCCAGTCAATTTGGTTTTGGCCATCGCACCGGTATCGATATCCGTGAAGAACGTCCCGGCTTGCTGCCCTCAAGAGAGTGGAAACAGGGTGTCTACGGCGAAACCTGGTATCCCGGCGAAACCGTCATCGCCATTATCGGCCAGGGTTATATGTTGGCCACACCTTTACAACTGGTCGAATCCACAGCCTTGATTGCCAATCGTGGGCGCTATGTGCAGCCGCGGCTGGTCAAGGAGGACATTCCGGAAGTGCAGGGCGAATTCTGGGGGGATGATATCGAGACTGACAACGCCGACGACACCGACGCCATGAACTGGGAGCTAATCATTGAAGCCATGGAAGACGTAGTTCACTCCCCCCAGGGCACTGCCAACTGGCGCATTGGCAAAGGATTAAAGTATCGCATGGCAGCCAAAACCGGCACGGCACAGGTGGTGAGTATTGCCCAGGGGGAGGAGTACGATGCAGAGCAACTTAAAGAGTTCGAACGCGATCACAGTCTTTTCGTTGCCTTTGCCCCGGTAGAAGACCCACAGATTGCCATTGCCGTCATTCTGGAAAACAGCAACGGCGCTTCCAATGTCGCCAGAGATGTTATGGACACTTTCCTGCTGCCCCGACTTTCGGCCAGGCAAAACACCACTAAGGAAGATACCTGATGGCTAACCAGGATTTTGTCCGTCAGATTAACCTGGATGGCATTGGCCGCGCTCCCGGGCTGGGTTTGCGCTGGCACATTGACTTTGTCTTGCTCGGTTTTCTGTTACTGCTTTGTGCATCCGGGCTGTTTTTACTATACAGTGCTACCGGTCAAGATTTGTCGGTGGTTATCCGACAGGCCACTTACCTGGGCATCAGTCTGCTTGCCATGCTGCTGGTATCACAGATTCCGCCACGCGTGCTGATGCAATCTGCCAAATGGTTTTACACAGGTGGTGTGCTGCTGCTACTGGCAGTATTGCTGTTTGGAGTGCATTCAAAAGGTGCCCAGCGCTGGATTCAACTGCCCGGCTTTCGTTTCCAGCCCTCAGAAATCATCAAACTGATTATGCCGATTACCATGGCTGCATTTTTGGCCAGACGTCGGCTACCTCCGTCACTCAAGGATGTAGCTCTGTCACTGTTGATTGTTGCTGTACCGGTGGTTCTGATTGCCAAGCAGCCCGACCTGGGCACCTCCATACTGATCGGGTCATCAGGCATTTTTGTCCTGCTACTGGCGGGACTGCGCAAACGGATAATTTTTTCCGCCATTTGTATGGCCGTACCGTCAATCTATATACTCTGGCACTTTTTCATGTACGACTACCAAAAGCGTCGGGTGTTGACCTTCCTCAATCCAGAGAGTGATCCATGGGGCTCAGGCTGGAATATCATCCAGTCTACCATCGCCATCGGTTCTGGCGGCGTGGACGGCAAAGGCTGGTTAATGGGCACCCAATCGCACCTTGACTTCCTGCCAGAGAGCCACACCGACTTTATTCTTGCAGTGCTTGCTGAAGAGTTTGGCCTGGTCGGCTGCCTGACACTGTTTACCACGTACGCATTGATCCTGGGGCGCGGGATTTTTATCACCCTGAACGCCGATACTCTGTTTGGTCGTCTGCTGGCCGGGAGCATTACCTTGACATTTTTTGTCTACATCTTTGTCAATGTCGGGATGGTGAGCGGCCTGTTGCCCGTGGTCGGTGTTCCCCTGCCACTGGTCAGCCGTGGGGGTACTTCGTTAATTACGCTGTTGGTCGGCTTTGGTTTTCTGATGTCCATACACACTCATCGATCATTTCTGGGAGTTTCTCACTAAGTGGTAAAGGTCGTCATTGAGTTTGGCATTCCCTGTTACTGGCATTTAGTGTAAGGGGTGGCGCACGGGCCGCATGGCACCTGTTTTTTTATTGGTTTTACAAAGAAGGTACGGATGCATGAAGAATTTTCCAGAGGTATTACGCGCGATGGCTGGCCGCAGCATACTTGTCACGACAATGGCTTGTGTGTCAGCACCCTTTGCTCTGGCGGAAGACAAGCCCAACACCTACCTGGGGCGTCAGGATGTCAATGCGTTTATCGATGAAATGGTGGCCGAACACCAGTTTTCCCGCCCCGAGCTGGAGGCTATTCTGGGTCAGGCAGAATACTCCCAGAAAGCCCTGGACCTGATCAGCCGACCGGCAGAAGGCACCCTGGAATGGAAGGACTACCGGAAAATTTTTATCACTCCTGAACGCATTGCCAAGGGAGTGGATTTCTGGGAAGAAAATGCTGAAACCCTGGCAAGGGTAGAAAAAGAGCTGGGCGTACCGGCCCACATAATCGTGGCAATTATTGGCGTCGAAACATACTACGGTCGCCAGACCGGTGGTTTCAAAGTGCTTGATACACTGACCACGCTCGGCTTTGATTATCCACGGCGCAGTGAATTCTTCCGTAAAGAGCTAAAGAATCTGCTGGTACTTGCCCGGGAGCAGAAACTGGATGCCTCTGAGCTGACCGGCTCCTACGCCGGTGCCATGGGTATACCCCAGTTTATGCCATCAAGCTACCGAGCCTATGCAGTGGATTTCACTGGCGACCAGCAGGCCAACATCTGGTTAAGCGATGAAGATGCCATTGCCAGTGTGGCCAACTATCTGCAAAAACACGGCTGGCAGCCCGGTGATGAAGTGGCGGTACAGGTTAAGGCATCCGGCAGGCGCTCTGACCAAGTGGTTTCCGATGGCTTACAGCCAGACCAGAAAGTCAGCCAAATCCGCAAGGCTGGCTGGAAGGTACCGCAAACAGTTCCAGCCTCGTCCACTGTGTTGCCCATAAAGC
>JAKROC010000152.1 GCA_024509075.1 Endozoicomonas sp.
ACCTCATTAGGAGTCCTGTCGGACTCCGAGCTATCCCTCCCAGCACTAAAAGTACCGGGCTTCCCCCTCTTTCCGGTGAGAAATTTGAATTTTGGCAGAGTCGGCAAATCATTGTTGGCTTCCTGTAGGCTCAAAACCTACCCCCCCGAAGAAAATAAAAGCAACGGGAAAGCACTCGCTTTAGAATTTGCCATTCTATAGATGAGTAGTTGTCTGTCAGTTCGGGTATTTCCGCATTAAAGCAAGCAAACCCAAAAAACACGGCTTTCAAATTTATTGAGGCTGTGCACTGCAACACTAAAGCGGGAAGATTAAGAAGGTATTGTTTAGTTCAATAATCACATTCCAAGTTTGCTCTTGGCTTTCTGGATACATTCTCAAAGAAATGTTCTAACGAAAGGATAACGCTGCAACAGATGCCTTCCCGAATTGAACAGGAGCCAAGCCAGTACAAACACTCTACAATTGCCGTTTAATTACCCGTTGGACAGCCCATGCTTGACGTTGTACTTTATCAGCCAGAAATTCCGCCAAATACCGGTAACATTATCCGTTTGTGCGCAAATACTGGTTTTCGCCTGCACCTTATTGAACCACTCGGCTTCGAACTTGACGATCAGCGCCTTAAACGAGCCGGGCTGGACTACCACGAGTTTGCTGAACTGAAGACTTACCCGGATTTTTCATCTTTTGTAACAACCATAAAGCCTGGGCGAGTATTGGCACTGAGCACCAAGGGCAGCATTAACTACAGCAACTGTCAGTTTCAGCCTGGTGATACCCTGATGTTTGGCCCGGAAACCCGCGGCCTGCCGACGGAGATTTTGACCTCGCTGCCCGAAGACCAGGTATTGAGGTTACCGATGCTGGCAAAAAGCCGCAGCCTCAACCTTTCTAACACCGTAGCAGTGGTCGTTTATGAAGCCTGGAGACAAATGTCATTTATCGGGGGCAGGTGACACTCCCTGCCCCATCACACCCACAGGGCATGAAAACAGGGGTTTACGACGATCTTGCTATGCCTGACGACACTCTGGAGCACTAGGTTCACAGACTATTGAAGGAGGGAAGTCGCCTTGCAAACAAAGCAGGTCATGGCAGCACGGATTTTTTCGTAGAGAAGAATCTGTATACCCCGCCTTACAAGCCGCTACCTTGGTTGGTCAACCACTCTCACACAGCTTCTGAATGTTCCCGATACTCCTGCGAGCACGGGAACCAGAAGGCGCGAAGATTTTGCTCAATCCCCACTGCGGAACAACATAAAATTCATTGGGTATAAAAACGACAACAATTTAGTTGACTGCCTCAGGCTGCTTGCCAGCTTGCTGCTCCTGCGCCTGAGCATACAGGGCATCAAAATTGACCGGAGCCAGCATCAGCGGAGGGAAGCTGCCGCGCAGCACCAGATTGTCAATGGCTTCGCGAGCGTATGGGAACAAAATATTTGGACAGAAAGCACCCAAAGTACGATGCAGCTCATCTTCATTCAGCCCTTTAGCCAGGAAAACACCTGCCTGGTGAACCTCAGCCACGAACGCGGTATCTTTTTTGTCGCCAGCCCTTACGTTCTCTACGGTAACCGTCAGAGAAAGAACCACTTCAAACAGATCGCCTTCAAGGTTACGGTTAGAGGTGCTCAGATCCAGCTTAACCTCGGGCTGCCACTGGCTTTGAAAGATCTCGGGAGCCTTGGGCGATTCAAAGGAGATGTCTTTCGTATAGATGCGCTGCAGGGCAAACTGTGGTCCCTGTTGCGAAGATTGTTGCTGATTTTCAGCCATTGTCATTTCCTTACTTTTGATGAGCTAGGCGCTTGATAACGCATTCGGGTGTAAAAAGACCGTCCAGCAAGGGGCACCGGAGAAACCAGACTGACCAGAAACATATTCGGTACGTTGGTACTGAGCCTGAATTACTTTCTCACCACCGGCAAATTGTCACCAGTCCAGGTGGACATCCCTCCTTGAAGCCTGACCACGTTGGCAAAACCAGCTTTTTTCAGGGTTTTGCCGACACTGCCACTGTGTTGCCCCATGGCGTCCAGTACAATAATGGTCTTTTCGCGGTATTTTTCCAGTTCACCAACGCGTTCACCAATTTTTGCAAAGGGCAGGCTGATAGCACCAACGATATGCCCCTTGCCAAAATCAGCCTTCTCCCGCACGTCGAGCACGACAGCAGCATTCCGGTTGACCAGCTCCGTCAGTTGCGCAGAGGATATACTCTGCCCGCCTTTACGCATTTCCGTGAAGGCCAGGGCGCTACCCAAAGCTATCAGGGCACCAACGTGCAAAGGATGGTTTACTGCGAATTCGATAAATTGATCCATGCCCACAAGCTGTCAATCTGTCAGTTGAAAGGAGGCAAGTATACTGATCCCGTAGCCGGAAAGTAAGGGATGAAATGGCTGAAAAATGCTGTAACTTGCCACTGGCGGACTGAGACGCTTTGCGCACCTCTGATTTGTAAAGGTATTTCACTGGAATCCGACAGTGGAGCAAGTAGAATACCACTTTTCATATACTGGCCAAGGTTAGGAAGTCATGACTGAGAAGTGCACACCTACCGCCCTGATCATCCTCGATGGTTACGGCTACCGCGAAGAACAAGCCAGCAACGCCATTCAGGCCGCCCACACACCAGTGATGGATCGTCTCTGGCAAGAAAAACCACACAGCTTTGTCTCTGGCTCCGGCATGGATGTTGGCCTGCCCGATGGCCAGATGGGCAACAGCGAAGTGGGCCATATGAACCTGGGTGCCGGTCGGGTGGTCTACCAGGAACTGACCCGCATTAGCAAGGCCATTGCTGATGGCGATTTTTTCCACAACGACGTACTCACTACGGCCGTCGACAAGGCCGTTCAGGCTGGCAAGGCAGTGCACATCATGGGACTGGTATCGCCCGGCGGCGTGCACAGCCATGAAAATCATATTCATGCCATGGTAGAACTGGCCGCCCGTCGTGGGGCAACTGCCGTTTATGTACACGCTTTTCTGGATGGTCGTGATACTCCGCCACGCAGTGCCGAATCATCCCTGGCACAACTGGATGCGCTGCTGCAAGAAAAAGCCATTGGTCGTATAACTAGCCTGATTGGCCGTTACTACGCCATGGATCGTGACAACCGCTGGGATCGCGTGCAAAAGGCGTATGACCTGATCACCGACGGCAAGGCACAGTTTTCTGCGGCCACCGCCGTAGCAGGCCTGAAAGCAGCGTATGAGCGCGATGAAAACGATGAATTTGTCCAGGCTACCGTGATCGGCAATGAAGCCGTTCGCCTGAATGACGGTGATGCGCTGGTGTTTATGAATTTCCGGGCAGACCGGGCAAGGGAGATCACCCGGGCGTTTATCGAACCCGAGTTCGACGGTTTCACCCGTGGTCGAGTTCCACAACTGGCCAGTTTTGTCACGCTGACCCAGTACTCCGCTGATATTTCCGCCCCTTGTGCATTTCCGCCTAGCGAGCTGGCCAACACCCTCGGTGAGTACATGGAAAAACTGGGCAAAACCCAGCTGCGTATTGCCGAGACAGAGAAGTACGCCCATGTCACATTTTTCTTCAGCGGTGGCCGTGAAGAACCCTACAAGGGCGAGAAACGAGTGCTGATTGCATCACCCAAAGTTGCCACCTACGACCTGCAACCACAAATGAGCGCCCCAGAGGTAACAGACCGACTGGTTCAGGAAATTCGCAGCGGTGAGCACGACCTGATTATCTGTAATTTCGCCAACTGCGACATGGTCGGCCACACTGGAGTATTCGAGGCCGCAGTCAAAGCTGTTGAAGCTGTCGATGAGAGCATTGGCCGGGTAATCGCGGCACTGGACGAAGTGGGCGGGCAGTGCCTGATCACCGCTGACCACGGCAACGCAGAACAGATGGCAGACCCGGCGACCGGGCAAGCCCACACGGCCCATACTTGCGAGTTGGTTCCCTTGATTTACAACGGCCCGAAATCGGTCAAATTGACAGACGGCATCCTCTCCGACCTGGCACCAACCTTGCTAGCGCTTATGGGCATTGAACAACCCATCGAGATGACCGGCAAATCACTGCTTGCTTGACCTGTCCCAGGCCGTGGTGGGTAACCACAGCGATGCAAACCATCAGTTAGCGCTGACTCTGGGCCATCGGCTGCATATTGCCATTAAATTGCATAGTACGGCCAAAAGAGCTGCTGGAGTGATGATGATGGCGAACAGGCAGCTGCGGTGACCCGGAAGGCGTAGCTGGTGGCGTAGGAGTCTCCACCCACTGCGGATCGTTGCAGTGGGTACAGCCGGGTTGTTGGCAAAACGGGTGTGAGAAAATTGGGAAACCGGAGCCAACATTGTCGGGAGCAAAAAATTTACTGATCTCATCAGGGGTTGCCTCACCTTCAATAGTCAGGTGACTGACAATTTTGGTGTACTTGAACGGCACCTGCCCGTCACGGTTGACACCTCTCTCGGCAATTGAGGGTCCTCCACCGGAAGCCCGTGGAACCTTACCAGAGGGAATAAAATTGTCGCCCGCGGTATGCCCCGCCACACGACCGGGCTGCGATGTACTTTGCCTTGAGTGGTTGCCAGGCTGCGGTGACGGTGGGGCTGGTGGGGAACCCGGATTGTAGAACCAGCACTTATGGTTGATCTGGTTTGACATCTTATACTCACCTTGTTGAATCTATTATTTATTGACCGATTCCAACCTTGAATTCTCCGCAGCCTCCAATTCTAGATGATTATGCAAACTTGGCTTGTGATTTTTTTGTCCTTGCCAGGGAACACTCTATCACCGCTGAACTGTATACCCGTCGCCTTTCAAGCTGCTACTTTGTTGGCTGCATTCGCTCGGCAACTGCTCCATGCGTTGCTCTACCTCCTGCATCCATGCAGTCGTCACCCCGGTCACATAGTATTTCCATGCTCCCGGGGCTTCGCTCATTTGCCGCCTCGAATCAACTTGAAATCCTTTGGGTATACAATGAATCCATTTACCTGTCTTCCGGGTGACCTGAGGATGTCTGCTGCTGATAACCGGCAAGTTCAGGATGCTCTTGCTCCAATCGCAACATCTCCGCTTCCAGGGTAGATAACTGCTCATCCGCTGGCAGACCATCCAATTTTGCCAGTGAGGATTCCAGCGCAGGAAAATCTGGTAAAATAGACTCACCATCGGTTGGCGATACCTTGAGTGCTGTCTGTTCAGTTTCTTCCCTTGCCTTGGTAACATTGCCGGGTCTGGCATCTAAAGAAGCAAGATCGAGCAAACCGTGGCAGTGTTCATCTATATCCTTCATGCTTGGCAAAGCATCGTTTGTGGGTTCAGTGCCATCTTGCCCGGTGGCAGGCAAATCAAATGACTGATGCTGCGTATCATCAATCTCAGCCTTTAAAGCCAACAATTCTTCTGCCTCCAGAGGTTCCAGGTCCGCAGTTTCCAGAGTTTTACTGGGCAACTCTTTCTTCACCCGCACACCCAGAGCCAGGAATTGATCGGCTTGAGCAATGAGATTACCGCGACCGTGCTTAAGGGTACTCATGGCATCGTCATAGGTGATGCGAGCATTGCCAAGCTGGGTATCCAGCTTTTCCATTTTCTCCACAAAAATACGAAGTTTGTCGTACACCTGACGGCTTTTTTCTGCCAGTTTACGGGTATTGGCATTTTGTCGTTCAATAGTCCAGAGATTGGCGACAGTTCGCAAGGTGGCCAGCAGAGTCGTCGGTGTGACAACCACAATGCGCTTTTCAAAGGCATCATTGAACAGCTGTTGGTCATGCTGGAAGGCGGAGATGAAAGCTGGCTCGATGGGCATGAACATAAAGACAAAATCTGGCGCCTTGATTTGCGGCAGGCTGGGGTAATCTTTCTGGCTGAGGTTGTTGATGTGATTGCGGATGCTCTGGATATGGCGGTTTTTGGCAGCATCTCGTTCGGCATCGGTTTCGGCATTGACGAAGGCCATGTAATCCACCAGCGACACCTTAGAGTCAATAATAAGGTGTTTCCCTTCCGGGAGATGGACGATAAAGTCCGGCCGCCAATTCTGGCCATCCTCATCACGAAAATTAGGCTCACGCTGGTACTCTTGGCCTTTGATCAACCCACTACTGTCCAGGATGGTCTCCACCTGCATTTCGCCCCAGTTGCCTTGCAACTTTTTATCCCCCTTCAAGGCTTTGGCCAGACTCTCGGCATCGTCAGTCATCTTGCGGTTCAGCTGATGCAGAGTCTCCAACTGCTGCTTCAGGGCAGCGCGGCCAGCGCTGTCTTCCTGATGCGCCTGTTCAACCTTGGTGCGAAAATCACCGAGTTGCTCCTTGAATGGGGCCAGCAATGAGTGGAGTTGCTCGTGGTGCTGGTCAGAAAGCACTTTGCCCCGTGCTTCAAAAATTTCATGGGCCAGGTGTTTGAACTCTTGCTTTAGCGACTCTTTGTTGTCGTTGAGCAGTGCCAAGGCCTTCTGATTCTGTGCCTGCTGTTCCTCCAGACGGGTTTCCAGCTCCTTGACACGTTGATCAGTCTGGCTGCGCCCTGCCCGCTCGGCTTGCAACTCGCTGCTCAGTTCCTGAAGGTCACGACTCTTCTGGGCATGGTGCTTACGCTCACTGACCAGCATAGCCTCAAGGCGCCCTGCCTTGAGCTGATGTTGATTAGCCTGATCCGTCAAACGCAGTGTTTCCTGATGCAATTTGCTCTTGCTGGCATCGAGCTGATCCTGAAAACTGGCTTGCTGCTGGGCAAGCTCGTCTTGCAGGCTATTTTTCTGCTCTGTCAACTGGTCAATAAGCGACTGTCCGTCGTCAAGTTTTTGCTCCATTTGCATGATCAGGCTGCGCTGGGTATGTCGGCAGGCAAACCACGCCACGGCAAACGAAAACAGCGATGCCGCTACGGCGATGGCAGTTGGCGTCATAAAGCTCTCTCTGAAAGATAAAAACAAAACTATTTGACAGATTCGGCGAGAAGAAAGTTCAGGTCAATAGCAAAAAGGTTTGCCATCAACCTGACTGACAGGATTTATAGCTGAAAAAATGGTTGCAGCAATCGGGAAACCAGTCCTTTGAAACGCAATGAACCGTCAGTGGCAATCAGGCAGACACACCCTTCGTGAGTGTCCGCCACCGGCTGGTGAGTCACATCCGGATCGATGTCGGCTACGTCACCCATACAAAAGCGACCAAGTTCATCGCTGTATGAACCTTTGAGAACCAGGGTCAACTCAGAGCCATTGTGGCCATGGGAAGGCAGCAAAGTACCTGGGGCAATCTTCAGCAGGCGAAGTTTGCCCTCAGAGGCAGGCAGGATAAATTGCTTCATACCCGGCGCCATGGTGCGCCAGTGTAAATCGTCAAACCAGCAGCCGATCAAGGGGCGCAGGGGTGCAGGAATATCTCCCTGTGCTTCCCAATGTCCGACGAAAACCGGGTTTTCCATGTCCGGTTCGTTGAGCATGGTTAGAATCTGGTCACGGGCGTGGCAGGACATAGGCTGAATCGGCTCTTGCTCCAGCAAGCCCAAACCAATCTGTTCGGTGTCAGCAACCTTGGCCTGACAGTGCTCACAG
>JAKROC010000153.1 GCA_024509075.1 Endozoicomonas sp.
CCTAAAGGGCACAAGTGCAGCCAACAAAGTAGCAGCTTGAAAGGCGACGGGTACATTGTATTTTTGCGTGACAGCAGGCAGGACGATCCTGCGCCGGTAGTGTAACATCTACGCTCCGGATAACCGCAGATTTCCAGCCGGCTTGATAACCCGGCTGCCCGGAAGCAACAGGTTTCCGTCGAAAATACCGTATAAGTACGGTCGTACAATTTTTATGAGCAACATTTTGAGTTCTATAGTGTTTAGCCCTGGGGTGTAAATAATGGCTTTGGACAGTTCGGAAAGCGGTCGCATCCTGATTGTTGAAGATGATGAACGTCTGGCTACCCTGACCCGTGAATACTTGGTAAACAACGGTCTTCAGGTAACGATTGAGGGCGATGGCGGCAAAGCCGTCGAGCGTATTTTAAGTGAACGGCCTGACTTGGTGGTACTTGACCTGATGCTGCCAGGTGAAGACGGTGTTTCCATTTGTCGACGGGTGCGCAGCCAGTACCATGGCCAGATTCTGATGCTGACCGCCCGCACCGACGATCTGGACGAAGTGCTTGGACTGGAGATGGGTGCCGATGACTACGTCGCCAAACCAGTGCGTCCGCGGGTGTTACTGGCACGCATTCGCGCCCTGTTGAGACGAGGGTCAGCACAGGCCAAAGAGGCTGCCGAGGTCGGCGATAGCCTGCGTTTTGGCACGTTGATAGTGGATAATGCCATGCGCGAAGCCTGGCTGGATGAGCAGAGCATAGATTTGACCAGCGCCGAATTTGACCTGCTCTGGCTGCTGTGCTCCAACGCCGGTCGGGTGCTGAGCCGTGAGGAGATTTTTGCCCAGCTCAGGGGGATTGAGTACGATGGTCAAGATCGCTCCATTGATGTCCGGGTCTCACGCATCCGTCCCAAGATTGGTGATGATCCCATGCACCCGAGGCTGATCAAAACCGTACGCAGCAAAGGGTATCTGTTCGTCAAGAGCGTATGACCCCATGAGCAGTATCTTTCTGAGAATATACGGCGGTTTGCTGTTTTCCCTGGTGCTGGTTTCCGTCCTCTCGGGCATCGTAGTCACCATCCTCAACAGTCTGCGTGTGGCCGATTACCGCGAAGATATGGCCCGCGCAACCTTCAGACTGGTGTCGGATACCCTGGCAACCATGCCGGACGAACAACGACAGCCCTGGTTGGAACAGTGGAGCCATACACTGTCGATCCCTTTTACCATGATTCCCGTCAGTCGCGATGATCACGAGGCCGAAACCCTGGAGCAACTCGCCAAGGGGGAGGTGACAGTGCAGATGCTGACTGAAAAATCGGCCATCGTGACCTCGTGGATTAACGATCAATGGCTGATACAGGGAAAGGTACCGGACGTCTCAGAACAGATGGTCAGCGGTACCATGATTTTACTGCGCCACCTGCTCAATGCGTATCCGGCCAACGAGCGGGCGCAAGCACTGGCAAAGTTCACGGCATTCAGTTATCCAGTGAACATTGTCACATCGCCTCAACTGACTCCAACTCAGGATAACGAGCTGCGCCAGGGCAGCATAGTCACCGTGTTGAATCTTCGAGAGGAGTCCCTTCAGCTTTACGCCCAATTGACCGACAATGATCAGGTAATTCGTCTTGGGCCGGTCAAACTGCTCAACCTATACCCATTCAAACTCACCCTGACCCTGGGAATTTCCGTCCTGATTTTTCTCAGCCTGGCCATTTACATCCTGGTGCGTGGTATAGAGAGGCGGTTACGCAAGCTGGAGCGGGCCGCTACGCGTTTTAGCCGGGGGGATTTTGACGTTCGTGTCCATGTGGGCGGCACTGACTCCATTGGCCGCCTGGCACTGGCATTCAATGCCATGGCCGATCATATCCAACGGCTGCTGAGTCTGCAAAAAGAGATGATCCGCGGCGTTTCCCATGAACTGCGAACCCCTGTAGCGCGTTTACGTTTTGGTCTGGACCTGGTGGCAGACGCTAAGACGGTGGCCGAGCGTGAGACACAGCTGGACGGTATGGATCAGGATATTCAGGAACTGGACAACCTGGTGGATGAATTTCTCACCTACGCCAATCTGGAACAGGGAGCACCCACTCTGGACTTGAAGCGCCATGACGTTGACAAAGTGGTCGCCCAGGTAGTGGCTGAACACCTGCGACAGCAAAACAGGGTCACCATAGAACACATTCCCTGTAATGTACTTAACCCCCGTCGTTTTATCGAAATCGACCGGCGCTATCTGCATCGGGCTATACAAAATCTGGTGGGCAACGCTTGCCGCTACGCAGATAGCCAGATCCAGGTACGCTTTACATCCACACAAGACATATGTCGTATTGATGTTGATGACGACGGCCCGGGCATTGCGAAGGAGCAGTGGGAACGGGTGTTCTCGGCATTTTCCCGGCTGGATGACAGCAGAACCCGAAAATCAGGCGGCTACGGCCTTGGTCTCTCAATTGTCCGGCGCATCATGTACTGGCACGATGGCCGGGCTCTGGTCAGCGACAGCCCACTCGGTGGTGCTCGTTTCAGCCTTGTCTGGCCCAGAAAACAGAGGCACTGAACCCGGCTGGCCATGCAGCCTTCTTGACTGGCCCAGCCCTTACGCCTTGCCGGATGGAGCTCCATTGCCCAAGTTCACCTTTTATACCCGTCGCCTTTCAAGTTGCTACTTTATTGGCTACATTCGCCCGGCAACTGCTCCATGCGTTGGCCTACCTCCTGCATCCATGCAGTCGTCACCCCGGTCACGTAGTATTTCTACGCTCCCGGGGCCTCGCTCAATTGCCGCCGCGTAGCAACATGAAATCCATTGGGTATACTTACTCCGGCAGCGAAAGAGCCTCAATTTTGTCAAGAAAGCTCTGCTGCCCCCCCTCTTCCCCGAGAATATCAATAGCCATACTTTGTGTTGAAAAGCCGGGCTTGAGCGTGTAGCGGTAGTACAGATCACCTGTCGTACCATTTTCAGCACTGACATGGAGATTCTGAAACACGCCGGGATACTCGTCAGCCAGCGCTACTAACCGCTGATAATGAGTGGAAGAGATACTGATGTTCCTGGGAAAATTACCCAATGCCTGCATATAGGCCATCGCGCTCAGTTCCCCTTCTCTGGGGCTGGTGTTGCTGAATATTTCATCCAAAAACACAATACTGAGCTGCCCTTGACCTGCCTTGCTGCCCTTCCGCAATGCCTGCAACTTTTCCAGTAAGGCAATCGTGCGGTTTGATTCGATACTGAAACTGGATGTGCCGGAGATATTCTCAGGTTCAGCAAGCTTATGCGTATGTATAAAAGCAAACGGTGTCAGCCACAAGGCTGATGCCGTACAAATACCTAAGGTTTGAGCGAGCAGTACATTCAGGGCGACCCCATCAACGGCGGTGGATTTTCCTGCTGCATTGGCACCAGTAATGATGATATTTGGCGACTGTTCTGTATCGATATCACCAGGCACTGCGACCTCAGGAGGCAACAACGGATTCCAGAATCCCTGCAACCTTAAGGTGGGCTCCTGAACCGTGTCATAGTGGGCAAAACCCAATGGATTATTGCTTCGGTAAGAGGCCGATCTCAGCAGTTTGGCCACTGTCAACCAGGCATCAATCTCACCCGTGGCCTGCATAACCGGTAATAGTCTGTGAAGGTTGCGACGCAGCAACGTAAGGCCTCTTTTATAGCGCCCCATGTTGGTCGTGAGGTAGGCAAAAGCATCGGGTGTCTTTTCTGGCGCTCTCTCCAGCAAAGTCATCAGCTCCTGAACCTGGGTGGAACTGCGTAACCGGGCAAAACCCTCATAGTGATCGAGAATATCCGCCAATACCGGGTGATGAAGCATCAATTGCTCCAACTCTCTGGCGCTCTCCAATGCTCTGCCAGGACGACGACTGCGCTCCATCACAAACGTGTAGGCGGCCCTGTTGTCCTGAAACAGTCGGTAAGATTTGTAAATGGCTATCACCTGCAGCAGGGCGAATCCCCCCAAGGTAAAAATCCTTACCGGAGAAGAGAGATTGTCAAAGTTGTGGTGAATTTCTGATATGACCCGGTTCATGTTCGATGGCAGCCTGATGGTGGCATCAAGGACTCCCCTGACCAATCCATAGCGGCTGTCAAAGATACCCAGAAACGTTGAGCCAATCAGTCCCAGAGGCACATTCAGCACCCCAATAATGTTAATAATATCTTTCAGGCGTCGCGCCACTTCTTCATGGGTGGCACTGGCGGTCAACCCGGGAAAGTAAGTCTGGTAGTTGATATCAGCGAAATAAGGGCTGTTAACTACGTCAACAGGATCAAGCAGGGCGATCAAGCCATCTTCGTCTGCGGCATAGTGGATAAGATACTCTTCAATCTGAAAGATGGCCTTGGGATGATCCAGCAAATATTGCAAAGCCTGTTGTCGTTTTTGCAAAACAGCGATATCCGTAACGGGAGAAATCAGTAAATTAGCCAACATAATTTCTCCCGCCACCGTCATGGCGGAACCAATATTGCCAAGCAAACTCTGACGTGGGTTGTGTGCCGTGCCACTGAGGATATGCAGGTCTTTAACACTGTCAGGCGTAAGAATTACATTTCTGGCTTGATGAATCCGGGCAAAATTTTGCAACAAAATACTGCGCCTTTCCCCAGGCGATAACACAATATCCAGAAGTTCCTGCCTCTGGTTACGGGCATTCATAGCATTTTTATATTTATCAACTGAGTGGATTTTTGTCAGATGATCATGAATCAGCTGATAGGTATTCTCGATTGCCATTTCTGCCTGTATTTGCCTGCCCAAAGTAGCCGTAACAATAAAAACCGTAATTAAACAGCATTTTCTTTTAAGCCAGGATGGACATATGTTATCTCTTATTGCAGTCATTGTGCTGCTCACGTACCGACGCTTAGCAACATGAAATCCATTGGGTATGAAATTTATTCAGTGCATCACCAGAAAATCCAGTTTCCCTGTTGCTCTTGAGTGCTTGCCATTGCGCCTGCCAGACAGCTCCCGTGACAAACATTCGTCAGGCTTCCAACAAGTCAGTCAGTTATATACCCGTCGCCTTTCAAGTTGCTACTTTGTTGGCTGCATTCGCTCGGCAACTGCTCCATGCGTTGCCCTACCTCCTGCATCATCATCGATAAGACAAAATAGCACTGGCTATAGTGCTTTTTGACCAGAACAGGAACTGCCTCAGACCATTTACAGAAGGTTTGCGTAAAAGAAAAGACCCGAAAGACAAATGATATTAAAATATTGACTGAACACACAGATTACTGCGAACGTCAGATGACAAGCCAGACAACCCTTATCCGCCAGACTTTTCCAGTTGGCCCATTACAATGCAACTGCACAATAATTGGTGAACCACTCACGCGCAAGGCGTTTATTGTTGACCCAGGCGGTGACGCGGAACTGATTATGGCTAAACTGACAGAGCTGGATCTGCAAGTGGTGGCCATTATTCATACCCACGCCCACCTGGATCACTTTCTTGCCAGCGGGGAGATCAAAAAACAGACCGGCGCCCCTATTCATCTCCATGAAGATGATAAGTTTCTCTGGGACAACCTTGAGATGCAGTGTCGTATGTTTGGCATTCCCTATCGCCCGGCCCCCGCTCCTGACTTCTGGCTGAAAGACGATGAGGAGTTACCTTGTGGTCACGGTGTTGCCATACACACGCCTGGGCACAGCCCGGGGTCGATGTGTTTCTGGTTTCCCGAGCAAAAACTGCTGATTGCTGGTGATACCCTGTTTCGCAGAGCCGTCGGCCGCACCGATTTGTGGGGTGGCGATTTTCCCACCATCGAGCGGTCAATCAAACAAAAGCTCTACACGCTGGATGAAGACGCTGTCGTCGTCACAGGTCACGGCCCTGAGACGACCATTGGCGAGGAAATACGGGAAAACTGTGTCATACGCGGGTAACCAAATCTGCCTTAACGTTGAAATACCTCAGGATGGACCGCAGAGCAATAGTCATTGCTCTTTGAGGCTTTTTAAAGTTAGACTTTGCATCCAAAGCAGTTTTTAATACAGAAATTATAGGGGAGTCACCAAATCACTGATATTTTCTCTGCTCCGTGTTTGTCTCCCTGAATCTGCGCACAACTGCCAACTTATTGATTATCTAAGCCTCTTCTGAAAGCTGTTCGAAAATATTGTTCAAGGAAGTCGTTATGAAATTAACAACATATTTTGCTGTCGCAACCATAGTGTCCAGCTCCTTACTGGCCGGTTGCCAGACAACCAATCCTTACACCGGTGAACAAGAAACCAGCAAGTCAACCAGTTATGGGCTCGGTGGTGTCCTTGCCGGTGCTGCCATCGGTGCTCTGGCCAATGGTAAAGACGGTGCCATCGCAGGGGCTGTCATTGGCGGGGCTGCTGGTGCTGGCTACGGTAACTACCTGGACAGACAAGAGGCAGCACTGAGAGCCCAACTACAAAATACCGGCGTACAAGTCTACCGTGAGGGCGATCAACTCAAGCTGATCATGCCTTCAAATATCACGTTTACCTCCAGCAGCTCTGATATTAGCAGTGCCTTTTACCCGATACTCGCTTCGGTGGCCAAGGTGTTCAGAGAGTTTGATCGGAACCTGATTCAGGTCGTTGGTTACACCGACAGCACCGGCGGTGACAGCATCAACCTGCCACTGTCCCAAGCCCGTGCCGACAGCGTTGCCAACTACCTTATTTTTCAGGGTATCAGCAGTACCCGAATCACTGCATTTGGTCGTGGTGCCCAGGACCCAATTGCCAGCAACAGCACTGCTGAAGGAAGAGCACTCAATCGCCGGGTAGAAATAAACCTACTGCCCATTCCGCGACAACGCTAAACAAAAGATGCAGGATGACTTGTCATCCTGCATCTTCATGCAGACAAGCTCAGTTGCCCACAGCAGCAAAAGGAACCTTTCAGCAGGTCGTGCCAGTTACCCTGGATTCGAAGGATTCCTGACACGCAGTCCGCTGACTATCCAGTGACTACCTGGACTTGGTTGTAGTATCACCAATATTGATTACCCGTGTTACCTTGGGATATCGAATTGACCTTTTCGGCCCTTTACTCCTTGGCGCCGGGTCGTAATATTCACCATTTTTATAATAAATCCATTGCCTGCCACTGGCTCCTGACTCAACTTCAACATATAAAACAGCGTGCTTACCCATCTTTTTGGATGAGTTGTGCAATGAAACCTGTTTACCTGTTTTAGACTCAAGAGCTTCTTTCATCTGCGTAACGGTAACCAAATCATTAGTCTTGCAAAAACCTTTTGACTGCATCCACCGTTTTGCCGCAGAAAACGACTTAAAGCCACAAGCATTGGCAAATGTAGCAATGCCACCACCAGTCTTGCCATCGGGTGCTCTCTCGGAATGATAATGAAAATCCTTGAGTATCGGGGTTTGTAGACAATAGCCATCTGATTTCATGAGTAAATCAAAAAATATACGACCATTTCTTAAACATAAATCTGGAAGAAGCGCTGGCTCTGATGGAACATAGCGGGATGCTCAAAGAGAC
>JAKROC010000154.1 GCA_024509075.1 Endozoicomonas sp.
GGCAGCGGCTTAGTCGGTGCCATCCAGGGAAGGCGTGTTGAAACAGGAAGCCTGTGGGTTGACTAACCAAAAATATTTGCCATCTTGAATTCGAGCCAATAATCACCAACATGTCTAACAGGACTGGTTCTGTGAATATTTCTCCATACAAAACGGAAGAAGTAGCTGTTGGCAAGACCAACTCCGGTGTCGATTCTTCTGATTCCAATGCCGTCTTTTCTGGCAGGGACATTGCTTCTGTTCAAACCCATTCTGGCCTGGAATCTGAGTATCGCAATTTTTTGCTTGGTAAAGCTGATTATTTCAGGCAAAAGAACCTCAAGAGCAATAAAGTACTTACCGGTTTATTTTCATCGTGTGCCTGTCTTAAGCAGGGCAAGCAATTTCTTAGGCTTGCCAAAGAAAACAACAAAGGTGCTGACAATGCCAATGCCATTATTGACCTTATAATGAACTGTGCTCCTCACCGGATGTTTGCCCCCACATTGAGTAAATTATTTCCGGAATTTCCCAAGGCTGTTGTTGGTGACGCTGTGGAAAAGAATGATGAATTACTGGCTGGCACGTCTGGCAAGGCTGATGATGCCCCGGCCTTTGAGAGCAAATGTCAGGAGCTGCCGACTGACGTAAGCGAGTCTGGGCCAAATCCAGTGGGTCCCCCTGATGAGTCCAAATTGCCTGCAGCTATAACCCCCTTGCATGCAGAATTGACCGATAAGCCAGACAATGACTGGTCAACAGACAGGCAAAAGCTGTTCTTTGATATGCTAGACAAACTGGTTGTTCAGCGCATGAGCATTAATGATACATCGGGCTTCAGAGGGCTGCGGTCCTTCAACTGTGATACCGGCAATAACGTGAACTCGTGCAGTCCATTTGGTGCCCACGGAATGACTACAACCAGTTTTTATCAAGCAGCAGACGATAGGAGTTATGAGGAACAAAAGTTGTCCCAAGCGCTGCTATGGAACCGTATTTCCCATAAGTCGATAAGGGATGAATTGAATGATCTGTTTGAGTCGTTGTCCGACGCCGCCCACGCCGGGCTGCTTCCGCAAAATTGTGACTTGCATATTCAGGTCTACAAAGATGGCCAACAAGGTCATACCATGGATTTTTTTGTCTGGCAGGAGGGGGATCGAATAAAAGTGGGTGATCAGGCACCTTTTCAGGTCGATGTTCAGCGACAGAAGGCCACTCTCAGGCTGACCGCAGAGAGCCTTGCTATGTTGAATGCACAATTAGTGCTTGATGCGGACATTGTTTTTGAGCAGCGCTGGGTTAGTGTCAGCGGTGACAGCGCTCTGGTTGACTGTATCAAGAAGTTAATTGCCCAACAAAAAACCAGTGAGAGCAAAGCCAGCCAAGAGGGCTAGAAAAGACCATGGCTTACGCACCAGTTGATGCTGCAAAATATGTAAATAGTAGTGATATTTACTGATAATATGCGGCAAATTCAGTACAAGTAATCAGGCAGGCTCTGCGCAATCTGAGGCAACAATGACATACGCAGCAGTTTTACATTTCTTCCGGCGCTGACCATTCCGCTGTAGCCCTCTGATAGCAGGGGATTACGTGCGTTTTTGCTGGTGCGTAAGCCCTGTCCAGTCAACGCATCCCCCCCTCGGCGCTGACAAAACATCAAGCAACCGAAAATCTGCACCACCTGTACCGATCTTCGAGTCCATATTCCCATTCGTTAATTCTGGAAAGCTCTTATGGTGTTCGTCTTTTCCGGTCTGTTGACACAGGGATGCTGGCCGTTGCCGATGTACCTATGGATTTATATTGCCAGGCGGCGACAGTTCACCGAAGTCTTGGCAGCATAACAAACCATAACCGTTGGCATTGTGCAGCTCTGCTATGCTGATCGGGCAGCCAGTGCACCGCTTTGCTATGTAATCAGTCACGGCGGCTGGTGGGACACCCCGGGTTGTCTGATTGGTTAATGGTATCCTCTTTTTTTTTACAAGAATGACTAATAACAGTGCACTGCAGCGGTCTAACTAAAAAACTTCCGAACACAAGGCTTTGTAACACAACAAAAGACAGGTAGCTGTATGTCGCTAGAATCACGAGTTGAGTTGCTGGAGAAGCAGCAGCAGTCCCTCTACAACACCATTCATGGCCTGGTCAAGGCGATGGCGGATATCAAACACATCGCCCTGAAAAATCAGCATGAAATAATTGGCGTTAAGGTTAATATTTCCGGTATTCAGGCGGAAGTTGCCGGTGTAAAGGAGGATGTTTCTGAACTGGCCCAATCCACTATGTCCGGTTTTGAGCGTACCAGTGAGTTAATGGACAACACGCACAAAATCCTTGATGACATTAACGAGCACCTTGATACCATCAATGGTCGTCTGGATGAAACCAATAAGCTGGTGGACAGTACTCATGAGCGGGTTGATGCCAGTTATGAGCGGTTAAACGAAACCAATGATCGACTTGGCGAGAATAATGAACGTCTGGATGAGGCTAACGAACGGCTTGATGAAAATAATGAGCGTCTGGGCAGCACTAACGAGTGGCTTGGCGGCATCAACCAGCGCCTTGAAGGTGTGGAAAATCAAGTAAAGGAGGTGCGTAAGGATATTGTCACCCTGGGGCAGATGATCAAGCACCGACTGCCGCAGTGATTAGCGAAATCGTCGTATATCCGTCGCCTTTCAAGTTGCTTTGTTGGCTGCACTTGTGCCCTTCAGGGTATTTATGCCCTTTAGGGTATTTATGCCCTTTAGGGTACTACCTCCTGCATTTATGCCCTCCAGGGTATCTACGCAGTCGTCACCCCGGTCACATGGTATTTCTATGCTCCCGGCACCCGAGGGCATAAGGACTTCGCTCATTTGCCGCCTCGAATCAACTTGAAATCCTTTGGGTATGTATATTGCGCCGGCAGTCGATAAAGGACAGACAAGCCCCCTTTCTTCCAGCAATCGGAACCAATATCCAATGGCCAAGGACAGCACCCCCCCGGCGCAATTACCACTGATAAAGGATCGGAATATCATTTCTAGGCAGGAAGTCAAAAAGGCCTTGCTGCCCGATAGTGCCCATCCCGTGGTGAAACCTCTGTTAAGCCGTCTGGTAAGCAGGCAGCCGGGTACTGAGGCACTGCTGTCACTGAGACAGGGCGTGGCTTATGCTGCTGAGCTTCTGCGCAGCTTGAAGAGTGCCAGGCCGCAGGCGTCAGAGGAAAAGGTGCAGCACACTATCCGTATTAGAGACACGATTCATTTGCTCGAAGGCTTATGCAAGAGTATCAACAAAGAGACAAGGGCCTGTTCCGATGATGAGCCAGGTCAATTGTGTTATCTGGAATTGACGGCGCTGCTTGATAGCATCAAGTCGTCTATCCAAATATTGGAGGAAATGAAGTTTGCCGATGCGGTCAATTACAAAGATTCCTCACAGCAGTAATATTCAGCATGTTCAAAAGTACCGTGCTGGTGTTTTCAGCATGGCTGTCCTGCCTTCCTGAAGTGACTCTTTGCTGGAATCCCGCCTGTGTCGAGCATTGACATCCTCCCACCACCAAGCCTGACGGCTATGGTGGGGGATTCCCGTTAGTCACCCCACAGGCTTCCTGTTTCAACACGCCTTCCCTGGATGGCACCGACTAGGCCGCTGCCACCCCCGTTCCGGTCGCTTTGCAGGCTAACACCACTTGCCCGGCGGTTTTGATATTCTTTGCTGCATTGATGTCCCTGTCGTGTTTAGAACCGCACTCAGGGCAACGCCAGTGACGGATAGACAACGGCAGACTTTCATGAACAAACCCACAGCCGGAGCACCGTTTGGAGCTGGGGAAGAACCGGTCGATCCCAACCAAAGTACGACCAGCCCAATCGGACTTGTACTTCAGTTGTCGGACAAACTCACCCCAGTTGGCGTCAGCGATATGTCTGGCCAGCTTTGGATTTTTGATCATTCCTTTCACGTTCAATGACTCGACACACACCACTTGGTTCTCGTTAATTTCTACGCTCCCGGGGCCTCGCTCAATTGCCGCCGCGTAGCAACATGAAATCCATTGGGTATATAGTCGATGCTCAGAGCGTTAAAAATACCGCTTATGCGTTGCACAAAGGATACGACGCAGGAAAAAACGTGTCAGGAATTAAACATATGTCGTTGTTGATACACAGGGGTTACCTCACGCAATTGCCATCACTACTGCAAATATCACTGACAGAGCTGGTACTCTTGAGGCCTTTAAAAATAACAAGTCTTCGCTATCAAAGGTACGATCTGTGTTGGTCGATGGTGGCTATACTGGCCAGCCTTTCGCCAATGCTACGAAAGAAATTCCGGGAGCTTCGGTACAGTTAGCTAAAAGGAGCGAACTTCATACTTTTGCGGTTATTCCACAGCGCTGGGTTGTCGAGCGCTCATTTGCCTGGTTAGAAGGTTGTCGCCGTTTGTGGAAGAATACCGAGCGCAAACTGAATACAAGTTTACAGTTCACTGATTTGGCTTTTTTGGCACTTTTGTTGAGAAGATTATGAACAGCCTCTTAGTATTGGAAGCTCGCTCTTTATGCCCTTCGGGTGCTTTAGAGGCGAGTAGTTCACCCAGTTGCTCTTGTTGGACGAGTAGTTCACTCCGTTATTTCGGAACAAGGAGAAGTGACCGTTCTGCGGAATTAACTTCGATCAAAAGACAGGCTGCTGCGGTTTCGGCCAGGTTCACGGTATTACCTGAACCTGGCTTGTTCGTACGGTTCATTTTTTTATCGTCAGGCATATATTTTTTTTGCCTTTATGACGCTAGTGATATAGAGTACGCAACCTGTTCAGG
This sequence comes from Endozoicomonas sp., assembly GCA_024509075.1. Classification (GTDB taxonomy): domain Bacteria; phylum Pseudomonadota; class Gammaproteobacteria; order Pseudomonadales; family Endozoicomonadaceae; genus Endozoicomonas. Next base: position 4,804 of record JAKROC010000154.1, read on the forward strand.
GCAGTCATGCTTTGGGCTTACGGTGAGGTGTCCGAGTGGCTGAAGGAGCACGCCTGGAAAGTGTGTGTACGTTAATCGCGTACCGAGGGTTCGAATCCCTCCCTCACCGCCAGTTTAGACTTCACAGAAGCTACCTCAGAGTTTTATTGGTCAGAGCACTTTTCTGTTTGTTCCGCTGAGAACTTCTGACAAATCATTTAAAAAAGCCCTTGTTTTACGGGCTTTTTGTCGTTTTAGCGGTTGGTTTTTTTATATGCTTCCTCCTTATAATTGCGCACTGGCGCAGTTGCCAAGAAAGCCGGTTTTTGGCCATTTTTGGGCTATTTTTTCTCACCAGAATTGAGGCGCAAACCCGCTTTCTTTAGGGGCGGGTCAAGCCGAGACTATCTTCTTGTGACATCCGATAGGCTCGCTCTCTGTACAATCCGCAATTTGTTTTCTCAAAGTATTCTCCTGTTACCAGGCAGTGCAGCCTTGCCAAGAGTGGAGAAACACTCACCTCCCCAACGGGAACATTACTTTGGCGATATACACGGGCAATGTGCATGGAAACACCAAAATTTATTACCCTGGAACGGGGTTGATCATCAAAGATGATGACTACAGGACGTGGAGCCAATCGTAAGCCGGGTCAGTCGTGCTCCCGGCACGGAAAAGCATTTACGCATCTATCATTGGTTGCAACCTGAACCCTTGGGTGGTGAATGCCCGGCACGTCAAGAATGTACCCGGCCGCAAGACGGATGTATTGGACAGTCAGTGGCTCGCCCATCCTGGTCAGTGCGGCCCGGTTCGCCCGAGCTTTGTGCCTCATCCAGATCAGGAACAATTAGGTTTACTGACTCGCCGGCGAGACTCATTGGTCAAGCAAATAGCCAATGAAAAAAATCGCCTTCATAAAACCCTGGACGACAGCGGTATCCGGCTGGGTGGCTTGATCAGTGATATCAACGGCAAACTTCCAGTATCTTTGGTTGTCCAGAGATTATGTGTTTCTGTATCCAGAACAATATTTTCATTATTCCTGAAGAAGATGTGTCGTTCACACTTACGCAACCCTTCCAGCACAGCCTCTCTGGAACCCTGCTCATCCAGTGCTGCAATTTTACTCTCAAGCTCCCGCTTCTGCAGGTTCAGCTCGTTAATCTGCTGATCAATTTCCGTACTCATACTGCTCTCGTACTCGAATAAACGACAAATTCTGCGGAGAATATCACATTCCGTAATAAGCACCGGAAAAGCGCAGTTGGCACAAGAAAGGCCTCTTGGCTGTATGCAGTTTCTGCAATTTGCGCTCAGTTTTCAGTGCGTGTTTGTGATGGTGCTATTGAACCAGATCGCAGGCTGATCACCTGGTATGGTGGCTTAACTGTACTAAATTTTAATCATCATCAGTAGTCAGACAGGTCTTTACCCTTGGTGCCCAGACATTCACCCGATAAACCCTTTATTTTTAAAATAGTACTTTTGTGCATTATTTTGGCTGTGGGAAAGCTTCATGGGCAGGAACTTCCGCTTGAGCCTCTGGGTCATTTATGTAACCCTAAACCGCACAAAATACCCAGCGAGATAGCCAGGTACATGACTTTAAGCAACAAACAATTGTTGGACAAGACCGTAGAAATATGGGGCAAGAAACACGTAGCAGAGGCGTTGGGTAAACATCATTCTGAAATCACGAAATGGCTGGCATTGGAGAATGGCCCCAGGTTAGATGATGTGCAGATGCACACGCTTCTGGGGCTGTTGCCACCCAAGCCGGAAAGAGCTGAAAAACCATCGTTTCAGTTTATTGATCTGTTTGCTGGCATCGGTGGCATTCGCAAGGGCTTTGAGGCCATTGGCGGGGAGTGTGTTTTTACCAGTGAGTGGAACAAGTATTCCGTCCAGACCTATAAGGCCAATCACTACAGTGATCCGCAACGGCATATTTTCAATGACGATATCCGTGAGGTGACATTGAGTGAGACTTACCCGGAAATAAATAAGTCAGTCGCCGCTTATGTCGATCAGCATGTGCCAGACCATGATGTACTGTTGGCTGGTTTTCCCTGTCAGCCGTTCTCTCTGGCCGGTGTCTCCAAAAAGAATGCGTTGGGTCGGGCGCACGGCTTTGAATGCAAAACCCAGGGAACCCTGTTCTTTGATGTGGCTCGCATTCTGGAAGTTAAGAGACCTGCTGCATTTGTGTTGGAGAATGTGAAAAACCTGAAAAGCCATGACAAGGGCAAAACTTTTCAGGTGATCGCTGAGACCCTGGATGAGTTGGGCTACTGGGTTGCGGATATTGACGATATGTCTTCTCGTGACCCAAAAATTATTGATGGCAAGCACTTTATTCCCCAACACCGGGAGCGGATTGTTCTGGTTGGCTTTCGCAAGGATCTCAATGTCCATGAAGGTTTTACGCTGAAAGATATCCATAAGCTGCTCCCGGATCAGCGTCTATCCTTTGCTGATCTGCTGGATAAAGAAGTAGACGACAAATACATTCTGACACCCAGGCTTTGGGAATACCTCTACGAATACGCCAAAAAGCATCAGGCTAAGGGTAACGGGTTTGGTTTCGGGTTGGTTGATCCGAAAAAACCGGATGCAGTGGCGCGAACCCTGTCGGCAAGGTATCACAAGGATGGCTCTGAAATACTGATTGACCGTGGCTGGGATAGGGTGCTCTCTCGGAATGATAATGAAAATCCTTGATTATCAAGGTTTGTAGACAA
>JAKROC010000155.1 GCA_024509075.1 Endozoicomonas sp.
ACCCTCGCATCACCACCAGCATTGTCAATGAATTTAGAATCTATCTCGATCAGTTAACACGCAAACTGCCACTGCTTGATAAAAACAAATTACTGGCCATGATGGTGGTCAAAACGCTATACCCACGTGAACACGCGGCGCTATGTAACAACAAAGGGCAATTTGCTCAGATTTTTACCAATTTCAGGCATCATAAACAGCAAGCTCTGGATAAATACCGCCATAGCATCGACCAGCACAGCCCGGCTGAAGAACAGCAAACACCAGCAAGCACCAGCCAGCTAAAGCAGAAAACACTCAAACTGTCAGGCAGCAGTATTGCTCAAGCGCTGCAACAGGGCATCATGGATGACTCATTCCTCGGCGAGCTGACCGAAGCATCTTTTGGCCCTGTTCCCTGGCTGGTGAAAAATGGCTATTTTGCTGAGGACTATCGGGATTACTTGTCATCTTTTCAATCCGGAGCTATCAATTTTGACGACAAGTGCCTGGCACTTAAGTTACGTGCCGGGCAATCCATTCAGTTTTCTGAGCACATTGACTCGCCTCAAGCATTACTTAACCAGCTACAACCCACCGATCTCGGCCATGGGCGTGGACTGATCAACCTATTAGTGACTGAGCTGCTGAATCAACCGGCATCCAGCTATAACGGTTATCCATCCAACGCTTTTTTATTCGCACTTTTTGATTTACCTGAACGTCATTTTGCCAGACTGACGATGTTTATCGTGCAATATCAAAAAAACGCCATCAGCCAAACACAAAAACTGTTTCAGCGTCTTTTGTCGCTCAATTGCTCAGCGTTAACCCACTGCATCAGCAGTGATTACTCGATACACAGTAACGAAATTATTGCCCAAGTGCTGATGGCTCTCACCGCTGACGAACTCAGAACATTGAGCAATGACCTTATTCCAGCTATCAATGATCTGGAAAACATTGAACCGATTGTTCACTACAGCCAAAAGCGACCGGATATCTGGCACTGGCTGGAAGACAACAAGATAAAGTTTCATCGCCTGTCCCTTGAGCACTGTTCGCAGGATACTGCTCACAAGATCATTGACAGCGCAGTGTATCAGATGAACCACCACATGCTCGGCCTGCTGTTGGCTTTCAGCGAAAACCAGCGGCCAACGACCCTGGCCAAAGTCAGTTATTCCGCCATTTGCGCCTGTGGTCATACAACGCTGATGGCACAGGTTCAGGAGGAACTGGAGATACTGGTTAACCAGATTTTGCTAAAACTGCCAGAAAACCAGGAAGAACAGCACTGTCTCACGCAGCTGCTGAATGCACCACAGGTGAGCGATGCGGACAAACTGAATCTATTAACTCATTCTGGCCAGACAGTCACAGCGATGGGCGATATCATAAATAATGGTCTGTGCACTCAGCTGTTCGCAGCAAATTTAGCCCTCCCCACCTGGGACAACGTCCGCCATTTGTTTGCCACGATTGAAAATGACCCACTGCTGTTACAGTTTATTACTCGCCCTGAACATCTGGAACAATTATCCCAGCAAAGCCAGGCTGCCACGCCTTACCCAGATCATCTGCTTATTGGTCTCGTACATAATAAGGACATCAGCGACTCAACCCTGGAAAAACTGCTTGAAACCTTCCCATCCATCCCCATTGAACATTTCGACCCGGAAAGTATTTCTCCCAGCCGGCTGGCAACAATCCTCAAGCATCCCGGCTGCCAGTTCTCCCTGAGCGGCCTGAGCTGGCTGGCACGCAACGAATCGCTGTTCGGTACCGACAGCGTTTACCAATACACCATCCGCTTCTGGCATGACTACAAGGCCGCCACAGACAACACTACCCACCTGACTGTGGCCACCGTTACCCGGTTATTGTCGGGTGATGACATCCACATCAATGACCAACTATGGCTTTGTGACCTGTTAAATCATGAGCAGGAAAACGACGAGTGCATTTTGCATGCCATCGTCACACTGATCCTGACCCTCCCTGCGGAGAGCTTCACCCTGAAAATCAGCGGTAAACGGTTAGGAACACTGTTGACCGTTGCAAAGAGCTGGGAAGAAAAAATCAAATTGTTGTCCATGCAGGCTAAACACCTTTCCTGGCCAGAGGTTTCCAGTTTGCTGGTCGAACTGGAGATTATTCCTGTGTTGTCCAAAGAGAGCTTCCAGTTCTCGCTGACCGACACGCCTGAAAACAACCAATTGATAAACACGCTCAGACAGGCCAACCATGTTGTTGCCATTCACGCAACAGAACAAGGTGAGGATGTAATCAAAGTTTATATCAAACGATCTGCCATATCGGAACCGGCCCAGCTCAGTTCATCAGTTGATCGAGCTGCGCAATAACCCCCATCAGGTCGTGACTGCGCAGACCTTCGGCAGGCAAGGCAACCTGAGCGTAGGACAAGATGTCAGAACCTGTTGGCAGCAGAGCGCCACGCTCAAGCAGCGCCCGCATCCGAGGCGTAAATACCCACTGCAGCCATTGGCTGCATGTCATACTGTCGAGACAGAATGGGGTAGAGCTGGCCAATGCCTCAGGTGCAGGAGGACTTGGACTCCAGACGTTCAGTTGCCGTAACGCCTGCTCCAGGGCATCGAGCAGATCAATAACTTCTTTGGACATGGCAATTCATTTACCTCTGGATTGTACCTGTCAGCAATATGAGAAAATGGCAGTAATCTGTACCTGCTCAGCGCCCCATCAAATGCCTGATATCCCTTGCCAACACAGCATCCGGGCCAAGACTCAGGGCGCGCTCAGCTAACTGATGCACTTGCGCCGTCTGGCCCTGAGCCTGCCGGAGCAATGCCATCTGGTAATACACTTCCGGTGACGTTGGATTGATACGCATTGCGCGGCTCAATAGGCTTTCCGCTTCGTCCAGCCGACCATCAATCCGGGCACTGTGCGCAACACTGAGCAGAGTTCCTACCGCATCCTGACGTTGTGGGGGAGAGACTGTCGGCCTGGTTGCTTCCGGCATCTGCACCAATGTCGACGTTGAACAACCCGACAGGATAACAGTCATTAACGGTATCATCAGTTTTTTCAATGAGAAGAACCTTTGCCTTTTTTCACAAATGCAGACGTGCTTAATCAAAGCCATCGGAAAACCCTCTTGAGAATCGACTCTCTGTCATCGGCAGGCCTCTCCGGCCTTACTGGCTTTTCTGTTTTTTCACATCCCCGGTAAACCCGTGGTTCAGATCCCTTAATGTAAGGCAGCAATCTGGCTCCTTTACAGTCGCGGCTACTAAGGCCATTGGCTTGCGGGTTGACCCATACCCGCTTTATGACACTGCTATTTAAGGCAGTGACTGAGTTGGCCGGTGCACTAGCCATAAAATGGCCCCAAACTTTCAGGGCACCACTGCTGCCAGTCAGCCGGGTAGGCCGGTTGTCATCGTAACCGACCCAGCTCACTGCCACCAGATCTTTGGAATAACCGGCAAACCAACCATCGCGCAGGTCATTGGTGGTTCCACTCTTGCCGCCCAGAGCGATGCCCGGTTTCACATACCGATAAGCACCATAACCAGTGCCTTCGGTCATTACCAACCCCAACGCAGTGCGCAACAACTCCATGGGGCCAGGTTGAACCACTCGCTCAACGGAGATGCTGTAGCGAGTCAGCGGTTTGCCCCGATTGTCCACGACAGCATCAATAGCCCGCAGCGGCATCCGATAACCGCCGCTGGCAATGGTCTGGTACACGCTGGTGATTTCAACCGGTGACATGGATGTTGAGCCTAATAACACAGAGGGATAAGGCGGCAGTGTTTGCTCAATACCCAGCCGTTTAAGAGTATTGAGTACTGACGATAATCCAACAGCCATACCGGTACTGGCCGCAGCCTGGTTATAGGACTTGGCCAGAGCCTGGTAGAGCGGCACCTGTCCATGGGACTTGCGGCTATAGTTCTTCGGCTCCCAATACCCCCCCCGACCATCACGGATTTTCAATGGCTGGTCTTTGACAGGTGTCGTTAGTGTGTAACGGTTAGGCTGCTCCAGAGCTGTCAGGTAAATAGCCGGCTTGATCAAGGATCCGACCGGCCTGCGGGCTTCAACAGCACGATTGAAACCAGCATAACCAGCTGCCCGGTCACCAACAATGGCCAATAAGTCACCAGTCTGAGCCGAACTGACGACCATTGCTCCCTGAAGAGGACTATTCTGTGGTTGCCTGTCGATCTGGTTGAGAATATCCGTCACACTTTTTTGCGCCTTACGCTGAATGATCGGATCCATGTTGGTGAATATGCGCAGCCCCTCACTGGTCAGGTCTTTCTCGTTGTAATCGTCGCGTAACTGGGCCCGAACCATATCAATGTAAGCAGGAAAATCATTGCTGCTCACCATCTCCCGACTGACCACTCCCAGAGGCAACTTTTTTGAGCGCCTGGCCTCAGACGGGGAGATAATCGCCAGATCCGCCAACACGTCCAGTACCAAGTTACGCCTCTGCACGGCACGCTCCGGGTTTCGTCTCGGATCGTAGTAGGATGGCCCCTTGACAAGCGCCACCAGCAGCGCCGTACGGGCGAGATTCAATTCCTGCAATGGCTGGGCAAAGTAAAATTGGCTGGCCATGGCAAAGCCATGAATGGCTCGCCGCCCCTGCTGACCGAGATACACTTCATTCAGGTAGGTTTCCAGGATCTCATCCTTGCTGTAGTGCAGCTCAAGTAACGGAGCCATGATTGCTTCTTTGACTTTACGCGTCATTGATCGCTCATTTGTCAAAAAGAGGTTTTTTACCAACTGCTGGGTAATCGTACTCCCCCCCTGTACCACCCCACCTGCTGTCATGTTGGCCAACATGGCACGGATAATAGACGACGGAGATAAACCAAAGTGGTCGTAGAATTCCTGATCCTCAATGGCCAACAGAGCGGGTATCAGATAACGAGGCGTTTGATCAATACGAATGAGAATACGATCTTCATAGCTGGCCGGAAAAATACTACCAATGGGCTGTGGGTCCAGGCGTAATAGAGGCAAGTTGTGCCTGTCTGACCCTAGCAGGCGCACTACTTGATCATTCTTGAAATCAATGGTTGCCAGACGTGGTGGCTCTTTGCCGTCAGGAAAATAAAACCCACGACTATAGACTTCTATTTGATTGAAATTTCTGGCGAACGTACCGGGCCGACTGACCTTCTCCACTGGCTGATAGCCCTGGCGTTGGAGCTGCGAAAGAAAATCAAGCAGGGTAATATTTTTCCCCACGAACAACTCCAGCGGATGCGCATAAACCTTGGCAGGAATTGCCCACTTTTTCCCTTCAAACTGTTTAATGATGGAGGCATCCAGATAAACAGCATAAGCGCCCACCAGCACCATAAGCGTCAAACCCACCTTTAGCGCAATGGACTTCCACTGCAGTGGCTGAGGCTCTTTCTTGCGATTGGGCGGACGTCTTTTTCTGGCAACATTGCCTGTTTTAGTCGTTGGTTTCTTTTCCATGGGGCGATTATACGTGAGACACCGTCGATGATCTTTTGCGCAAAACGAAAGCAGAGAAAGCTGTTCTACACTCCCGGCATAAAAACAAATATTACCGAAATAATTAAATCAGTCCTTACGGGTAGAATGGCATCTGGTAATAACTGATAACTCTATGGAATCATCTCAAAAGTCTGGTCTATTCTTAGGGTCAAATGTCTCACGACTTTCAATAATCATGTGGCCTCTGGCATGGACGCTGGAGTTGAGTTAAGGATCCAGTACATGGCAACTGATCTGATCGAACTAAAAAATCTCGGTAAAACATCCGTGCAATGGTTAAATGCTGTTGGCATCAAAACTCTCGAGCAACTGCATGATGTTGGCTCAGTGGCCGCCTACTGCAAAGTTCGTGACCGGGGGTTCAAAGTATCCAAAGTATTGCTCTACGCGCTCGAAGGTGCCCTAATCGGTGCTCACTGGAATGATCTCGACTCTGATTACAAAGCCCGCCTGCTCGAAGCGGTAGAAAACAGCTTGCCCCCACCCTGACCATTCAGGCATCACCGCACACAGGACAGAGCGGATCTGGCCTGATTTGCATGGTTTGCCACTCCGTGGCCACGGCATCAAAAATCATTAAACGGCCATTAAGCGTGTTGCCAAAACCGGTAATCAGCTTGATAGCCTCGAGTGCCTGCATGGTGCCGATAGTGCCGACCACAGGGCCAAGAATGCCTGACTCGGCACAGCTGAGATTCTCATTACTCTGCTCATCATAAAGACAACGATAACAGGGGGCATCATTTTGGCGGCGGTCATAAACCGTCAGCTGGCCATTAAGGCGGATGGCAGCGCCGCTGACCAGAGGTACACCAGCCTGAACACAGGCAGCATTGATGGCAAATCGACTTTGGAAGTTATCAGTGCAATCCAAAACGACAGTGGACTTCTTTACCTGAGCAAGTAATTCAGTATCGGTCAGTTTTGTCGGCAAAGTTTCTACAGCAATACTGTCATCAATTGACAACAGTCGTGCAGCGGCAACAGCCGCTTTGGCAACACCCAGATCGGCGCTGGTGTAGAGCAACTGCCTTGGCAGGTTGGTGAGATCAACCGTATCCGGATCGGCCAATACCAGCGTCCCCACTCCGGCAGCGGCCAGATAATAGGCTGCTGGGCAGCCCAGCCCTCCCAGACCCAGAATCAAAATCCGGGACGATAGCAAACGCTCCTGCCCGGCAATGTCGACCTGTGGGAGCAAAATCTGTCGGCTATAACGAAGTAGTTGCTCATCATTCATGGGTAAGAGCGATGTTCAGGAATCAATAAACTCAGCATAAGCCTCAGCATCAAGCAAATCAGTCAGTTCACCCTCATCTTCCAGTTTCATCTTGAAAAACCAGCCATCGTTGTAGGGATCACCATTTACCGTCTCGGGTAACTCTTCCAAAGTGCCATTAACATCGACAATCTCTCCAGTTAACGGCGCATAAATTTCAGATGCAGCTTTAACCGACTCGACTGCACCAGCTTCATCACCGGCACCGAGCATGGCACCAATCTCAGGCAATTCAACAAAAACAACGTCCCCCAGCTCCTCCTGGGCATGGTGTGTAATACCAATAGTGACAGTACCGTCCTCCTCCAACCGCACCCACTCATGGGAACGCAGATACCGTAACTCAGAAGGAATGTTGCTCATTTATTTATCCTCGGTCAACTATCTCAAACACTTGTACCGGCTCTTCATGATTTCCGAGCCCGAGCAGACTGGCACGGGCATTCTAACGAGTTTACCCGGAAGTTTACATAGCATTAGTCGCGTATGCAGATGCTTGTGACAACCTGAGCCTCTAGCAGTAGAAATTGCAGGTATTCAGGGCACATTTCCAGACAATTTTACCACCCTGGCAACGCCAGGCCGTAGTTTTGTCGGCAATTACGCACAATTTCATTAAAGAGTTCAAAAAATTCTTTTTCCTTGCTGCTAAATCGTCGATATACACCCAAAGGATTTCAAGTTGATTCGAGGCGGCAAATGAGCGAAGCCCCGGGAGCA
>JAKROC010000156.1 GCA_024509075.1 Endozoicomonas sp.
TTCCCCGTATCCGTTCGACAATATCAATGACTGGTGTCGCATTAACCTCAGGTGCTTCGAGTACCTTGAACGGTGTTTTTACCCGGTCGTACGCCGTACGAATGCCAAGTTGCACCGAAGCAGAAGCGTCAATTAACTCTTCCACTCGGGGTCATCTATCAGAATGGCATCAAGAATGGCATCAGATATCTGGTCGGCGATTTTATCGGGATGCCCTTCAGACACGGACTCGGAAGTAAAGAGACGGTATTCAGCCATGATTTAATATTCACATCAGAGTTTTGCCTGAAAGTTCAGGCGATTTGAGTTGCTTGTTGCCGGGATGCACAAGAGAGAATTAACGGTGTTTCAGTACAGCCTGGAGATAGAGCATATCCACCGCTACAGTTGCTGCGGCCAAGGCAGTAATGCCGGCGCTGTCGTAGGCTGGTGCCACTTCGACAATGTCCATGCCAACAATGTTCAAGCCCTGAAGCCCCCTCAGGATTTGCAGCGCTTTGTCTGAGGTCAGTCCGCCACACACCGGCGTGCCTGTTCCTGGGGCAAAGGCCGGATCCAGGCAGTCTACATCAAAAGTGAGGTAGACCGGATTGTTGCCGACAATTCCCCGTATCCGTTCGACAATATCAATGACTGGTGTCGCATTAACCTCAGGTGCGCTTGTTGCCGCAGGGCATCAGCTTTGTCTGTGCGCTCCCAAGTGAAGTCAGCGTCTTCGCGGCCAAAGTGACCATAGGCGGCGGTGGCCTGATAGATAGGGCGCTTCAGGTCAAGCATGGCGATTAAACCCTTTGGCCGCAGGTCGAAGTTTTTGCGTACCAGATCAACGATTTTCTCATCACTGATCTTGCCGGTGCCAAAGGTGTTGATGCTGATGGACGTTGGCTGGGCCACCCCGATGGCGTAGGAAACCTGAATTTCACAACGGTCAGCCAGGCCAGCGGCAACGATGTTTTTGGCCACATAGCGGCCGGCGTAAGCGGCAGAGCGGTCCACTTTCGATGGGTCTTTGCCCGAGAACGCACCACCACCATGACGGGCCATACCGCCGTACGTGTCAACAATGATTTTGCGACCAGTCAGACCACAGTCGCCTACCGGGCCGCCAATAACGAAAATGCCAGTCGGGTTGATGTGGTATTCGGTGCCCTCATGCAACCACTGGACTGGGAGGGCCGGCTTGATCACTTTGTCCAGAACTTCTGCGCGCAGCTCTTCCAGGCTGATGGACGGATCGTGCTGAGTGGACAGAACCACAGCGTCAATAGCTACGGGCTTGCCATCTTCACCGTAACGCATGGTTATCTGGCTCTTGGCATCCGGGCGCAACCAGGGCAAGGTTTTGTTCTTGCGCAGTTCAGCCTGGCGTTGCACCAGCAGGTGAGAGTAAAAAATGGGTGCCGGCATCAAGGTATCAGTCTCGTTGGTGGCATAACCAAACATCAGACCCTGGTCACCAGCGCCCAGCTCTTTATCATCGGTTTCGTCAACGCCTACGGCAATATCAGGCGACTGTTTGCCAATAGCGTTGAGAACCGCGACGCTTTCGCCGTCAAAGCCCAGGTCGCCGTGGTTATAACCGATGCTGGTGACCACACCGCGCACGATCTCTTCAATATCGACGTAAGTCTTGGTGCGAACTTCACCAGCCACGATAACCATGCCGGTTTTAACCATTGTTTCAACCGCGACCCGCGCATCGGGGTCATCTATCAGAATGGCATCAAGAATGGCATCAGATATCTGGTCGGCGATTTTATCGGGATGCCCTTCAGACACGGACTCGGAAGTAAAGAGACGGTATTCAGCCATGATTTAATATTCACATCAGAGTTTTGCCTGAAAGTTCAGGCGATTTGAGTTGCTTGTTGCCGGGATGCACAAGAGAGAATTAACGGTGTTTCAGTACAGCCTGGAGATAGAGCATATCCACCGCTACAGTTGCTGCGGCCAAGGCAGTAATGCCGGCGCTGTCGTAGGCTGGTGCCACTTCGACAATGTCCATGCCAACAATGTTCAAGCCCTGAAGCCCCCTCAGGATTTGCAGCGCTTTGTCTGAGGTCAGTCCGCCACACACCGGCGTGCCTGTTCCTGGGGCAAAGGCCGGATCCAGGCAGTCTACATCAAAAGTGAGGTAGACCGGATTGTTGCCGACAATTCCCCGTATCCGTTCGACAATATCAATGACTGGTGTCGCATTAACCTCAGGTGCTTCGAGTACCTTGAACGGTGTTTTTACCCGGTCGTACGCCGTACGAATGCCAAGTTGCACCGAAGCAGAAGCGTCAATTAACTCTTCCACTCTGGCGTGGTGGAACATAGTGCCGTGATCAAATTTGCCACCAAGGTCATAATCGTCGGTGTGGGCGTCAAAGTGGATAAACGACATGCGTCCAAAGTGTTTGGCATGAGCACGAAGTAAGGGCAGGGTAACGAAGTGGTCACCACCAAAACTGAGCATTTTTTTGCCTGAGGCCAGAACCCGGTCAGCGTGGTCAGACAGGCGACGTGACATCTCATCGCCATTGCCAGCCTCGAATACCAAGTCGCCGCAGTCGATGACCGACAGGCGTTCTTTCAAGTCAAAAGACCATGGCCAGCGTACGCCCTCCCAAGCCAAATTAACCGACGCTTGACGTATAGCTCCGGGGCCAAGACGGCTGCCACTGCGCCCGGTGGTAGCCAGATCAAACGGGATGCCGGTGATCACCACATCGGCCCTCGCATTGACCGGGTCAAAGTTCAGACTCTGGCGAAGAAAACCAAAGGCATTGGCATACAAAGAAAAATCTTCCTGTCCTTCCAGCGTACTCATGAGGCTTTCCTGAGGATCATCTCCGGTTTCACAATCCGGTGATCCTTGTGTTGGAAATGTCTGAAGGACATGACGAATCCACAGGTCATGTTCAGGTTGGATTCGGTCATGCACTGGTAGTCACCGGGACTGCAGGTTGTCTCCGGGGCATTAAAGTTAATCAAATCCCAGCTGCCTGGATTTAATGCTGTCAGCAGCACATTAATCAGGCAGGAATTGTGCAGGTCAAGATTGGTCTCGAAGCTGACGTAGGAGCTGTCTTCCTGGGGTGTTATATGAAGCGTGGCGTAACGATCCCCCCTGAGGGCGTTGAGGGAGTATCCGAATGGTTCAAATAGCCAGTCACTGAGAGCAAAGCTCGGCAGGTTTTTTTCCAGTTGTAACAAACGTCGAACGCCTTTTATAGTCTGGTCAGGACTGCGCAGGTAATCGGCACTGTCCCCTTTGATGTGGTACATCAGCAGTTCATTGGTAACGTCGCCAGGCTGAACCTCGTAGGGACGGTTCAGATGGAAAATATAGTGATGGTGGCTATCCAGCTTACCCAGACGGAATGCTGAGCCCTCCAGTCGTTCACCGATTCGCGCCAGATCCTGCTCGAAGGAGGTTTTTTGCAGGTGCGAGAGGTATTCGTTTTTGCGCTGGAAGCTGGCGTATAAAATGTCTTTGTCGTTGACGTGATCGAGAAAGTGCAAAAAGGCATCGGCCAGTGTGGTGGTGCCACAGGTCAGCATCAAAAAGCGATCGTGCCAGACGAACAGGCTCGATTCCGACAAAAGATAGGCGTCGCAATGGTCATTGCTCAGGATATCGAGGATCTCAGCATCGGCCCGGGTGACAATACCAGACCAAAAATCCCGTCCCAGCTTGCGCAGCGAGCCGGCCCGCGCGCAGATGATTACTTCAACTTTTTTTTCGGAGCCTTCAAAGAACATCATGCTTCTCCTCCGTGATGCTCAAGGTAGGTATAGCCTTTCAGCCCGGCTTCCAGTTCTGCCAGAATTGGCGCCCGACGGGATTCTGGCAGGTGTTGCGCTACCAGTCGGCGATAAGTGTCGAGAAAGCTTTCTGGCTTCAGGTTGACGTAACGCAGCACGTCTTCGACGCTGTCACCCGGTTGGTAGTCGGTATGGGATATCTCGCCATGGCCATTAACGCGCACCGATACCGTGTGAGTGTCGCCAAACAGGTTGTGCATATCGCCGAGAATTTCCTGATAGGCACCGACCAGGAACAGACCGATTAAATAGGGCCGATCAGCGTGCCAGGCCGGGACGGGCAAAGTGGTTTCTACACCTTGACCATCGACGTACTGGTCAATGGTGCCGTCCGAGTCACAGGTGATATCCAGTAGTACTGCCCGTTTTTCCGGTGGCTGCTCCAGGCCGGAGAGGGGCAGAACCGGAAATACCTGATCAATGCCCCAGGCGTCTGGCAACGACTGAAACAGGGAGAAGTTGACATAGAACTTATCCGCCAGTTTTTCGCTCAGCTCGTCGATCAGCGGGCGATGAGCGCGGTTGCGGTGCGATAGTTTACACGACAACTCATAGCTAATACGCAAGTTGAGGGATTCGGCCCAGGCTCTTTGCTCCAGGCTTAGCTGTCCCATGCCAAACAGTGTGTGCACCTCTGCCAGATCGCTTTGGGTGTCGTTAAACAGTTCTACCAGGGCGCGTTGCTCTACACCATTGCTCAGTTCGCACCAGCTGCTCCACATATTGTGCAGCAGTCTGGGCGCATCGGCGTGGGGTGGTTGTTGTTCCTCCGGCTCGTAGCTTTCAACGCCGACCACATCGGTAATCAATACCGCATGGTGGGCGGTCAGATTACGGCCGGACTCGGAAATAATGCGCGGTGCCGGGGTACCACTCTGGGTACAGAGGTCGCCAAGGGTATAGACGATATTGTTGGCGTATTCCTGCAAGCTGTAGTTCATTGAGCAGGTGCTTTGGCTACGGGTTCCCTCATAGTCCACAGCCAAACCACCACCGACGTCTACGCAGCTGATGGGTGCGCCCATGCGCATCAGTTCGCTGTAAACTCTGGCAATTTCACTGACGCCCTGACGCACATCGCGAATGTTGGCGATTTGTGAGCCGAGGTGGAAATGCAATAATTGCAGGCAGTTTATGTTACCAGAGGCACGCAGACGCTTGAGTACTGTCAGTACTTGAGTGGCGGATAAACCGAACTTGGACTTTTCCCCACCGCTGGCCTGCCACTTGCCTTTTCCTTGCGACGCCAGTCGTATGCGAAGGCCAAGGCGCGGGGTGACGGCCAGTTTTTGCGCCTCGGCCAGCACCATTTCCAGCTCAGTGATTTTTTCCAGCACAATGTAGACTTGGTGACCGAGCTGTTCACCGATCAGGGCGAGGCGGATGTATTCGACATCCTTGTAGCCATTGCAGACAATCACCGAACTGGCCCGGCTGGCCATGGCCAGTACCGCCATCAGTTCAGGCTTGCTGCCGGACTCAAGGCCGAGCTGTCGGTCCTGCTTGGCCGATTGGCTTTCCATGATCTCTTCGACCACGGCGCGCTGCTGGTTGACCTTGATGGGATAGACAGCCAGGTAATCGTTTTGATAACCGTACTCTCGAATGGCCCGGTTAAAGGCATCGCAGAGCTTGTTGACCCGATCGTGCAGGATGTCGGGGAATCGCACCAGCACAGGAAGGTTGATCCCCTGCGCCGCCAGATGTTTGGCAATGGCGTTGAGATCAACCGGTGGGCGACCGGACAGCTGGCAAACTACATTACCGTCGTCGTTGATTTCAAAGTAGCCCTGGCTCCAGAAATGAGCGTTATACGTGGAGCGGGCTACTGCCACGCCCCAGCTGTGATCAGTTGGGCTCAGGGTGTTGCTCAGAGCGCATTCAGACATGGGCCTATGTGATTGCCTCCTCAACGTAGCGAGGCAGGGCGAATGCTGCCTGGTGAATCGCTGGAGTGTAGTAACGGGAAGCAATACCGGCGGTATTGAAGCGTTCCGTCAGGACAGCCAGAGCTACGTTGCGGGACTCGGGGTTGTTCGCACCCCAGGCAAAGGTCATGATGCCGCCTGCATAGGTCGGAACAGCAGCGCCGTAAAACCAGGTGTCTGCCATATAATGACCCAGGCGACGGGCTGTGGTCTCTACCTCATCAAGCTGCATGAAGCAGACACCGTTCTGGGCGACAAATATACCGTTTTCGGACAAAAGCCGTTTACAACCGGCGTAGAATTCAGAGGAGAACAGCACTTCGCCCGGGCCAATGGGGTCAGTGCAGTCAGAGATAATGACGTCAAAGCTTCCGTCGGCATTGGCATCAGCGTTGTTGACAAACTTGATGCCGTCGTCAATTACCAGATTCAGGCGCGGGTCCTGGTAAGCGCCGGCGGAGTGGTTGGGCAACCACTCCTTGCACATCTCAACCACGGCGGCGTCAATTTCCACCATAGTAACGTGTTCTACGGTTTTGTGTTTGAGTACCTCCCGCAGCATGCCGCCATCACCACCACCGATGATCAGCACACGTTTGGCATTGCCGTGGGCAAACAGGGGGACGTGGGCCAGCATCTCGTGGTAGATGAATTCGTCCCGTTCGGTGGTCTGGATCACGCCATCAAGAGCCATCATGCGGCCAAACTCTTTATTTTCAAATATCACCAGGTGCTGATGCGCAGTACCGGCTTCAAACAGCAGTTTATCAATGGTGAAATGTTGACCGTAGGTGTCGTATAAAGTTTCACTGTATAGATTATTATTCAACAAGATACGTTTCCTCCAACACAGGGAAGCGCAGCCATTGGCTGGATTGTTCGGTAGACTAATGGCACCGGGAAAAGCAATCACGTAATGACAGGTACTTATGTTCAATCTCAGTGGCGTTCAGCTGTGCGCATTGACGGAGTGAAACCGTACTCTTTACAGGAATGCTGGGCAACCATATCGCCGCCTGTCATTAGGACCACGAATGACAAGCTAGCTGATTTTGCCAGTTTTTTTGGCATATCCGGCTATTAAATGACATACGATCTGGAAACACAACATAAAATTGGTCGACAGGGCGGAGCCTGGTTTTGCAGGCCAATTGGCCCGGACTGATTCTCTGGTACAGCTTTTGTCCAGCGTTAAAAGCGGTAACTCACCTGCAGGGTGTGAAAATCCATACCTTCGTTGCTGCTGTGCAGATAGGCATTGGAGTAGTGCATCCAGCCATAACTGAGTGCCAGGTGTTGGCCGAAGCTCAAACCAACCATGCCGCGCAGCTCAAACTGCCAGTGTGTCCGCCCATGTTGATGCCAGACTGGTGCTGCTCAATATCTTCCTCTGTCTGGTAACCGGCGCCGGCACCTAACTCGAAAAATGGCCAGCCCGCGCCCCACAAGGGCCGGACGCTGGTCACGCGAAGCACTGGACTGGCACTTGTCTGGTTGACCACCCTGGCATGGTTTGTGTCAGTGTCCAGATGGCTGCGCCACTGACCAATAGCCAACTCTGCGTAGCCCTGCATAATTACTTGTGTTGATTGCCACAGTGGTTCGGCCAGCTCCCAGGACAGGCCCAGCCGATACTGGGAAATCTCTGCATGGCGGTGATCGACTGGTGACATAAACTGTCCGTAGGCAAGGCTGTTGATATCCTCCCACCACCAAGCCTGACGGCTATGGTGGGGGATTCCCGTTAGTCACCCC
>JAKROC010000157.1 GCA_024509075.1 Endozoicomonas sp.
GTGATTAAAGAGAACGCCGGTATGGGCGCAAAAGCCGGTATGAAAAAGTGAGTCACTGATTCACGTTTACTGTGGCCATCACTATTGAGCTGATGGCCACGGCATCAAGATTACTGCTCCATCCCAAAGCATTTCAGCACAAACGCATAGTTAAATGCCTCTTCGTCTATCCATTCGTAGCGCTTGCTTGCCCCGGCGTGACCGGCGTGCATGTTCATATTAAGCAGCAACAGGTTATTGTCCGTTTTCAACGCTCGCAGCCGGGCGACCATTTTGGTCGGTTCCCAGTACGTCACCTGTTCATCACTGATACCGGAGTTGAATAACATGGGCGGGTAGTCGGTTGCCTGCACATTGTCGTACGGGGAGTAAGACAGGATATAGTTAAAATCGTCGGCACTGGTCAATGGATTGCCCCACTCTTCCCATTCCGGGGGCGTCAGGGGCAAAGAGGCATCACTGATGGTGTTGATCACGTCGACAAAAGGCACATCAGCAACCACGCAACCAAACAGCTCCGGCCGCAGGTTAGTGACAACCCCCATCAGCAAACCACCAGCACTGCCGCCATTGATGGCAACGCACTTTTGGGCGGTGTAGCCTTGCGCTATAAGGAACTCGGTGACGTCGATAAAATCGTAAAAAGTATTCATTTTGCGACGCATTTTGCCATTGAGATACCAGGAGTAGCCCTTCTCATCACCGCCACGAATATGCGCCGTTGCATAGACAAAACCACGATCCACCAAACTGAACAGTTTGGATGAAAAGCCCGCAGTCATGCCATACCCGTAGGAGCCATAGCCATAGATAAAGGCTGGGTGGCTGCCGTCTTGCACCAGTGCTTTTTGATGGATAATAGTCACCGGAATTTGCTCACCGTCCCGGGCTGTGGCGTACTCCCGTTTGACCACATACCTGGTTGGGTCGAAGCTAGGGGTCTCACGGGTATACACCTTTCTGGTCTGCACGGTGGGCAAATCCAGCTCCAGTACGGTGGCAGGCATGATTGGCGATGAGTAATCCAGGCGAACCGTGGTGGCGTTATGATCCCAGTCGCCGGAAAAATCCAATTCATACGCTGCATCGGGCATGGCGACAATGCGCTGTTGGCCGGTATTCATATCCCTTATCACCAGCTCATCCAACGCCTTGTCATTATTTTTCTGTTCAATAATCAAGTAGTGGTTGTAGAAGTGAATATCGGTGAGGCTGATGGTGTCGCTCTCTTTTTGCAACAACTGCCACTGGTTCCACTGGTTAGCCGGTGTTTTATACAGCTGGAAGTTATTGGCTCCATTAAGGTTGGTCAGGATGTAAAAATCGCTCTGATAATGGTCCAGGTGAAAAACCACATCATCGGTGCCGTGGGCAAAGAGCTGAAAGTAAATATTGGCACGGGGCGAGAGATAGACCATCTGACTACCGCCACTGTCGAGGTAGACCAGCAAATACTCACGGTCGGTGGTTTCCCCCAGGGAGAGAAACATGGCATCAAATTCGTCAGGTTTGGAAAACAGCAGCTCCTTATGCTCAGGCCCCTGGTGAATATTGACCCGATAGACGTGCTTGCCCCGTGCCTGGTCATCGCGCTCAACCACCAGCAGATGATCGTTATCAATCCAGAGTATGGAGCCGGTGCTGTTAGGAAAACTCCAGGAGCAATCCAGCCCGGTTTCGAGATTCCTGACCCGGATGGTGCGCTCCATGGAGCCAGTCAGGTTGTAGCCATAAGCCAAAAAAGTGTTAGCCCGGTTAGTGACTGATGGGCCAAACATATACAGGTCTTTGTCATCGGCCTCTTGGTTAACGTCGAGGTAAACCATTTCCGGTGCTGACATGGAAGCCTGTCGGCGACAGAGAATCGGATAGTTTTTCCCCTTCTCCTCCCGGTAGTAATAGAGAAACTCCCCTTTTTTGACTGGCCAGGACTGATAATCCTCCTTGATGCGGGAGAGAATCTCCCCGTACAGTTTCTCCTTAACCGGCTGATAGTCCGCCATTTGGTGCTCTTTATAGGCGCATTCGGCCTTGAGGTACTCAAACACTTCCGGATTTTTAAAATCCAGATCACCTGCTACCATTTTCTGCCAGTGCTCATCACGCAGCCAGTGGTATTCGTCGGTGAGGCTTTGACCATGGGTGGTAATCGTGTGTGGTATTTTGCGCGCGACGGGTGCTTTCAAGCGAAATTCCTCATGGGTCGTCGATTGTGTGTTCCATTACACACCCTGATTACTGGTTTGAAATTATTGGGGTGTGTAGTTAAATAAAATATGATTGGATAATATCAAAACCAAGAAAGAACCTGGTCATGCTCAGTGCACAGAGTGGCAAAGCGGTCATAATCAATGGCCTCAACCGATGCAGGCACTCCGCGTGCCCTGGCGTCTGCGTCCATAATAAAAACAGCACAACGATCAGGCAAACCACTCAGCCTCTGATCAGGTGGCATCAATGCATAAACGCCATCTTCGATCAACAGCACACTATCACCGCTGCTGACGGCACGAAGGCAAAGCGCCAGGGGCTGTCCAGTTTTGTTAACGGTATGCAATATACTCATCAGAAGTTCAGAACCCTTGAATGCTGGCGTAAAAACGTGGGCAACTCGCCCTGGCTGAGAACCGTAACCGGCTGACACAACTGACTGGCGGCAAGGCCGCGCTCAAACAACGATGTTTCGTCCACATGGATAGTTTCAATGCCGTACAACGGCAGCGCTTGTAACATGGCTGAGAGATTTTTACGGGGAATATGCTCACTATCCTGCCCCTTCAACAACTGAAACACCCCGTCCCCCATTAGTAAAAACGCAGCAGGAATATCGTATGACGCGCAAACCAGCACAGCATCCAAAGCTTCCCTGGCGAATTGACCACAGTAAGGAGTCCGGGTAGAGATAATGCACACAGACTGACTCATATCAACTTCCAAAAGTAATAATCCGATCAGCCAGCAACGCACCTTCAACCAACTGCCCTAACCCGGACAGCTCATAGCCATCACGCAGATTACTGCCCGGCAGCCGATAGCGTCTGGCCTCTGCTCGATCAACCACACCACGGCGCAGCGCCGCCGCGATACAAACTACGGCATCCAGTTGGTGCTCCTGAATAAAGGCTTGCCACTGAGCCGGCAGGTCTGATTCATCCTGAGGTGGCTGGGCAATGGCAGTTGCTGTATTTACCCCATCCTGATAAAAAAACAGCCGGACAATCTCATGCCCACCAGTCACCAGAGCCCTGGCAAAATGCAGTGCACTCTGAGGCGCCTGACTGTTGGCCGGGGCACCATATACGGCCAATGCAAACTTCATAACAGTAACCTTGAAAAGCCTGAGAGTAACTCATGTTAACAGACAACCCGCTACCCCCAACCCGATGACAAAAAAAAACCCGCCAAAAGGCGGGGTTTCAAGACAGCCGATCTACCAATCAATCGTCACTGGTGGCACCGAGCAGGTGCAGCAGAGAAGTAAACAAATTATAAATATTCAGGTAGAGAGAAACCGTCGCACGGATGTAGTTGGTCTCGCCACCATGAATAATGCGACTGGTGTCAAACAGAATAAAACCGGACATCAGCAGTACAATCAAGGCAGACAGCGCCATGCTGGCCGCAGGGACATTAAAGAAAATCAGGGCAATGCTGGCAACCACGGCAACAATCATACCAACCATCAGGAAGCCGCCCATAAAGGAGAAGTCTTTGCGCGTAGTCAGGACGTAGGCCGACAAGGCAAAAAACACAATGGCAGTACCGCCCAACGCCTGCATAATCAGACCCGGCCCATTTGCCAAGCCAATGTAGTAATTCAACATTGGCCCCAAGGCGGCCCCGAGCACACCAGTAAAGGCGAATACGGCCACGATTCCCTTACCAGAATCTGCAGTCTTATTAACAACAAACAGCAGGCCAAAGCCCACCAGGGAGAGGATCAGGGCAGCGGTTTGGCTGATTTGCATCGCCATGGCAACACCTGCGGTAAAGGCACTGAATAGCAGCGTCATACCGAGTAACATATAGGTGTTACGGAGAACTTTGTTGATTTCAACCCCTGTACCCAAGCTGGCAGAGGAAGAGGTTATCACGGGTTTGCGTTCCATCTTATTAATTCCTCATATAAATGTAATATCAAGGATTATATCAGACCATTTTACTGGGGCTATAGTTTTAGCATTTCCTTACACGCCTGAACCGAAGCCCCAAAGCTAAAGCGCATTACTACTCTGAGCTTCTCTGTAGCAGGATCATAGAAAAAAAATATCGATTATCAAGGCGTTGACAGAACACAGTTTTCAGGTACTATTTGCCCCGTCGCGGAGGGATGGCTGAGCGGTTGAAAGCACCGGTCTTGAAAACCGGCGAGGGTTAATAGCCCTTCCAGGGTTCGAATCCCTGTCCCTCCGCCACTTTTCTTATTGATCCCTGCCCCATTGCTAAGTTTTGTACCTTTCCATCGCCCCTGAAAAGCGTTGAACAATGTACAGCTACCCCATCTATTGGTCTGTACCACCAGGGACAAAAACCGGACTGACGTATATCACAACCCCCCTCTTTCCGGTAATCTAACGACCATTTACCAATAATGGGCCAGCAGCACCAACCCTACCCCGCTCTCTTGCCCTGCCACCGGTTACCCTTTATGTCGCAAAAACTCACCCTCGAAACCCTCGAATCCTGGCTCTGGGAGTCCGCCAATATCATGCGCGGCTCCATCGACAGCTCCGACTTCAAGAACTACATCTTCGGCCTGATCTTCCTCAAGCGGTTGAACGACGTATTTGAGGAACGGGTCGCCGCCATTATGGCCGATGAAGAGTGCACCCGGGCCGAGGCCATGGCGATTGAAGAAGAAGACGGTGACTACTTTGTGCCGCTGAATGCCCGCTGGGATTACATTATTGAGCGCACCGAGAATATCGGCGAGGTGATCGACGAAGCCTTTGGTGATATTGAAGCCCGCAACAGCTACCTCGAAGGTGTGCTCACCGCCATTCAGTTTGGCGATAAAGCCAAGCTGGGCGATGATTTGCTGGCCCGTCTGCTGCGCCATTTCAACCGCTACAACCTGGGCAACCTGCACCTGTACAAGGCGGATATGCTGGGCGATGCCTACGAATACCTGATCAAACAGTTTGCCGACGACGCCGGTAAAAAAGGCGGCGAGTTTTATACCCCCAAGCCGGTGGTGCAGCTGCTGGTGCGGCTGCTGGACCCACAGCCCGGACACACCGTGTACGACCCCACCTTTGGCAGTGGCGGCATGTTGGTGGAGAGCGCCCACCATGTGGCGGAACTGCCCGGCGGCCAGATCATGGGCCGCCCCAACGTGGCGCTGTACGGTCAGGAGCGCAACCTGGGCACCTGGGCCATCGGCAAGCTGAACCTCTACCTGCACAATATGAACGCCGACCTGCGCCGGGGTAATACCCTGGTGGAGCCGCTGCACCTGGAACAGGACAGTGTGCGTGTATTCGACCGGGTAATTGCCAACCCGCCGTTTTCCGCCAAACAGTGGTGGACAACCCTGGAAGTCAACCTGAAAACCAAGGTGGGCAAAGACGGCAAAGAGAAAGAGGTGGCCCCCAACTACAAGAAAGAGGTCTACGACCGCTATGGACGCTTCGGTTACGGCATCCCGCCCCGTGGCTATGCCGACCTGGCCTTTGTCCAGCATATGCTGGCCAGCCTGAAAGACGATGGTCGTATGGCGGTGGTACTGCCCCACGGCGTGCTGTTCCGTGGCGGCGAAGAGGGCAAGATTCGTCAGGGTCTGCTGAAAGGCACCAGCGAGCTGCCCGGTGACCGTATTGAGGCGGTGATCGGCCTGCCGGAGGCGCTGTTCTATAACACCGGCATTCCCGCCTGCGTGTTGGTTATCAATAAGCAGAAGCCTGCCAATCTTAAGGACAAGGTGATCTTTATTGATGCCAGCGGTGAGTTTGCCGAGGGCAAAAACCAGAACAGTTTGCGGGCGCAGGATATTGACCATATTCATGAGGCGCACAGTGCTGTGGCCAGCCTGAAAGACGATGGTCGTATGGCGGTGGTACTGCCCCACGGCGTGCTGTTCCGTGGCGGCGAAGAGGGCAAGATTCGTCAGGGTCTGCTGAAAGGCACCAGCGAGCAGCCTGGTGACCGTATTGAGGCGGTGATTGGCCTGCCGGAGGCGCTGTTCTATAACATCGGCATTCCTGCCTGTGTGTTGGTTATCAATAAGCAGAAGCCCGCCAACCTCAAGGATAAAGTGATCTTTATTGATGCCAGTGGTGAGTTTGCCGAGGGCAAGAACCAGAACAGTTTGCGGGCGCAGGATATTGACCGTATTGATGAGGCGCACAGTGCGGCTTTTCATAATGGTGTGGAGGAGGAGAAATATTGTCGTCTGGTGTCGATGGGTGAGATTGCCGGTAATGATTACAACTTGAATATTGCCCGGTATATCGATACTTCTGAGGCTGAAGTGCCGGTGGATATTGGTGCGGTGCTGGGTCAGTTGGCAGTTATCAGTGGGCAGTTGGCAGAGGTTGATGTGGAGTTGGATGGGTATTTGGTTGAGCTGGGATTATTAGCGAACTCTGCCGGTATGGAGGCCATGTAATGGAAGCTGAAATAGCAGACAAAATTCGCAGTTCTTCTGAGTTCAATATGCCCAAAGAGTGGCGAATAGTTTCACAGGGGGAGGTTGCAACCTTTCACAATGGGCGTGCATACAAACTTTCAGAATGGGAATCGCATGGCACTCCTGTCATCAGATTGCAGAATCTGACAGGGACAGGCAACGAGTATTATTACTCAAACCTCGTTCTGCCCGACCATCAGTACGTGAACACTGGTGAACTACTGTACATGTGGTCAGCAACTATTGGCCCAAAAATTTGGCTCGGTAATAAGGCAATATATCACTACCATATTTGGAAAGTTGTATGCCATAGCGAATGGCTCAACCAAAGCTACATGTTCCAGTCTCTGCTTTACCTTACTGATCAGATGAAAGGCCAATCACATGGTTCAACCATGTTGCACTTAACGAAATCGGGAATGGAAAAACATGCCATTGCACTTCCCCCACTCCCCGAACAGAAAAAAATCGCCCGCATCCTGTCGTCCGTCGATAGCAAGCTGGCCCTAATCGACCAGCAGATCACCACCACCCAAACTCTGAAAAAGGGGTTGATGCAGAAGCTGTTTACCCAGGGTGTCGGCACCCAGGATGCTGATGGCCGGTGGCAGCCGCATACCGAGTTTCAGGAAACGGAGTTGGGGAGCGTTCCGAAAGGTTGGCGCGTTATGCCAGTTGGGAAAGTATTGGCAATCAACAACAATTTGCGCAGACCAATCAGTAAAGATCAACGCAAAGAAATCCAAGGGCCATATCCCTACTATGGCCCAACCAAGCAGCAGGACTCTATCGCAACATATGAACAAGATGGGACATATGCGCTGATTGGTGAGGATGGCG
>JAKROC010000158.1 GCA_024509075.1 Endozoicomonas sp.
TTTATCGTATACGGTAAGTAACACTTCCGTTGGCAGCTGTTGGCATTCAGAATTGATGGATAGAAGAGAGGTTATCAGTGGCGGAAAGCATGTCTCTATGGGCACTGATTGGTAACTCCAGTTGGATCGCGTTACTGGTTTTACTGTTACTGGTGGCAGCGTCGTTGGTATCCTGGGTGATGATAATCCAGCGACATATTCTCCTGCGCAATGCCCTCAAGGCAATGGTTGCCTTTGAGGATCGGTTTTGGTCCGGTATGGATTTGATTGTTCTGTACCGGGATGTGCAGAACGAAGAATACTTCAATTCAGGTCTTGAGCAAATCTTCAAAGCCGGGTTCTCCGAGTTTACCCGTCTGTGCAACCAGGGTACTGAGGATCCTGATGCGGTCATGGAGGGTGCCCAGCGTGCTATGCGAGTGGCCATATCCCGTGAGCAGGAACGGCTGGAGACTAACCTGCCGTTCCTGGCCAGCGTCGGTTCCACATGCCCCTACCTGGGGTTGTTTGGTACTGTCGTTGGTATTATGAACTCCTTTCGCGGACTGGCCGTCGTCCAACAGCCCACCCTGGCGTCGGTTGCACCTGGTATTGCCGAAGCATTGTTGACCACGGCTGTTGGTTTGGTGGCTGCCATTCCAGCTGTCGTTGCCTATAATCGTTACGCTTCAAGGGTAGAGGTACTATTGTCCAATTACGAGACATTTGCCGATGAGTTTTCCAGCATCCTGCACCGCAAAGTCTATAGCCGCAAATAAAGGGATCTCATCGCTATGTCACCGATAAGAGCTGCGGCCAAGGGCAGAATCCGGCGCCGACCCATGGCTGAAATAAACATGGTGCCGTTTATTGACATCATGATGGTGCTGTTGGTGGCCTTCATGATTACCACACCCATGATGTCTCAGGGGGTCAAGGTAGAACTGCCAAAGACCATCAGCGAGCATATCGCCCCGCCCGATAGCGACGAGGTTTTGGTTGTGTCAATCAAGGCCGACGGCAGCTATTACCTCGATCTTGGTGCTAATCACGACAAGGCATTGGATTTGTCCTCTGTGCAGGAAAAAGTCAGCAAGCTGGTAAGCGTCAGGCCCAACATTCAGGTGTTGATTCAGGGTGACACTCATGTGTCCTATGGGGTGGTGGTGCAGCTGATGGCAGGCCTGCAAAATGCTGGCATCGACAACGTTGGTCTGGTAACTGATCCGGTGGCACTGGATGGGCAGTAGATGAAAAAATGGCTCAAAGATCCCCGCCTGTTTGCACACATGGGTGAGAGTTATCGCGTTGCCATTGTTCTATCCGTGCTTTTGCATCTGACGATGCTGGTGGTATTGTCGGCAGGCTGGAATAGCAACTCTGTATTCAGGCGGCCACCGCCGATACCCATCAGCGCAGCATTGGTAACCTTGCCCGCCCCCTCCGTCGAGTCAATGGAGTTCCAGCGAGCAGATGAAGCGCAGAAGCAGGCAGAAGCAGCCAGACAGGCTGAGGCAAGAAAGCGGGCTGAAGCGAGAAAACGAGATGAACTCAGAAGGCAGTCTGAGGCTAAAAAACGCGCTGAACAGGAGCGTCAACGAGCACTGGCATTAAAACAGGAGGAAGAGAGAAAGCAGCAGTTGTTGCGTGAGCAGGAAGAAGCTCAGCGTCAGTTGCAGGAGCAGGCACGATTGCAAATAGAACAGCAAGAGAGGATGCGTCTGGAACAAGAGCAGCAGCGTCGGGAGCAAGAGGCACTAGAGCAAGCCGCCGCCCTTGAGCAGCAGGCGATTAAAGATGCGCAACTGGCCAGTGACCAGTTAGAGCAGGCCAAGTATGCCGGCATAATCAAAAGCCTGACCTCGCAATACTGGAACCGGCCGCCAAGTGCGCGAAATAACATGATGGCAGAAATTCGTATCAGCTTGTCACCGGTTGGTGATGTGCTCGGTGTTACCATGGTCAAGTCCAGCGGTAGTGATGAATTTGATCGCTCGGTCATTCAAGCCATCCGTCGGGCAGCACCTTTTTCTGAATTAAAAAATCTTGAGCGGCGGATATTTGATCAATACTTCCGCCGCATTACTTTCCGTTTTAGGCCCGAGGATCTGGTAAGATGAGGCTTATTTTCAAGACCCTCCTGACACCCAGGATTTTTCTGATACTAAGCTGCCTGTTTTGGGCGGCAATGGTTCGAGCAGAGCTTGTTATTGAAGTTACCCGGGGTAATGACCAGCTGACATCGCTGGCGGTTGCCCCGTTTGCCTGGGAAGGAAAACGGGTGTTGCCGGAAGACCTGGCAGCCATTATTGATAATGACTTGAAATTAAGCGGACTGTTCCAGGCCATACCGCGAACCAGCATGCTCAGTTATCCCACCAGTGAATCAGAGGTGTATTATCGTGACTGGAAAGCGCTTGGGGCAGCTTATCTGGTAACAGGACAAGTGTCGTTTAATGACAATGCTTATCACATCAACTATCAGTTGTATGACGTCATCAGAGGGACAAGGATTGCCAAGGGTGGCTTTACCGGCAAGCAGAATCAGTTACGTGAGATTGCCCATCGCGTCAG
This sequence comes from Endozoicomonas sp., assembly GCA_024509075.1. Classification (GTDB taxonomy): domain Bacteria; phylum Pseudomonadota; class Gammaproteobacteria; order Pseudomonadales; family Endozoicomonadaceae; genus Endozoicomonas. Next base: position 2,554 of record JAKROC010000158.1, read on the forward strand.
TGACGCTGTGTATGAGAAAATTACCGGCCTTCCAGGGGATTTTTCTTCCCGAATTCTTTACGTTACTGCCCAGCGCTACGATTCCGAAAGAACCGAATATCAGCTTAATTACGCTGATGCTGACGGTAAGCGCAGCCGAACTATTTTTACCTCCAACGAACCCATCATGTCACCAAGCTGGTCGCCAGATGGCAAACGGGTGACGTATGTCTCTTTTGAACGCCAGCGCCCGGAAATTTACCTGCAAGAGCTGGCCACTGGAACTCGGAGAAAGTTGACTGGCTTTAAAGGGTTAAACAGCTCGCCGATATGGTCGCCGGATGGTCAGTCTATTGCCATGGTACTGTCTAAAGATGGCAACCCTGACGTCTATATCCTTGACTTGGCAACGCGTAAAATCAGCAACATAACTAATCATTATGCCATTGATACCGAGCCAGATTGGATGCCAGACGGTCGTAGTTTGATTTATACCTCCAACCGTGGCGGTAGCCCGCAGATCTACCAACAAGACATTACCCGCAAAAGTGGCGGAGAATTTATTCCACAAGGTAATCCTCGTCGTCTAACCTTTGAAGGGCGGTTCAATGCTCGGGCGAAAGTTTTTCCCGACGGTAAGTCTCTTGCCCTGGTTCATAAGGGACAGGGGGCCGCTGACTACAACATTGCCATTCTTGACCTGGATACTGACAGGCTGCGCCTGCTGAGCTCTTCCAGATTGGAAGACTCGCCAAGTATCGCCCCCGGCGGTCGCAGGCTGATCTATTCTTCTCAGGGTGGCAAGAACGGCGAACTGGGCATCGTATCAGCAGATGGGCGGGTCAAACAGCGCCTTCCCTCTGCTCAGGGTGATGTCAGGGAGCCAGCGTGGGGGCCGGGAACCCGGCTCAAATAATTCACTGCTAAGGGACAGTCCCGAAATAACTTCCGCATTTATGGAGTCTGAACCTCGTTCGGACTGAGCCTGTCGAAGTCCGGTGCCAGCACTTTTCGACTCTGCCCGTGATGAACGGAAGCAGGGAAGTTATTCAGGACAAATCCTAAGGTGTTTGCAGGCGGAAAACGGCAGGCAAAATAAGTTGATGCTTTTTGTCCTGCTGGCTTGCTGGCTTGCTGCTATGCTCGTGTAACCGTGTGTGCTTCTTTTTGGTAGCTCTTTTTGAGAGGAAATTTTGTTATCTCCTGGGGATCGGGCTTGTGGGGCGACCTCGGTTCTCGTTTAACACTGCAAATACTTTTGAATTTCCCAGAGAATGATTGGAGTTGAAAATGCAAATCGGCAAAGTTGGCAATGTTGTTAAAGCAGCGTTTATGGCGGCGGCCGCTGTCTGGCTATCAGGGTGTGCTTCCCGGCAGGAGGCAGCACCCGCGCCAGCCCCCCAGGTGGCAGTAGTTGAGGAAGAGGTTCTGGTAGAGGTTCAACCTGTTTTGGATCCAGCGGTTCAGGCAGTTGTTGATACGGGCAAGATCAACGCCACGCCTGAAGAAATTCAGGCGCTGCTGGATAAAAACACTTACTTCTTTCCTTTTAACAGCTCAAAGCTGAACAATGAGGCTTATAAGTCACTTGACGTTCATGCTGCCTACTTGACATCCGATGCAGGCTACATGAAAAATATTGTCGTACAGGGTCATACTGATGAGCGCGGTACCCGAACCTATAATCTGGCTCTGGGTGAGCGTCGTGCCAAAGCGGTTAAAGAGTATCTGGTGGCCGAGGGCGTAGCTGCCGATCGAATTGAAGTTGTCAGCTTCGGTTTTGAGAAGTCGCTGGATCCTGAGCACAATGAGACTGCCTGGGCATTGAATCGCCGTGCGGTTATCGTCGGTGAGTAACAGCTGAACGCTCTCGTATTTCTGGTTTTCTTTTGTACGTAATTTGTCGTGTAAAAGTGTGAAGCACGTCAGAGTTGACTGTCCTGCGCAGCAATTCTGGTGAGTGGTTTTGGCTACTCTTGCGACGGCGGAAAATTGAAATGAAAACCGGCTTGTGTCTGAATAAGGAATTATTGTTCACTTTCAGCAAAGCCGGTTTTTTTGTGCTGATTTTGCTCAAAATCTGTAGGTTAGGGAGGTAAGTAACAAGTTGCCACCGAATCCCATTCATCCTGAGCGAAGTCGAAAGATGGAGGCAATGCACTTCAACTTCACTCAGGGGTGGACGGCGGCATGAATCAAATTGCCACTTTCTTTAAAGGCTGTTAAGTGGATGCTGACGACAATATATTAGAATGCGAAAGTCAACTATTGGACAATGGAGGGGGGATGAGTACGGCGCACACAAACTCAGGGCGGGGTGGTCGTCTGTTATCAGTGTTGCTGGCAGGCTTTTTCACTGGAGTGGTCATGGCCGCTGCACCGGTTGAGGAGTCGGTGCCTGTAGGTGGGCGCAGGGCTGTGGTTAATGTTGTCCCTCCGATGGCTCCCGTCGAAGACAGTGATGTTAATCCTACGGCACACTTGCTCAATACCATCGATCAGTTGCGTCAGGAAGTGATGGAAATACGTGGCCAGCTTGAGGAGTACTCTTTTCGTGTTGATCAGATGCAACAGGATAGCCGGGATCGCTATGTTGACCTTGATGATCGTATCTCACGCCTGAGTGACGCAAAAGAGAGTCGGCGATCCGCTCCTGCACCAACAGAGGTGCGAGAGCAATCTGCGCAGCAGGCCGAAAAGGCGGTTTATGAAAACGCATTTGCCTACATTCGTGCCAAGCAGTTTGATCAAGCAAAAAAAGCGCTGCAAAGGCAATTGCAAGATTACCCGGATGGTAAATATGCCGACAATGCCTATTACTGGCTGGGTGAAGTGGATATGGCCAAAGGCCTTTATGACGATGCCAGAATCTCATTTGAAATGGTGTTGACTGATTTTCCTGAGAGTTCGAAAGTGCCGGATGCCTGCTATAAGTTGGGGCGTGTTTACGATATGCTTGGCGATTCGGAAAAGTCCCGGCAGGCATTATTAACGGTTATTCAGCAGTACCCACAATCAGCCGCTGCCAGGTTGTCTGAGACGTATCTGGCAACCATGCAATGAGTGTTCAGGTTTCCCCTGTACCCAATGGGTTTGATGCCGCTACGCGGCGGCAGTTGAGCGAAGGCCTTGTGCCCTTCGGGTATTTATGCCCTCGGGTGCCCAGAGCATATGAGTGCAGCCAACAAAGCAGCAATTTGAAAGGTGACGGGTATAAACTGCCTGAGATAATCCCGTTCGCTGACTGAATGGATACTGTGCTTCCCCAATAACGGCCTGTGGCTGGCAGAGTGATTTGTCTGCTTCAATTCAGCCGTTTTTTCAGGTAAAAGGGCCACTGTTGGTTTGGAAGAGTTGGCTTTAAATGCTTAGAGTCTCAGAAATTTTTTATTCCCTTCAGGGTGAAACCCGGACAGTCGGCCTGCCTACCGTGTTTGTCCGTCTTACCGGTTGCCCGCTGCGTTGTCACTGGTGCGATACTGAGCATGCATTCAGAGGGGGTGAGTTACTGTCGATGGCAGCCATATTGGAGCAAGTCGCCAAATACGCTCCTAAGTATGTCACGGTCACAGGGGGGGAGCCTCTTGCACAAAAAGCGTGCCTGCCACTGTTAACCGCGCTGGCTGATCAAGGCTACGAAGTTTCCCTGGAAACCAGTGGTGCCATAACTCTTGCCCAGGTTGACCCAAGAGTTGTGAAAGTGATGGACCTTAAACCGCCTGCCTCGGGTGAGTCCCATCGTAACCTGTATGACAATATCCCACTGCTGGATAAAAAAGATCAGTTGAAGTTTGTTATTGCTGACCGGGGTGATTATGAATGGTCGGTGGCCAAGCTCATTGAATATAACTTGTCGGATCGAGTGTCCGATGTGCTGTTCTCCCCGGTCAGCGAAATCATGTCGCCAGAAGAACTGGCCAGTTGGATTCTGGCAGACCGGTTGCCGGTGCGTTTTCAGTTGCAATTGCATCGTATGATCTGGGGGGATCGTAATGGTGTCTGACCCGTTCGGAGCTGTTTTTGGCGGGCAAAAGTTTAGATCCATTCTGGTTTGACAAAAGGTGTTGTAGATGACCAAGGCAGTAGTCCTGTTATCCGGTGGGCTGGATTCGGCAACGGTGTTGGCAATGGCCAGGGCTGAAGGTTACGAGTGTTACTCAGTCAGTTATGATTATGGGCAGCGCCATCGAGCTGAACTAAATGCGGCCAGACGGGTTGCTGAGGCTATGGGGGTTCAGGAGCATAAGGTATTAACCCTCGGGCTGACTGACATTGGTGGTTCGGCGCTGACCGATGACACCATTGAAGTGCCTGACTTTTCTGATCCGCTCAAGGAGCATGAGAGTACCATTCCCGTCACTTATGTGCCGGCCAGAAATACTGTTTTTCTCTCTCTGGCCCTGGGATGGGCAGAAGTGCTTGGTGCGCGCGATATTTTCATTGGTGCTAACGTTGTGGATTACTCCAATTATCCCGATTGTCGGCCGGAGTACCTGAAAGCATTTGAAACTATGGCCAATCTTGCCACTCGAGCCGGGGTAGAAGGTGATCCGTTTCGCATTCATGCACCACTGATGGAGTTGACCAAGGCAGGCATTATTTCTGCTGGTGTCAAACTTAATGTGGATTATGGTATCACTGTCTCCTGTTACCAGGCAGATCCTCAAGGCATTGCCTGTGGTGTGTGCGACAGTTGCAGCTACCGACGTCAGGGATTCATGGCCGCCGGTGTCGCAGACCCAACGCCATATCGTGATGATTCTCAGCTCAATGTGCTTGTAAATTGATTTGTGCCGGGTATAATCTCCGGCATCGGGTCGTTAGCTCAGTTGGTAGAGCAGTTGGCTTTTAACCAATTGGTCGTAGGTTCGAATCCTACACGACCC
>JAKROC010000159.1 GCA_024509075.1 Endozoicomonas sp.
AGTAGAATCGCCGTGAACTCTCGCTCTTTTTTACAGGAAGGTTATCTCGGGACAAGCCCTATGCCCGGCTGAAATCAAACGCCAGCACGTCGGCAATATTTCGGGTGTCAAGTATCAGCATGAGCAGTCGGTCGATACCAAGAGCCACGCCGGCGCAGTCGGGCATGCCATGAGCCAGGGCGTCAATCATATTCTGATCATACGGATAGATGTGATATCCCCTCTGGCGGCGTATCTCTTGCTCTTGTTTAAAGCGGGCGTGCTGCTGTTTGGCATCAAGCAGTTCGTGGTAGCCATTAGCCAGCTCAATGCCATTAACGAATAGCTCAAAACGGGCCGCAACCGGGTGTCCGTCAGCGTTGTTGTTCAGTCTCGCCAGTGCCGACATGGTGGCCGGGTAGTCGTAAACAAAGTACCCGGCCAATACGTTTGGTTCGGAAGATCGCAGGTTTGGCTCAACATAATGGGAAAACAGCAGGTCAAGGCAGTTGTTCCTGGCCAGCCCTTGCAGTCGGGCATCCACTTTGTCACTGACCAGCCTGCTCAGCTTTTCGTCGCTGATGGTGTTGGGATTCACCCGCAGATACTGTTCAAACAGCTCAGCGTAGCTGCATCGTCTGACTTCCTGAAAGTTGGCCACACTGCAGAGCAAGTTGGCTACGTCATCCATAAGGTCCTGGTCATCCATGCCCACGCGATACCATTCCAACATAGTGAATTCCGGGTTATGACGACCACCGGCTTCACCGTTGCGAAATACTTTGCCCAGCGAGTAGATATCGCCACTGCCGGCACAAAGTAGCCGTTTCATGGCAAATTCTGGTGAAGTGTGCAGGTAACAGTCTTGGGATGTTTCCCGTCCAATAGGGCGAAACTGTGTGGCAAAGCTCTCGATGTAGGCATCAACGGTGGCCTTGGCAGAGAGCATGGGTGTCTCCACCTCCAAAACGCCCCGGGCATCAAAGTACGCTCTGATTTCCCACAACAGCCGGGCGCGTTTTTGCAGGGTCAATATGGATGCCGAAGGACGCCACAAGCTCTGATTCATAAGGGCCTCATCAGGTTAAGGTGTTGCCAGTGCGTACTGTATAACTATGGCGAGCAAAAAACCCTTAATTTTCCCGGTGCAACGATTAAATACGAGTCGTTTGCAGTGTAGGGTAGCGTGAGATAACCCACGCACCGACGCAATTTTATGCTCAGTGCAGTGGGTTGGCTGTGGGTTGAGTGTGGAAAATTCTAGAGGATGGTGCATCGTGAGCGAGACTTTTTGAAATTTTTGTTCATTTCATCGAGCAATTTGGCATGCTGCTCTAGTGTTTTATTAATGGTCAGGAGTCCCTCATGGATGTCCTGGCCGCCCAGCTCTCGCAAAGACTTGGCCAGCCGGGCATGGCCTTCATGTTTGACCCTGAGATAAGCCATGTTCAACGAGTGCTGCTGGTTTGGTGTTAGTGTTGTTCCCGGTATCATCAGAATTGACCTTAATCGGTAAACTTCATTGTCAGCGAGCTCTGACGGACGAGTGTTGTCCCTGGACACTTGCCTATTGATGGAATATAACAGCTGATCAACTTGCATCTCTTTCAGTGGGCATTTGGCTGTTGCCCAAATATGCTTATAACTGATTGCATCGATGAATCGTTTTTGCAGCAGGTTCCGCTCTACCAGGTCGTCAATTGCTTTTTGTACATCGTCATTGGGAACAGCGCCTATGGACAGCAGCTTGTCTGAACATTCCAGTCAGTCATCTCTGAAGATTTGACTTCCAAGTATGTTGTCATCAGCAAACATAAATTGTGCGAGGGCATCGTTTCGAAATGCCTGGTCAACCCAGCGTTCAGGCAAGTGTTTGCCGTTGTTTTTGATCAGCTCGTTTTTCATCTCGACCAGAAAGACGGCTTCGTTTTCAGGATTAGGCTTTTTGCCATTATTGGTCGGTTTTGCGCCACCAAGGATTGTATGTTCCATGACATGCGGTTCGATGGTACGTTGACCAGCGCCTTGGCCATTCCGATAGACTGCTTCTAAGCCTGAGTTCCCAACCAGGCAATGAGTTGGCAAATGTTCTCCAGCATTGGGCGCCGGTTGGTCAGTAGCAACAGTGAAGAAAATTTGTGCGGTAGTTCCATTTATATCCATTAATTAAAATCCCGTTATTAGTAATTGAAATAGGGATAATGTGCAGTAACGGGGAAACCGGTAAGCGGAGAGTCACCTGCGGATTGTGAGCGAAGTCGAAGAACGGGACAATGCACTTCGACAGGCTCAGTGCGAACGATGTTGTAAATTCACTGACTTCCCGAAATGACCCTGTACGTGCGTTTGGATCATTTTTTACGAAGATAGTTCCATTAGAACGGAGAGGGAAATGCGTGCTGGCAGAGGGAGGGTAAAACCTCCCTCAATCAATTACTTAACGCGGCCGACGTACTCACCGGTGCGCGTATCAATCTTGAGGACTTCACCTTCGGTGATAAAAAGCGGTACCTTGACGGTAGCGCCAGTGCTCAGCTTGGCCGGCTTGGTTCCACCCTGGGCGGTGTCGCCTTTCAGGCCCGGGTCCGTTTCCACTACTTGCAACTCAACAAAGTTTGGCGCTGCAACAGATAGTGGTGATCCGTTGTACAGTGTTACGGAATATATGCCCTGCTCTTTCAGCCAGTCAATGGTGTCACCCACCGCTTCACGGCTGGCAGCGTGCTGTTCGTAGGAACCGTCGGTCATCATGAAGTGCCAGAACTCACCGTCGGTGTACAGGTACTCCATATCCAGATCCATCACGTCTGCCGCCTCGAGACTTTCGCCAGATTTGAAAGTCCGCTCCCAGACGCGGCCTGACATCAAGTTGCGGAACCTGACCCGGTTGAACGCCTGGCCTTTGCCAGGTTTTACAAATTCGTTCTCAATAATCGTGCAGGGATCACCCTCAAGCATTACTTTGAGACCTGAACGAAACTCATTGGTACTATAACTCGCCATTGGACCTTTCCAGGAGATCAAAGCCTTTATGATAACGCGTTCGGCGCACGATGTGCATAATTTAGCGGACAATCTGCGCCAAGACACTGTAAACGACAGTGTATTAATTGCTGTGGGTGATTCGCCCAGTTGGCAGGCGCAGTTGGCCGGTGCTGTCACAGTACCGGAGCAGTTGTTGTCCATGTTGCAACTGAGCCCTGATCTGCTCTCTGGCACGTTGCGGGCTAACCAGGAGTTTTCCCTGCGGGTACCCCATGCCTATATTCGCCGCATGGCTCTCGGTGATCTGAACGACCCATTGCTAAGGCAGGTTTTGCCTGTCGCTCAAGAGTGCCAGCATGTTGCCGGTTTTGGTCTCGACCCACTGGCGGAGCAATCACACAATCCGGTCGGCGGCGTTATCCATAAATACCGGGGCAGGCTGTTGCTGATTGTTGGCGGTGCCTGTGCCGTGAATTGCCGCTTCTGTTTTCGCCGACACTTTCCTTATCAGGACAAGCAGCTTGACCGGGACAGCTGGAGCGAAGCCATGGATTATATTCGCGCCGATACTACTATCGGCGAGGTTATTCTCAGTGGTGGTGATCCGCTGGCTAGTAGTGACCGTCGTCTGTTAAAGCTGGCTACAGCACTTAATGACATCGACCATGTCAGGACGCTACGCATTCACACCCGCCTGCCGGTGGTGATACCAGGGCGCGTTACTGACGAGTTGCTGCAGTGGTTTGCCCATCAGCGTCTGCGACCGGTGATGGTTATTCATGCCAATCATGCCAACGAGATCGATGATTCAGTACGACAGGCTCTGGCAAAACTGCGTCAGGCGGGGGTAACACTGTTGAGCCAGACAGTACTGCTTAAAGGTGTTAACGACGATGCACAGATATTGGCAGCACTCAGCGAAGCTTTGTTTAACGCTGGCGTATTACCCTACTATCTGCATTTGCTGGATCGGGTGCATGGTGCGGCGCATTTCAATGTGCCAGAAGAGCGAGCCAGAGCGATCATGGCTGAGATGATGGCTGCCAGTCCGGGTTACCTTGTACCCAAACTGGTGCGGGAGATTGCTGGCAAGCCGAGTAAGACAAGGATCTATTGAGCCTGGCCCAACTCAATCACCCGGCTTTTATCGGGAATATCCTGTTCATCGTGGGTTACTATCACTGCCGGTATGCCAAGGGCGTCAACCTGGGCAAAGACAAAGCGGCGAAAGCTGTCGCGCAAGGTGGCGTCGAGCCTGGCAAACGGTTCATCCAGCAGTAACGCTTTGGGTTGTGATAACAAGGTACGCATCAGGCTGATTCTGGCGGTTTGCCCGCCGGACAAATGCGCTGGATTACGTTCGGCGAAGCCCGTCAGTCCACAGTCTGCCAGTGCTTGCTCAACCCACTGGGCACGATCACTCTTTTGGTATTGTCTGGGTAGGGCAAAGGCCAGGTTTTCACCTACGGTCATATGAGGGAACAGCAGGTGATCCTGAAACTGCAGACCAACCCTGCGCTGGTGGGGAGGCAGGTCGGTTATATCGTTATCATTCAGGATAATTCGCCCTGAACAGTTAAACGACGAAGAAAGTGTGCCACAGATCATGTTTAACAGGCTGCTTTTGCCACAACCGCTGCGGCCAACAATTGATAAAACGGCACCATCTTCGATCTGGCAGCTAAAGTCCTGTACCAGGAGTTGTCCATTCAGGCCGATGGTTATTTCACTAAGAATCAAACTCAAGAGTTCAGTCTCCTGATCATGCGTCCCTGAGCAAAAGTCCAGTGACTCAGGAAAAACGCCAAGGCATAACCCAGAAACGGTAAAATCATCTGGATCAGGCCATACACACCAATTAAACGTCGATTTCCTCCTGATGTCAGCCCAACGGCGGCAGTCGTGACAGTCTCGATCCGACCGGCACCGGCCAGCAAGGTCGGCAGGTACTGACTGACGCTGACGGCAAATCCTAATGCGAAGCTGGCCAGCAGTGGTTGCCAGAGAACACCCAGTTTTACCAGCACAAAGGTACGCCAGGGGGATTGGGTCAACAGCAGGCCTTGTATACTGTGACGTTGATCATAACGCTGCCACGGACCGGACAGGCTCAGATAGCAGTAGGGCAAGACAAATAAAAAGTGCAGTCCTGTCACGCTGAGTAGCTGTCCTTCCAATTGCCACCGCAGAAGCAAAACCTGTACACCAAACAAAAAGGTTACTTGTGGCAGCAAAAGCGGCAGGTACATAGCTGCGCCAGTCATTAACGACAACTGTCTTTCAATAGCAGTGTTGTTTTGACGTTGGTTTGATTCCAGCAAAAGCACGGCAGCAACAGTGGCCATCAGTGCCGAAACCACTCCAATCAGCAGCGAGTTGCCAATGGGGTCGCCAAGGTCACCCCATGCTCTGCCCCAGCTTTGCCACGACCAGTCTGGCCAAAGGGAAGGAAAGCGCCATCGCCAGACAAATGACCACGTCAGCAAGGCCCCGCCACTGGTGAAAAACAGTATCAGCAACCCTCGCCAGGTGGTTTTGGCCAGCCATAACCACTGAGCGCCGAAATGCCCCCGCTGACCGTTGGTCAACCAGTTTTTGGTTAAATAGCGAGCAGTGATGTGGGTTAGATGAAAACAGCCAATCACCATCACCATGAGCAATAGGAGCAAGACACTGCCAGCGGCAGCGCACAGACTGTGATTCGGGTCTGAATCCTGTATCCAGTGGAGGATTTGTACGGCAAAGGTGGGTGGGTTAGCCGGGCCGAGCACCAGGGCAACATCCACCACTGACATGGCAAAGGCCAAGACTGCGTAGACCGGCAGTCGGATCATAGGGTAGAGCTGCGGCCAGATCAACTTAAGCCACACCATTGCCGGTTGAAATCCCAGACTGGTGCCAAGGCGCAGGGTATTGGCGACAGGCAGCTGAGCCGTGGCAGCTGCAGTCATAAAAATAAGAAATGGCGTCTCTTTAAGTACTAGTAGAAGTATAAGGCTAATGCCGTATGAGTCCTGAACTGTTTGCCAGGGTGGTGGTGATTGCCAGCCAAGTGCTGGTGCCAGTAGTCGGGGCAACAGACCGCTGGGCATGAGCACAAACATAACCCCAAACGCCAGGGCGACGTGGGGGACTGCCATCAGTGGTGATAGCCAGCGTTGCAGTGTGTACCACTGCCGGGTTCCCCACAAGGCGCTGACGACCCCCAAAGCAATGAGCAGCGAGAATAATGTGGAAAACACTGCCGAACACACCGTCAGCATCAGCATGTGTGGCAGCCCAGCGGTGGTCAGCAGCGCACGCCACGGATTCAGGGCGAAAGTATGAAAACCCAGTGCTGGCAGATAATTGAATGCCGAACCAATGACGCTTGTCAGGCCAGCGAGCACCGGTATCAGAAACAAGGCGACCATCATCAGAGATGTGATGGCAGAAGGGTCTAACCGGAAATGATGTCGCTGGTGGCCAGCTTTGGCTGGCATTCGGGATAACCTGGTGGCCACTCATTGTCCTTATCCTGATCACATTGATTAATATACCCGTCGCCTTTCAAGTTGCTACTTTGTTGGCTGCATTCATGCCCTTCAGGGTATTCGCTCACCCCGGTCACGTAGTGTTTCTACGCTCCCGGGGCTTCGTTCAATTGCCGCCGCGAAGCAACATGAAATCCATTGGGTATACAGTTGGGAGCGCTGCATTGAGAAATAGCAAGGCTGTCGTAAAAGCAATATGTCTGTCAATAAGGTATTACCAAGACTGTTGTGTCTACCTGTCATATTCCAAACAGGGGTATAGCAGCTAGATCCGGACAAGAAACAAGTCGGCTTTTTAGCACTCCCGGCTGTTTTTGCTTTTCTTCAATCGGTAAGTTTGCGCTTTTTTTGTTCCGGAAATGTAATGGTCAGGCCGCGCTTGGGTTTGCTGACTCTGCCGGACTTGGTTTTATATGGTTCTGCTTCCTCCACAACAGGCTCAGCAGGGCGCTTTGTTGAGCGCTTCACCGATGTGTCTTCAGGGGCAATTGCGATAACCGGCAGTTCAACGCTGATGTCGGGTTCCTTAATTGGTTTGACCGAAGTAGTTGGTGTGGCGGTGGGCTGGTCACCGTGCAGGGTTGAGTCGACGTCGGAGTCATATGATTCAGAACTTTCTATTGATGTCGGCGCAGATTCTTCGCTATCACTGTGGGGCGCAGGCAGTTGAGATTTGCTCACGTAATCAAATACCTCTGACCAGTCAAAATATACTTTTCCCTGCATACTGCG
>JAKROC010000016.1 GCA_024509075.1 Endozoicomonas sp.
GGCATCCCGTGGAGCGCAAATCCAGAAAAAACGGTCAGTATGAGACTTTCACCCTTTTGTTTTGCCCACGCTTTACCTAATCCAAGGGTGATGCCATTCAGCCGCTCCATTCCTCCGCCGAGCTTTGATGCCTGGTCAATAATGGCTTGCATGGAGCCATCGGTAGGATCAAGGCCAAATGCCTTTAACCGAACAAAGGCTTCAGAAACTTCTTCCAGCTGGAATGGTGTATTCCGGGTAAAATCCTTAATCCATTGCATCGCCTTTTCAGCTTCACCAGACGATCCGGTAATCGCCTCCATCTGAACGCCCAGGCGTTCAAACTGGTCACCTGTCGTGAGTACGCCCTCAATGGCTCGCTTTATGGTATAGAGACCAGCGCCAGCCGCTGCCAGCCCAATAAAACGCCGGGTAAGCCGACCAATGGAGGTGCTTGCCGCATCGGCATCCCTGGCGGTCTTTTTCAGATTGCTATTGCGGAGGGTTCTGGCGGTACGCTTTGCACTTTCATCAGCCTGGTTAAATGCTTTCCGGGTCTCTTTAATCTGCCGCTCAAGTTTTTCCTGCTGGTCTTTCAGGTTCTTGGTAGACAGGCCAGCAGAGGTCATGGAGCCCCGGAGCTTTGCCAGCGCCTCACGCTGGCGACCATATTCGCTATTCGCCTTCTTTACTTCTCTGCGAGCCTTGGCAAGCGCCGCCTGCATGGCCTTGGTAGGCTTGCCTGTTTTGCCGATCTCTTTGGCAAGTTTAGCGACCTTTTCTTCGGCGCCACGAAAAGAACGACCAGCGTCTTGTGTTGCCTTTGCTTGTTTTTTGAAGGAGGCCAACAGATTCTGCTGGTTTTCGAGCCCCTTCAGCTGATCCTTAAGCTTCTTCGCCTCTTCCTTAAAGGCATCCAGGGTGGCAGAGGATTTTTTTACGTCCTTTGATAACAAGTCCTTCGCTTTCAGGACTAAGCGGATTGCTGATTCTTTGATAGCCACAGTGCTTTACCTAAAAAAAGCCCCTGCTCTTATTAAGAGACAGGAGCTAAATGGACAGGACGCAAAAGGTTGCTTTATCCAGCCAAGTCAATCTGCATGAAGGTACTCAGGCCGGAGCCAGTAATGGTCGTATCTGCCAGAACGTCAATTTCCAGCGGGATACTGGCAAAGTCATCGGAGATAAAATCAAGGTTCTGAACCGGAGAGAACTTGACCCGATGAACCCGGATATTGAACGGCTTACCGTCCTGAGCATCGTTCAGGCCTTCCATAAACAGGACAAACTCTTTGCCCGATTCAATCAATGCCTGAACCATATTGCTGGCCAGTGGCGTGTAACTCACACTAACTCCCAGGTTATCAATGCCACCGCCATCAATAACCTTGATACCAGACTTGGTTAGCTCATAGTCGTCGCCTTCTGCCAGCGTTGTGTCCATGCTGTCTTTGACGATGACTGATTTGGTGGTGTCAGGGATTTTATCGAAAGGGATAAATTCATTGGCCACGCCGTAGCTGGTGTGTGGCTCATCGGTAATAGCAGTTGTTGAGGCTGCGGATACCGAACCACGGAGAGCCATTGCCAAATTATCAGCGGTGAAGTCGGTGGCGGTCAGGCTGGCAGAGATGCCGGAAATACGACTGATGGTGTTTCGGTTACCACCGCCACCGAGATAGTTTTTCAGTTCTTTCTTGTCTTCTTCAAAGCTGAATTTGAACTCGCTCACGTTGCCAACTGGCAGCAAGGGAGCGGAATCATCAGCTGGCTTCAGGTAGATGCTACCAGCACCAATAAAACTACGATCCACTGTAGACATGGGTTATCTCCTTATGGGAATGGTTTTGCCAGAGTTGGCAGGTCAGAGAACAACTTCAATTTGCAGTTGCAGGTCAGCAAACGACAAATGGGCATTACTTGGCGCAATATCGAACTGGGTTTCACTGAAGGTGATATTCCGGGCTTCCGGGGTGAAGCGTTGGCCGGTGGTGAATAGCTCTCGGATAGATCGGGTTAAATCCAACAAGGTATAGGTGGTGTTCTTGTTGGTTTTGGCCACCACACTGATATTAAATTCCATCCGGTACTTTGCCCGTTGGCCTTGGCGTTGCTCTTCATTAATGGATTCCAACTGCACCAGAATGGCAGGCAGTTCTATATCCTTTTCAAGACCGGTGGCTGAATAACCCAACAGGGTATTTTCGGTAATCTGCTTTAAGGAAGCCACCAGGCTCTCAATGATCTGTTTTTCAGGATTCGATGTTGAAGGCATAGTTGAGTTCCTGATGCAGCAGGTCCGTGAATCGTTCTACCAATTTGGGCTGGAGTTTTTTCAGGGAGGTTTCTGCTTCGGTATCAATCCGCACCGTTTTCTTTTCCAGCGGCAAGCCCATCCACATCATCCGGCCTGAACGTTTGGAGCGTTGGTAACGGTGTTTCCAATAATCTCTGCGCTCAAAAATCAGTTCTTTGGAGGTATTCACTGGCTGCATTAAAAAACTGTTTTCCCAAAACTGGTGGGTGCCTACCCTGACGCCTTTTGCCGTTTGTTTGGGTTTACCGAACCGGTGGGCACCGACTTCATTAATACCAATCCAGATGGTCATGTAGCGTTCTTTCCGGCCATAGCTTTTATTCAGGCGAACCTTGATTCGGTTTAGTTCTTTCAGCAGCTTTTGGGATACCTTCATCCGTTGGGACATCTCCCGCAGCACTTGCCGTTCTGCCCAGCGGCTGAGTTTTGATATCGCTCTTTGAATAGCCCGTTCGGTTTTTTCAGGAGAGTGCTTGAACAGCTGAGTCAGTTCTTCAATATCACCGCTGACTTCCTGCTCAATTAACATAGATATTCCACTTGGCTAAATAGCCATCGTCTTTTATCTTACGGTCTACCTCGTAGATCAGACCGTTGGCCAATACGCTATCGCCTCGTTTTAGTTTGATAGAGCTATCCACGGAGAGGACGGTAATTTCACCGGATACCGCTTCATACTGGCCAAGCTCAACCAGTTCATGAGTGATAATGCCTTGAGTTTCGAGGGTGGATTGCTCGGAGAGAGTTAAGAGAACTGGCTGCCCAAATGTAGAAAGGATTGTGTGATCCATGGCTTTAAATGCTTCATCCATCAGGGCGATCTCCATAACGGGAAATGAGCTGGCCATTACTGACCAGCTAACCGATTAACTCATGGTGAGTTTAATAACTGCCCTTGGGCGCAGGTTAATCGGCAGTGGATTCGATTGGGTGTGAATAATCACGCCCTTCTCAAAGTCCATCACCTTCTGCTTGGCATAACGGGGCAAGCCGATGGTGTTCACGGTTTCCACAAAGTCAGCCGGAGCAAACCAGGTCTTGAAGATATCCGCGCCTTGCGGGTAGAGATACGCTTCATTTGCAGCAATAAAGTCATTGCCACCGACAGAGCCCCGGTATTCTTCCCAATCAATATCTGCGAAACGGAAGCTGCCTTTCGGGTCATTGCGGAGGGCTTCACCATCCTGCCAACGCTGATAAGCGTCCTTGACTGACTTATGGCCAACCAGACTATCAAAAAAGTCCACACCGCAGAAAGCGTGAAGAGCACTGTAAGGCAAAGCACCCAATGCCTCATCGATCAGGCGCCGGGCTTTGACGCCCTGGGTACGAACATCCGTGGTCGTGCTGCTGAACTTGAAGTCATGGGTTTGCTGAGTCACACCAAACTCATCAAACAGGTTGTAAAGAACCGTACTGCCATCACCATCCAGAATCTCACCTTTCAGTGCACCCATTCTCAAAAATTCGAGAGTGACCTCATGGTTGGCATTCATTTTCTGAAGCCTGCCATTGATCACAGCCTGGACACCCTGCAGGGCGTCCTCACTGCCAAACTGCCGCACGTTCTGAACTTCTGCAGCCAGAACTGTGCTGTCGTGGGGAATATGTGGGATAACGAAACTGCGCAGCTGACGTTTATCGCCAATGGCCTGAGTAGCTGGCGCACCACGCTCTGAGGAAGGCAGCAGACGGAGTTCACCGTTAATGCTTTCCACAACGGCGGTGGTGGTATTGATGCCACTCTCTTGAAAGAGTCCGAGTTGACCCAGACGACCGGGCTTATACTGCATTTCATTAATGGTCGCTGTAAGACTGGTCAGACTGAATACATCGTCGTTAAAAATATCCAGCATGTTATCGCTCCTTGATAACGGAATTTAAAAGAAAGGGAGTTACTCGCTGCGCAGGATAATATCCAGGCCTGCCAGTTGATCCACGGCAGCGGTCTTTTGCTCATCGGTTATACCGGCTGGCCATATCAGCAGACTGTCTACCACTTCTGCCAGTCTTGCGATAATCACACCGTCACCACCGGAGGCATCCGTCACCTTGCCAGCGTAGAGAATGCCAGCTGCGTTTTCTGTGCCATCAGAAGCGGCAGGATCGAGGGGCTTGAATTCACCAGTCGCTGTTTCCTTGCCGACCACAGTGCCAGGCTCCATGGTTAAGTTTGCAGCAACCGGCACCTGCTCTCGGCTGATCGTGTTGTTTCCTTCAGACACCAGAAATTCGCCGGTGTAGACCGATTCAGTTTTTACACTCATCGTGATAGTCCTTTTTTGAGGATTTATGGGGAGGGGTTATGCTCGATTGCGTCGGCTATAAATAGCCTGTGTGTCGATAGCGACAGCGGTCTGCTTTAAGCCCTGCTGTTGTGGGCTAAGAGCTGTATTGATGGGTTCATCTTCAGCGGTCAGCAGTTCAAACAGAGTATTTTGAACGTCGGATACTGAACAGTCGTCTTTTATGAAATCCGCTGCTTTATCCGGTTGGTGAGCTGTCTGGCAGAGGTTTTTAATCTGGTCATAGTTGGCCAGCCGGGTCTTGACCTCAGTTTCCGATAGTGACGCTTTAAGAAATGCAGCGGTTTTTTCTGGATAACCAGCCTGACAACAAAGATCAGCAATAACCAGAGCACCAGCTTCAGGTTGCGGCTCCACCGTCTGAATTTGTGCCTTCGCCTGATCTTTGGCTTGCTCGAAACGTCCATAATTATCCGGCACGTTATTGAACATGGATACATCAAAATGGGCAGCGGCCTTGATGGGGGTATCCACCTGATCAACCAGACCAGCGGCCAGTGCTTCGGTAGCCGTGTACCAGGTCTCGGTATCCATCAGGGCTTTCATTTCCTCGATGGTTTTCCCGGTACGGGCGGTGTAAGAGACCGCGATACTGTCGGCTATCTTATCCATAACATCGGCTGTCTTACGCATCGCATCAGCATCGCCCTGCGCCCAACCATAAGGGTTATGAATCATCATCATGGCATTTTCAGCGATGGTGACCGTATCACCAGCCATGGCAATAACGCTGGCGATACTGGCAGCGAGTCCTTCAATACTGATATGAACATTGGCCTTATGAAGTCGCAGAGCGTTATAAATAGCAATGCCTTCAAACACCATTCCGCCCCGGCAATTGATCCGGACATTAATATCGGTAGCGTCCATATTCCTGATCTGATCCACCACGCCCTGCGCTGATACTCCAAACCAGTCATCTATATCGTCATAAATGAACAGCTCGGGTGTTTGCCCCGCTTCGTTTTTGAAGGTAAACCACTGGCGGTTATGACTCATCATTGTCGTCCTTTTCTTTGAGATTAAGGGTTGGCTCCGTTTCCAGATCCCTGGCATCGCTGTCGTATTTCAGTTCAAGCTCATCGGAACGGCGGTTATCAGCGGCAATTTCTGCATCAATCTGCTCACTGTCATAGCCCTGCTCGCTGACTACCTCGGAGCGGGACTTGAAGCCAGAGCGAACTGCCATCTTCTGTGCCTGCATATCCTGTACTGGGTGCATATAAGGCCAGCCGTGAGCGATCCATTTCACCCGACGATAAGCACGCTGCCTTGTGGCATAGTCTGGAATGTTGATAGAGCCATTGAGCACCGCCATATCCAACCAACGGTTCCAGACAGGGCGACAGAATTGGAAGATGATCTGGTTATGCTGTATCTGCTGAATACGCCGGCGGAACTCATTCAGAATTAATCGCAAGGCTCTGTCGCTGACGCCTGCCATATCGCCAGAAAGCAATTCAAACGGGAGGCCTATACCGGCGGCAATGGCCATCAACTGCTGTCGCATAAAGTTTGGATAATCGGCTGCAGTGCCAGGAGGATTGTTAAATTCCACTTCCTCGCCTGGTGCTAATTCCTGCATGGTGCCGGGTTCCATGGCCACCATTGGGATACCAGTGTCGCCATACTCAAACGGCTTGCCGGTTAATGGGTCAATGGGTTCCTGTTCTGGTGATGGCTTTTTGATAAAGCCAGTGAACAGGTTGGCTATTTCCTGCCGGAGCAAGGTTGCATCATCAAACTTGTCCAGGTGGTAGAGCCTGACTAATACCTGTGTCAGTAATGGCTGGCCACGGAGTTGCCCCGGACGCAGAGCTTCAAAAACATGCAGGACATTTTCAGCTTTCACCCTGATGAGTTTGGTGCTATCAAAAGCAAACTCTGCCGGGTGCTCACGGTGCATATAATAAGCAACCCGCTTTCCCAGCTTGTTAAACTCAATACCGGCTTTTATTACATGACCATTGTCTAACGTCTGGTTGTAGCTGATAGGCACGAACTCTGACTCAACCACCTGAAGCTGCAAGGGAACTGAAAGACCATCTTCTGGCCTTCGTGGACGGAGCCTTACAAAACACTCGCCACCTTCAAACATGGATCGGGTGATCAGGGATTGCTGACCGGTAAAACTAAGTAATCCATCCGCATCAGATTCATCTGACCATTCCAGAAATAGAGACTGTAGTTGCTCCCGTAGAGCATCATCATCCACCAGTGATTTAGGCGTAATACCACGACCAATTACATTGCTGACTAATTTTTCCAGCCCACTGCTTGCCCATGGATCATTACGGATCGCTGCCCGGGAGCGGTTAATCAGTTTGCTCAGATCAGCAGTCAGTGCGGTATTGGGTGATAAAGCCGGTGCATACCAACTCTTGGTTCGGCGCCCGACTCCTGCTGCCGTATATGCTGAATTCCTGAACCGCGTGGCCATCTTGTGAAAAGCGCTGGCAAGAAACCCCATTCTCAAATTCCCTTCGATGAATAGATGCCGTACTGTTTGGGGCGCTTTTGCTGCTTAACCAGTTCACGCTCAATGGCCTGCAGTCGCCTTTCCATTTCAGCAAAGCTGCTGTACTCCACCTTCCTGCCTTCAAATTCCACGGTACGAGTCTCACGCAGGAGCACCGCCCGTTTCAGAGCTTGATATTCTTCATCCGTGATCATGGGTTTTATCTCTGTAGGTAGGTGCTTTTTGATGAACGTCGAACTTGTCTGCGGTTGTTGTTTTTATCTTCTTCCGCTTCAGGATCGGGACGGTCATCAGGAGCAGGCCTGGCATTAGCCAGTAGCTCTAAATTAATGCCCCGGTGCTGTTGAAGGATACGAATGGCAGCGAGTGAGTAAACCCTGCAATCCAGCGCTTCGTTTCTGCGGTTTTTGGCATCCCATGTAAAGTAGGGAACGCCAAGCTTATATTTTTTGATCTTTTCTTCAGCGGTGGCCTGCTTGAAATAATCCTCATCAAAACAGTCCTTGATGGGCCAATGGCAGTAACCACGACCCGGCTCCAATATACGATAACGCTGGTAGACCAATTCTTTGGCGGTATCTGTTCCAACCAGCGTGAGATAAACCCCTTTCTTGTTTTTGGTCTTGGGGAAAGTGGCGATTGGCTTGCCAGCCTGGGAGGAACCCTTAATTGGAATAGCCCAATCAGCTCCCTGTTTACGACAGAAGGCATAGACTTCATCGGTGTAGTGGCCACCAGAGTCAATACAGACCTGCGCCACATTCATTCTCACACCATCCTGCCGGGTTAAGGTTTTGCGGAGCATATCGGCCAGAGCATCCCATATCCCCTGACGGGAAAGATCACCGTATAAACGTACATAGTCGATTGACCAGCTTTCCTCTCCTGCGCCCCAACCGGTCACTTCAAATTCAATACGGTCATCCTGAACGTCACAACCAACCGTTATGATTTCTACCCACCAGGGCACCTCTGCCGGGTAATGCTCTCTGCGTTGGTAGAGCAAAGCGTGTTCAACTGTTTCCCCCCTTTCTGTCCACGTTTCACCGAGGACGGTATTGGTCCAGTCTTTAAACTGAATAGGGTTGCTCTTGGCCGCTAGAAAATCTTCCACAGCATTTTGCCAGCTATACCAGCCATTGGGGCTGTAAAGTGAACTCAGATGAAATCCGGCTACCTTATTGCTCTTTCCTTCCTCTGCTTGCCACTGGCCATTACTCAGTAATTTAGGTTTGTCCTTTTCATAGTGCTTATGGTTGCATTGAACACACTCAAATCGGGTGGTTGCCGGGTCATGGTTATCAAAGATAATCTGCGCCCAAACTATTGGCTGAAGATGACCGCAGCCATTGCAAGGAACGTGGTAGCGTCGTTTATCACTGCCTTCATAGGCGGCTTCAATCTTGCTGGTTTCAGCAATGTTGGGAGTACTGACCATCAATAACTTGCGGTTACGACTGAAGGTGGCGGTTCGCTTTATGGCCAGATTGATGGGACTGCCTTCACCATCCACATCATCGTCGTATGCGTCGACCTCATCCATAAAGAGGAAACGGGCAGGCATTGAGCGCAGACCCGCTGCGGAGTTGGCTCCAGTAAAAATCAGCACACCGTTGGGAAACTCTTTAGTCAGTAGAGTATTGCCACTATCCCGGCTCCGTGGATTTTTTACCTTCTCCCGCAGATCAGGCATTTCATCGATCATGGGAGCTATACGCTGCTTTGATGTTCGCTTTGCCATATCCAGTGTGGGCAGGACGTACATCATCGGTCCCGGTACATGGTCAATGACGTATCCAAGCCAATTATTACCGCATTCGGTGCCGCCAACCTGAGCACCTTTCATAAATACCACCTGCTCAACAGGCGACGATGGCGAAAGGCAATCCATTATCTCTTTCAGATAAGGGGTTCTGGCAGTTCGCCATCTGCCAGCTTCTTTGGTGGCCTTGGCTGGTAGAATCCTTTTCTGGTCTGCCCATTCGGAAACGGTTAAACGAGTATCCGGTCTGAGCCCCTGAAAGAAACCTTCAAGGTAAGGGCTGTTGGTATTGGGAGTTTGAATCATCCGTGATCCAGAAAGGCCTTATTGCTTGCTGATTCTGTTCAGCACCAGTTCCAACTCATCGACAATAATCTGCCTTACAGTGGCAGGATCTTCCTCTGCTGCCAGAACGTCCGCCATCCGATCGGGAATGGCCAGCAGTTCATCCCGAATAATCCGACCTGTTTTGAAAGCATCCTGCCTGACCTTGGCGGCGTCGGTTAATGTTCCGCTCTTTTCCTCATACTCAAGCTTGGCCAGCTTTGCCTTGAAGGCTTCCCGCATGGTTCGGGCAGTGACAAAATCAACAGCGCCTGGCTGACCTTGAGGGCTAATAAGATCCGTGTTTTCTTCAGATCGTATTAACGTCACTGGATCAGCATTGGCCTTCATAGCTCTTTCTGCTTGTGCCGAATCGACCTTGCCCTTTTTTAATTGAATGACGCCCTTCTTAATTAATTTAGTGACGTATCCTCGTGTAAAACCCTGCTGTCTGGCGAATTCCGCTTGAGAAACTAAAGCCATATTGATTCACCCGACAGCCATAATTGAACTGCCTAAATTCTGACCGATTTCGCAAATTCAGAACGATCACCCTATATAGATAGCTCGTTAATAACATGAAGCAATGAGTAAGGACGTACTATATGAGCGAGATAGCGAAATATAACGATCTGGTCAGGCAGTCACTATTAAATACGACGATTGAGCAACAACTTAAAAATGCCGGTTGTCGCTATGAAGTTATGGTAACTGCCAGTGTCCACCATGCCATTGAAAACAGAATCGGATTATTCCGAGAAGTGGCTACCTTCGATCAATTCAATGAAGACAATGATCCATACGGTGAGCATGATTTCATTAATTTCACCTTTGAAGACCACACCATTAATGCCAAGTTCGATTACTTCGATCCTGATCTGGAGCACGGCTCGGAAGATCCTGCTGATCTGAGTAAAACCGTTCGGGTACTGACCATTATGCTGGCCAGAGATTATTAACAAAGGAGTTTGATAACCATGAATAACCAAGTTAATGAAGCAACACTAATCACCCATTACTATTTCTGTGCCGGTGTGCTGGATCAGTTAAGCGGTCATCAGCGTACGCCTGCGGAATTATTTGGTGATGGTGAATTGGAGTTGATCTACAGTCTTTGCCGCTACAGCCAGATCATCAGCGATATTGAGCAATCCAAAAATGAAGATGAAGGTTATCCCGGTGTTTTTGATTATGAGGTTTCGGAAACACTGGCTGCTCAACTCTGGGTCCTGCTGTGTGAGCAACACCAAGAATTTGAGCCTTGGGATGCTCCCGATGAAAAGCAATTTCGCATCTTCGTCGAACACCTTATTGATGACTGGATCAACGAGCGGATTCCCAGAGGAAGAACCATCACCCAGTGGCTAAGTACGGTTCGGATAAGCGACTGAACTAATCCATTGATGAGTAGCTGCTATGCTGGGAACAGTACAATAGCTCAACATGATTATCCGCTGCTGTTTGTATAACTGTTTTCAGTGCATCAGCTGTCATTCTTTCATTCTCAAGTGGGGCAGAATCAATAATCAGCATGACTGGTAACATCTGCCCCCCTCTATGCTCTGCTTCAGATCGGTGAGCCACCAGCTTTTCAACATCTGTAATGATCTCTTTAGGTCGCAAACGTCCATTTTTACGCTCAGAGGCTTTAACCTCTATGGCGATGAGCATATGCAAAAGCGTTTTTTCCCTATTTCGTCTTCTCCAGTCGCTACCAATACCGTCGTCAAATATGACTACATCAGGAATCGGCTCAAAACCTGCCTGATAGCCTGTAGTTTTGCTTATCGCCAATCCCTGGAAAAGATCAGTAACCGGTCCCCTGATCCACATTTTTACATTCATGCCCAGCTGCTGCCTGGGAACTGAGCCATGGTTTCTGAGGCAGTGGTAGATCATAGCCTGATAATGAAGTTCCGACCCAAGAACGTCCAAACACTCATCTTGAATCGCTGGCCATGCCTGAACCAATGCAGTCTGAGCTTCTTGCAGAGTTTTCATAAAATGCCGTTTCGTATTGAGTAAACTCTGCTATCGGCATCGCACTTAAAATGACCAGATAAATCAGTCTGTTAATCACGATTTGTATACCAGTGTATACCTCGTTTTCAGGTCTACCGCTAACGAAACCCCGCGCCTCCTCGCCCCCGCAGTAAACAGAAACCGCTAGGGTCCCTCGCTGTTCTCCCAGATATAGCCAACAAAATCACCAACTCGAAAGAACTGCTGAAAGTGCAAACCAAACTGATCGAATAGTCCTTCTGTAGCAGGCCTCTGTGCTCCGCAGAGCGATAACTCTTTGTCGATAATTGCCTTGGCTTCCACGCCACTTTCGTACTTGTTCTTGATACTCATCCGGTTAATACAAGTACCAAGATAGCCTGCTGGTGGCTCTATCTTATCCAGTATAATGATGACTCCACCGGCTTTCGTTTTAGCTGCCAACCCTCTAATAAACTGTTTCCGTTTTGAGACTTCAGTAAACATCAGCGAAAGGCAGAGAATACAAACGTCAAACTCAGGATAAAGATCCAGGCTCATCATATCGCCATAGAACGCCTCACCGACGCCCTGAAAGTTTTCAATCATCTCCCTGGAGTTATCCACGGATACTGCTTTGATATTCCGATCTTCAATAACGTCAGCCAGCTTCCTGGTGATCGTCCCGGTAGAGCAGCCAAGATCCACCAGCACTGCATTATCCTGAAGAAAGCAGCGAGCCAGATGGCAGATCAGATCGGTTGCCATGGGATCCCAGGGCAGTTGCTCAATAACATGAGCATCGAAGTTCTCTGCGATATCCAGATTTTTAAAGGTCCAGTTGGTTGGAATGTGCATTCAGAACCACCTTATGGATATTCTCAGCGACTGCTTTCATCATCAGGGGAGGGACCATTCTGCCAAGGCGCTCAATCTTCTTGGTGTCGTTTCCGGTCAGAATGTAGTCATCAGGAATGGACATAATGCGTTTGACTTCTGCCACGCTGAACATGCGGTTATCCCAATGGTGAACGGCTGCGGTACCTCTGGCTCCGGAAGAAGCGGTTACACAGCCAGAAGGTTTATTGGGATGCGCCTTAATAAGATTGAATCGTTTATGGTGCTGCTCTCCCAGCTTGAGGGTTTTGAGCAATTTGTAGGTAGCCAGCTTACTGATATCGGTAAAGGCTCTATCACTGTCGGACAGTTTTAGGTCACCAATAGCGGCTTTCAATGGAACCACATAATCGAAAGGCTTGGGATGAAGCTTGCCAGCCATAGAAGGCAGAAACAGATCATTACGAACACCGACAAAGATGAGCCGGTTACGAGTTTGCGGCACTCCCAGGAACCGGGCATCCAGTTGTCGGCACTCCACATGGTAACCGGATTTTTTCAGTTTCGAGAGAATCTGGTTCAGGTATCCCTTGGCAGTACCAATGCTTAATCCGGCCACGTTTTCAGCGACAAAGACCTTGGGCTTAATCTCCTGAAGAATGCGTATGTACTCAAAGAACAGATCCTCAACATTCTCTTGGCTGGTGTCACTGTATTTCTTCGCCTTACCCCAGTTTTTGTCTCGCTTTCCTGCCGTTGAAAAAGCAGAACAGGGAGGGGAACCATCAAGAATATCCAGCTCACCGGGCTTTAAAACGAGCTGCTTCAGAATGGCCTCGCCGGTTAGCTGACGTACATCATCAGGAAAGATATGAGTGTCTGGCCAGTTAGCCTTGTAGGTCTTTCTGGCTTCTTCTACAAACTCATTGATGGCCAGCACCTTTCCACCGGCCATACGATAGCCGGTTGAGCTACCACCGCCACCAGCAAACAGGCTGACCACTTCAAACGCTGGCAGCGACTTTTTGGCCTGTCGCTTAATCTCAGCGACGGTTGGAACCTGATAGTTAATCAAACTCATAGCCGCACTTTGGACAGGTATGGGCCAGCTCCTTTTCACCGACTTCTTTGAACTCGGCAGGAGCATCATGGGCAGGTTCAGTCTGGTCATTAAATTCAAGCAGGGTGACCACAAAATCATCGTTAAAACCGAGCATGTTCAGGTCAAAGTCGTCTGTCTGAAGGGCTTCGACTTCCAGTGCGAGTTTTTCCATATCCCATGAGCTATTCAGGGCAATGGAGTTATCCGCTATGACATAAGCTTTCTTCTGGGCTTCTGACAAACCGGCCAGGACAATACAAGGAACTGTTTTAAGGTTCAGTTTCTTCGCTGCCATCAAACGGCCATGGCCAGCAATTATTCCATTGTCATCGTCAATCAGAACCGGATTGGTAAAGCCAAACTCTTTGATGGATGAGCAGATCTGGATGACCTGTTCTTCATCATGAACCCGGGAGTTATTCACATAGGGTATTAAATCACCGACTTTGCGTTTTACTATCTTGTGATCTTTGATTGCCATTCCTTAGCGCCTTATTTTATCTGCCACTTTCTCAATGCCCCGGCTGGCTATGTAGCCACCGATACCAAGTTGTACGATTGAAAAGAGTTTGAGTTCCACTGCTTCTGATAAATCCGGGGCTGACCATCCCAACCAACGAGCAACGATCAGGGCTGTAAAAACCAGCATCACAACCGGCCGCCATGAGCGTTGTAGCCAGCTGTCACCCTGAGCTTCTGCTTTGATCACCCCGGCGCGTTGAGCCAATTCATCCAACTCACCTTTGACTGCCATATCCACCAGCTGTTTTTTAGCTTGGGCAGCTTTATCAGGATCAGGAATGATTCGCTCAATGACTTTGCCAAGTAGAGGTATTGCCGCCACCCAGCTCATTGGTTTGACTCCAACCAATGCTCAACAATAAAGTTCGGGCAGGTTTTGTAAGGGGTGAAAAAGTAGTGGCCGACTACCTGAGCTTCTGGGTAGCGAAGCTGCAAGGATTCCACCAGCATTTCAAGAATCAGCCATTGCTCAGAGGTGAAGTTATCTTCTGGTTCACCATTGTCGTTAATCCCGCCAAGTAAGCAGACACCCACGCTTTCATGGTTATGTCCTCTTACATGGGCACCCTGAGCCTGACTATGCCTGCCATGCTTGATGGCGCCATCCCGCTCAAGAACCCAGTGATAGCCGATATCGTCCCAGCCATTATCTTCCATATGCCAGCGCCGAATATCGTCTGTGGTTACTCCCTGATCCGCTCTGGTAGCCGAGCAGTGGAGAACGATGTAATTGGTTTCCGTCCTTGGAATCATCGCTTCATTTCCTGAAGAAATAGGCTGCAATACCAATCAGTGCAGAGATAACAATCCAGCCGAACCGTTCAACACCTGCAAGCAGAACACCTCGTGAACTGCTTTGAAGTTCCAGAGTCCTGATCCGGGCTTCCATATCATTCAGCCGGGAATCAATCTGACTCATGCTTTCAGTCTGATGGGAAATCCGTTCTTCAATTCTGGCGAGTTGTGATACTGCCTCGCTCAGTTTGTCCAGCTTCACATCAATGCGATCCAGACGGTCGGAGAGGTCAGTCATAAGTGCGTCCTGCACAGGGGGAAATTTTAGGCAATAAAAAACCCCACGCCATTTCTGGGTGAGGTTCTACATCTTGAGAAATCGTACCAATATCTGTAATCGAACTCAATCTTTTATAAAAAATCATGTTGATTGACTTAGAGCAACTAGAATGATTTGAGTTTTTGTTCAGGAGAAGAAAATGGCTGTCAAAGTTTTCATTAGCTATAAAACAACAGATAAACAGTATGTTAATGATGTTACATCAATGTCATTAAATCCAAATAATAAAATTGAATTCACAGATAGCTCTCTTCCTGAGCCTGTGACAAATGACTATGGTGATGTAATAAGAAGGCACCCAGATGATGAAGGGGCACAACCAGTCAAAGATGAAATATATCCTTTACTGCAAGATTCACCAAAATTGCTAGTTATTATAGGTAAAGACACTCATAGTAGTGGCTGGGTAGGGTGGGAGATTGAAACCTTTAAAAAGATACATGGTCGTAAAGCAAGTATTCTTTTGATGAGACATAAAGACAATAAGAGTGCGGGGTTACCAAATTATATTGATGGTGAAGAGATACATGATTGGGACATTGATCTTCTGTTAGAATGGCTGGGAAATTAAAAGAAAGGGTGGTGTATCTGCCCTTTCTTATCTTATCAGTTTTTATCGCTTAGGATAATTGCCTCTACCACCTCCGGATGGCCTTCCAGGATTTTTGCTTGGAAGATTCGGAACTACGGGCCTTACTCTTGCTGTGCTTTCAACAGTCATGTCATTACTCCTCACTTCTGTTGGTTAGGGTTCAATTGTTTGCCCCTGTTCCCGTGAACTTTGGCATTCTGCTGGTTGACGCCATCAGAACCTTTGTTCTGGTTAAGTTGGTTGGCATGATTATCTTTTGGGTCAATCTTTTTCTTTGTCATCGAAATCACCTCTGTGATGTTTATTAAGCAATTTCAGTATAAAAATTAATGGCGTATGTTCAACTGAGCTTTTCCCGGATTTTTTATCAATTTAATGGATTTTTTTTATAGTCGTTCTTGGTCTAATATTCTTGCTCTTGCTTTTATTTTGGTATTTACAAAATGCGTAAAAAGAAGGGTAGTCCTCAGGTCGTAGAGCTTTGCAACAGTCTTAGAGAGAAACTGAGAAAAGAGAAAGATATAGATGAAGTGGGTTTTTTAACATTGTGTTATTTAGATACCATTAAAAGTGGCATTGGTGCTGCATCTCTAGAAAAGTACATTGGTAGAAATGAATTAGACAGACTGGAAACACATCAGCGCCCCGACAAAATAGCACTTTTGATCAGTTACTTTGATAATAAATTCTCAAATAAGGAAAAAGCATTGATGAGTAGTAATGATGTCGATGCAGCCTTTGTCTTTGACTCTGAAGTTGCAAGTAGAGTTGCGAGTAGACCTATAGACGATAGTCATGGATGCGATAATACAGCGTTAAGTAGCGTTTACTCATTATTTGGTACTCATAGAAAAATCATAGAAATACACAAAGCTTCATGTGCCAGTTACCGGAAAGCAGTCGAGCCATATCTGGAAGAAACCATACGGCCTTTCTTAAGCAAATGGCATTTACCAATAACCTCTCAACAATATAACAAGTCTGAGTTCAGGGAAGACTTAAGAAGCGTTCAGGCCGCTTCCATGGATTTTCTCGAAGGTTTTCGAAAAACCTTCTCTATCTAGGGTACTTTGGCAGTCTGGTTTAATAGAGATTTCGCTATAGTGCCGAGGGATTTGCGGTCTAGGAACTCGTCACAGACTGCCCAATAAGATTCATGCCACTGCTGAAAGTCCCGTTTCCAGTTCTGCCGTTGAATCCGGCACTTCTTGATAATCAGACTGGATGGATAAATATGCCGGCCAGTGGTCACATAACTTCGGTAATCCAGCACGGTATAGGCCACCACATCCTTAATACGTTGTCTGGTGGTTTCCCGATAGTCCCGCTCACTGCTGGCCAGTTTTGCTGAAACATCCTGCTCCAGCCATTGAAAGAACCGCCCCTGTTCTGGCAGTAAATGCTCAGTCCTTGGCCCATACGCCCATTTAGCCCATGACTGAAAAGGTTCCTCCAGGCTTTCAACGGCAGCAATGACCACCCCTGCCTCTACCGCATCACAGATACGGCTATCATTGTTCTGCTTGTGTGACCGGTCTTCAGCATAGAACCCAACCGGACTGAACTCTGCCAGCTTCTGCGCTCTCGTTGCTTCCTTGCAGCGATGGATGCTTGTCAGGCCATCAGAGAAGTCTGGCTTTCTTGTCGCAGCCACTAAATTTACTTCAAAACCCTTACTGGTCAGGTGAATAGCATAGGCATCATGAATAGCCTGTCGTGCTGAGTAGAATTTCATACCGATTCTCCATATCTGGCAATGAGCACCGCATCAGCACGACCATTGTCTTTTTTCCGATGAACGTCAGCCTCTGGATAGAGGTCTAACACTTTCCCCCTGGAGGCGTCCTTGTGAGTACCTACCAGTCCGGCTGAGCGTTTCCAGCGTTGGGGAGTAACATACGTCAGCGGAAAGCCCATTAAGCTGACTGCCGCTTCCACTGCACCGTATGAACGCCCGAAATTAAACATGGAGACGACTCCCTGTCCGGGTCTAGCTCCCACCTTTTCCAGATAGACCATCTCCACCTGATGCCGGTTATAGCCTCCAAATATTTTCATCAGACCAAAACCATTCACCTTCCGTTTGCTTCCTTCCGGAGAAGTAGGCATATCTTCCAGTTTTATTAATTCCTTACTCTCGCTCTCCAGAACCGCTATACCTCCCGTCAGTCCCGGATCTATTCCTATAATTATTTTCATATTTATCTTCCCTGATTTTTCTCTTAGCCTTTTCTTTTTCTCACCTTGAATTTCCCAGCTTTCCTCTAAAGTCTCTCATCCCTCTCCCCCTTAAGGGTGGGAGAGTGAGTGAGGACGAGAAAAGGTACAAGCTCACAAGCCCTGAATACTCAATAACATCAAGGGATTAGGGAGAATGAGTGAGGAAAAAAGAGAGAGAATTGTTAAGCAAAAATACTCGCCCGATTTTCGGGTTATTTCCTGCTCAAAAAACGACCACTCTCTGACAATAAATTTACTCACAAATCATTCCCTCAGAATCAAAAAAATTAAGCGTTATTGCCCAACCTAACGTGGACACCATCCTGCACAATAAAGCCCTTTTCTATGAGGGCGCTGAAGGTCCTGCTCCAATTATTCTGCCCAACAATTTCCTTCTCCTTGACGCAAACTGCTCTCAGGCCTCTTGCTTCAATTAATGCAAGCTCGGGGTCATTGCCCTGGCGCTCAAGTGTTGCTCTCGCCTCATTGATAAGTGACCTCAAAACTTCAATAACCTGCTTCTGGGCTGTGCCGAGCTGCTTAACACTTTCGATATTTGCCGCTGCATCGGGATCAAGGTGCTGTAGAACACAGCTATATTGAGGCTCACCATCGTCGTCCATAAACGGGAGCCGCACAGGTTGAAACAGGAAGTCCAGCGGCTCTGGCTCGTCAGCGTCCTTCATTTTCTTTGCAGTAATCTTGATGGTGTCGTCTGACTTCACCACCGCATACTCAGCATCCAGCGCTCCCTTGAGCGCACTGTTACCACGGGCACGATCCTTTGAACCAACGCCGGTATGGTGGACGATCAGCACACAGCACTCATATTTGGAACGGAGCAGCTGGTCGATGTGGTTAATGAAGGTGTTCATTTCCTTGGTAGCATTCTCATCTGCAGGTCCGAAGTTCCTGGCCAGGGTATCAATGACAATCATTGACGGGATAACACCACCCGTTTCTTCCACAATCTCTGCAATGCTGTTGCTTACCAGTCGGGCATTGCCAAGATCGGTCAATGCTGCGGAGCACTGGCTGATATATATCGGTGCGTTACGCAGGTTATAACCGTGGGCGACCTGCCAGGCCATTAAACGACGGGAGAGACCATTGAAGCCTTCACCTGCAATGTAGAAAACCGGCCCTTGCCGTTTGACCGGTTTGCCATGCCACTCTTTTCCGGTGGCCACGCAGCAGGCCAGGTCAATAGCAGAAAAGGATTTACCGCAGGCAGGCTCACCAAACATTAACGACAGACTGTCCATTTCCAGAAAACCCTTAATAAGCCAGTTGATCGGCTTCACGCCTTTAACCAGCTCCTTAACATGACTGAAAGCAAACTGTTGTTTGGGAGCCGATAATGACTCAATCAAAAGAGGCGAACCCGGGTTATTGTTTGTATGCGTCTTGGAGATGCTGGCAATGGTGGTATTCAATTCTGAATCGGACAGTGGCGGCGTATTGGACTGGTTCCACTGATCCAGAATCGCTTTTACTTCTCTGAGAGAAGTATTCTGACGGAGCAGTTGGCCAGCCATACTTGCTGCGGCATTATTCCGGCCTTGACCTTCTGCTAAATTACTTCCGTCGTGTGGCAGTGGGTATTGACCAGTTGAGAATCCCAAATCACCAGCAGGCTTGTCCTCAGTTGCCTGACCATTGAAGCCATTGATCCTGGCTATATCATCCGGTGTCAGCATGGGCAGATCGTGAAGGTCACTGATATCCATATAGCCATCGGTTTCCCATTGATAGAACGTACCGTCTGCATGGGTACTGCCGGGCGCCACGACATAACCACCGATGCCCCGCAGGTCGATCTTGTTCTTTCTCACAGAGTTGTGAACGGGGTAGTCTGGATTGACCTGAAAGTAGTAGTGCTTGCCCTTACTGGTCGTGGCTCTTAATGGTGTGCGGGTAATGGTGCCTTCTTCAATAAACTGCACTGCCTCTGCGCTGTCTGCATCAACGACCACCACACCATATCCAGTGATGATGGCCCAATTGGTATGTGGATAAAGATTTGTCCAATTCTCGATTGAACTGTCATCCGGAGCTTCATCCTGATACTGCTTCCAGCGAAACCGTGGCGCTTTCGGCCATTCATTTTTTGCTTTCTCTACATCACCTGAGCAGCGGCCATCAATAAACCAGGCGGGTGGTTCTTCAAATGGAGAACCGAGCGGGACAATGGAAAGACCAGCCTCGTTGAGTTTCCAGGCTTCAGTGGTGGTATTGGGAAGAGTCACATCCATATTGTTTTTCCTTGTGACGATGCACATTTTTCAGAGACAAAAGCGCCTCTGCCCATTAACGGGATAATTATTTTAAAAAGTGGAAAATGGTTACGGCGGGATACTGGATTATCGTCGTTTCATGGGTCGCCTCCTGCGATTCAGATAGCCAGTGACCTCAATATGTACCACCAAGCTACTTTTATGACAAGCGATATTGTATTATTTTGGCTGTGTATCTTTTTGGCGGCCTGCGGTTTAATACAGTTATGGACATACATGAAATAAGACGTCACAACGCCCGGTTGCTGGCGGAGAAGAATAAAACACTGTCGAGCTTTGCTGAGGTCATTGGGCGACCACCGACTCAGGTCAGCCGGTTTATGGGCAAGAATCCAACCCGGAGCATTGGCTCTAAAATCGCCCGGGAGATCGAGCATGCTTTCAACAAGCCGCACGGCTGGCTGGATATCTACCACGACACCGCCCATGATTCACGGCAACTGAAAACCGATGGCAACCTGTTGGTTTCTGGCTACGATATTGAAGGTACCCGAAGTATCCCGGTCATTTCCTGGGTGCAGGCGGGTGACTTTAGCGACAGTGGTGGCCTTTATGCACCGGTGGATGACACCACCGAATACACCGCCTATCACGGCAGAATCAGCAACGGTGCTTATGCCCTGATTGTTCAGGGTGATTCAATGGTCAGCCCCTATCCTGGCCAAATGAGCTTTCTTCCGGGTAGTCGAGTGGTGATTGACCCTGCTCTTGAGGCGCAGCCCGGACAGTACGTGGTGGTTCGCTTGCCAGGAACTGATGATGTCACCTTGAAGCAATTGGTTCGTGATAGCGGTCAACTGTTCCTCAAGCCCCTGAACCCGCAGTACACGACCATGCCATTCCCGAAAGACGGTCACATCTGCGGTGTCGTCGTCAGCATCAATACAAAACTCAGCTGATACATTTCTCTACTTAATCTTTCAGTCCCCCTCTTACTCAAGAGGGGGTTTTGTACCAAAAAATACCTTCCACAAATCGCTGATATTATTTCCTTTTTCTATTAATTTTAATTTATGTATCTTTTTGGTCTTGACATGTATGCCGGTTAGGGAACATATTTTATAGCAGATGGCTGAATGGATGTACGCCATCGATTCAACAGACGACGAACTCACCATTAACTTGAAAAACAGGCAACTTAAGCCTGCCGGGTTCATTCGGCCTGAAGAAAGCCAACAATGCAAAGGAAGCAATGATATGGAAGAAAAGCAGTCCACTACCTCACCACCCTCTCTACACCAGCTGGACCAACTTGCTCACGAACTTGAACTGGCAAAACAGGAAGAAAACCAAGCCAGAGAGCAACGCATGGCTATTGAGCAGAAGCTGTGTGATCTGGTCGGTACTAAAGATGAAGGTAGCTTTTCGGTAAAAGGTGATTACTACAAAATCACCACTGTCGCCGGATTCAGCCGGGTGGTTGATGCTGAAAAATGGGCAAGTATTCGACAAAAGCTACCTGCTGATATAGCCAAGCTGGTCATCCGGAGCAAGCTGGAAGTAGATACCCGCCAACTGAAAAGCCTGCAACAACTCAACCCTGCACACTACCAGCTGGTTGCCCAGGCCATTACCACCAAACCGAAGAAAGTCAGCGTTAAGTTTGAACGTCTGGAGGTTCAGTAATGGCTATTTCATTGGAATCCATCAGCCGTTCTACCGGTATCAAAGCCCCGCGCATTGTGGTGCATGGTGGTCCGGGTCTTGGCAAAACCACTCTGGCAGCTGGCGCACCCAATCCTATCTTTATCTGTACTGAAGATGGCCTAGGCAAACTGGAAGTGGATGCCTTCCCCATGATGCAGACCTTTCAGGATGTTCTGGATGCCATCACCGTTCTCTATACGTCAGAGCACAACTATCAAACGCTGGTCATCGACAGTCTTGATCATCTGGAACCCATGATCTGGCAGCATCTGTGCGATACCTATGTTGGCTCAAAGGGCGAAAGGTACCAGGCCATTGAAGGCTTTGGTTACGGGCGAGGCTTTCTGGAAGCACTGAATCTCTGGCGACAACTGCTGGATGGATTGGATGCCCTGCGCAATGAAAAAGGCATGGCCTTTATTCTGATTGCCCATTCCGAAATCAAACGCTTTGAAAGCCCTACCACCGACAGTTATGACCGGTATCAGATCAAGCTGCACAAACGCGCTTCTGAACTGGTGCAGGAGTCGGTGGATTGCATTCTGTTTGCGGACTACAAAACCGTCATTGAAAAAGAAGAAGCCGGATTCAATAAAACCAAAACCCGAGGTATCAGCACCGGCCAGCGCTACCTCTATACCGAAGCCAAACCCGGCTTTATCGCCAAGAATCGCTATGGACTGCCTTCAGAACTTCCGCTGGACTGGCAGGCATTTAGTGACGCACTGACCAATAACTCAAGCCAATAGATAAGGAGATCAACATGGCACAGTTAGGCTTTAATGCAGATGAGTACGATCCAACCGATGAGTTTGAGCCACTGCCTCCCGGTGAATACCTGACCATGATCACCGAGGCCTCACTGGACAACACTAAATCCGGTGGCCAGATGGTGAAGCTCACCTACACGGTGATGGAAGGGCAGTTTGAAGGTCGCAAGCTTTGGTCTCAGCATAATATTGTCAACAGCAGCCCGAAAGCTGAGGAGATTGGCAGAAAAGAGATCAGCCGTATTGCCCATGCCATTGGCCAACCCAGGATTAACGACACTGAGCAGCTGTTACAGCAGGTGATCCGAATCACCATTGTGTTGAAAAACGATCCGGGCTTTGGCCCCAAGAATGAAGTGAAAAAGTGGGTCGCCGTTCAACAGACCGGTTACCAGGCTCCCGCATTGAATCAGCCTGCACTTCAGGAGCAGTTACCGCAGGAACAACCACCTCATCCGGCAACCCAGCAAACGACACCGCCCTGGGGTCGACGCTAACCGAGGGGCACTGCCCCTCCCTTATTCTGAGAAACCTCCTATGTACCTATTGCAAGCGGATGCCCGCCGAAGTCGGGCCTTCTATACCAAAAAAAGACCCAATCGAGCCAAACGCAAGGCAAAACGGAAAGCTCAACGCCTTGCCAGAAGATTAAACAGGCAATAAAAGGGGAATGCGGAAATGGAAATTCCAGAGTCAGAACAGACGACAATCAAAGCCATCGTCAAACATTATGAAGCCCACCAGGGCGATGGTTTTCGTGCACACCTTGGCGGCTCTCTTATTGGCCGCCCTTGTGATCGGGCGCTGTGGTATACCTTTCGCTGGTGTACAGATGTTAAGCATCCCGGACAGTTATTGAGATTGTTCCAGACAGGTCATTTGGCAGAAGAACGGTTTGTGACTGACCTGCGTAATGTCGGCATCAAGATATTTGAAACTGACCCTGCGACAGGAGAGCAGTTCAGGGTCTCTGCCTGCAACGGGCATTTTGGTGGTTCATTTGATGGTGTGGGGCAGGGCTTTATTGAAGCACCCAAGACCTGGCACTTGATTGAGATGAAAACCCACAATGAGAAGTCCTTCAATAACCTGGTCAAAAAAGGAGTAGAAGTAGCCAAGCCGGAACACTTTATACAGATGCAGGTATATATGTATCTGGCTAACCCTCAGCTGACCAGAGCCTTCTATATAGCAGTAAACAAAAATACAGATGAGCTTTATGGTGAGCGTATTCGGCTTGATCCTGCTATAGGTAAAGCCACTGTTGAGCGTGCTGACTGCATCATCGCCAGCGACCGGCCGCTGAATAAAATCAGCGATGACCCCAGCTGGTATCTCTGTAAATTCTGTGACCATCACTCAATCTGTCACGGGCAAGAAGCTCCTGCTGTTAATTGCCGTACCTGTCTGCACAGTACACCAATAGATAGTGGCGAATGGCACTGCTCCCGGCACGATATGGAAATTCCGGAGCCTGTTCAGAAAACAGGTTGTGAGCTTCACCTCTATAACCCTTACCTGTTAGAGCAGTTTGCTGAACCTATTGATAGTGGTGAGTTCTGGATACGGTATCGCCTGAAAACTACGGGTGAGGAGTTTATGACGGGTACTGACAAAGGGCAGTTCTCATCCAATGAAATCCAGGCAGTAGAAGACAAGAGTCTGCTGACAGATGAAAAGCTGACAGGGCTAAAAAAGCAGTTCGATGGAACCATCCAGCAATACTAACAATAAACAGGGTTAGCACTATGAATCAGATCATTCTAATTACCAAAAAGCAGGCAAATAATGTTGAGTTTGGCGAAAGCAGTGAGCTCAAAATGTCTCATATAGAGATTGCCGAGGTTGCACAGAAACGATCCGATAGTGTCAAACGCACTGTCGAGAGGCTGGTTGAGGAAGGGGCAATTTCAACTCCACAGATTGTGGAATTGAAAAAGCCGCAGGAAAATGGCCGGGTTACCACAATTAAACAACTCATGCTTGATCGGCTGGACAGTATAACGGTTATGGCCTCCGTCAATTCAAAACTCTGTGCGGCACTGGTCAAACGCTGGGATGACCTGGAGTCAGGAAAGGCCAAACCGGTCAATACTCCGCCGGATGATGCTGAACGATTATTCACAGCGGAAAAAAGAATTGAAAATATTGAGTACCAGCTGGAAGACCCAACCAACCGCATTCACCTGACCGAACCGCCAGAAGGCTATGCCTGCGCCTCTGTATTGCAGGAGTTTATCCCCTACAGTTTCTCCTTTGTCAAAAAGACCGTTCGCTACTTCAAGCTGACACCTGTCTACTACATCACCCAATCCGCAGAGGGTGAGCGATACCCGGTCAGGTCATATCACATTGAAGATTTTATGACTGCCGCAGCTCTGGTTGAGGAAGAAGCAAAACAAATATCCCGCTGCTACAAGGAGCATCCTGTCATCGGACGGTTCAGAAATCGTTAATAACCAATGGATACCAGGCTTCACAAATTATGGGGCCTAAAACAGGGAAGACATGACGATGAAAATGGAAGTGACTAAGCGTTATCGGTTTAAACCAATAGCTCAACCACCCGCTGAAGACCAGATTGATCTTGTCGGTCTTCGTCCAGACGGCGGCCTGTGTATAACTGATTATCAACAGGGAAAATTTTATCCACAGACCAACCATTATCTGGTGGAAGATGAGACTCCCTTTGACCGCTATGCCCAGGCAGCCTGTAACGAAACCATTAACGAGCTGGAGCAGCAGTTGGAAAATCTGCAGAACCAGTCCATTCAGTTGCGTGACCTGTTTGCTATTGCTGCATTGGTTGCAGAGTTCTCCTGCAACCGTGGTACCTCCATAGAACAAGCAGCCACTTTTGCATACACCATTGCCGATAAAATGCTCTTGGCCAGGGAGACTGATCATGACTGATACACTTCGCAGGGTAAGCACAGCGGATTTCTCTGATAACTGGATTGATCTGGAATCCGGGGAAGATAAAACCGAAGTCATTCGCATCAGCTTTAATGATGACTTGCCATTTATCAGCCCGATTTTTTGCGAAAAAATTCTTAAGGCTGTTATGGCTGAAGCCCATGAACAGATACTGGAA
This sequence comes from Endozoicomonas sp., assembly GCA_024509075.1. Taxonomy (GTDB): domain Bacteria; phylum Pseudomonadota; class Gammaproteobacteria; order Pseudomonadales; family Endozoicomonadaceae; genus Endozoicomonas. Next base: position 25,304 of record JAKROC010000016.1, read on the forward strand.
TGGCAGCAGGGAAAAAACTATACACGCCCAATGACGTACTTTGATCGAAAGAGAGTGGAACGGATAGCCAGTAAAATCATTGAGGATTTAAAGTCTGATTCGCATGGGCAGTAAGCAGGATTGGATAAAATGGTCAGGCAATCAGGGAGGATTTATGGATATTCTGGAGCAGTGCATTCAGGAAGGTAAAATAATTTACGCTTTCAAAATCAAAAGATCATTGCTTGATGAGTTTCTTAAAGCGGTAGAAAAGCAAAATATAGATGAAGGTGTTGCCTTGAATAAGTTGATTACCGAGTTTGTTGGAGTGAAAAAGCAACCCGGTAAGTAATTACTCGGTTGCTGTTACTCGGCTGGCAAATACATTATTTCTGAATATTTCAGCCTTATATTTTTTATAAACGACCGCAGAAATATCGGTTTCTGTCTTAAGATGGATTTTGACCTGTATGATCTGCTTGTCTTCTGAGAGTTTAAATACTTCTATCTCTTTTATGATAGTGGACAGCGCCTCATTAAAAGGAAAGTAGTCTTCATCGGAGAGGCTGTCAGTAGCAAACTTTTGGTGGAAATAGTTGACAGTTGTCATGCTTTTACTGAGTAGTGAGGATGACAGATCTTCTATTTGTGCTGTTAGTTGGTCAATGATCGTTTCAATAGTTTCTACCTCCTGCTCCAGCGCAGTAATTCTACTCAGTGCAATCTTTGAGCCTGTCTCCAGTAGCTCTGCCAGATTGGTTATCCTGCTTTTTTTGTCCTGGAGTTCTGCATTTTTGATCTCTACCTGCTTGGCCAGCTGGATTTTCTGTTTGCTGGCTTTGGCCTCAAGCATATCGCTACTGTCTATAACGGAGACCATGTGCATCAATATGTCCCTGAACTTTGGAGCCAGGACACTCCTTTGCTGACAGCCGTTCTTGGACTGGTATTTCTCCTTGCACCGGTAAACGGTCTTTGTACCTGATCGGCTCATAATGTAAGGACCACCGCACTCGCCACACCTGAGTAATCCCCTGAACAGGTTGACTTGTTTACTGGAGGGCTTACCAGAGAGCAAATTTCTTCTACTGTTTATTTTTGCCTGTGCTTCATAAAAGGTTTTTTCACTGATGATTGCCGGGTATGCCTTTATACGATCATTATCCGGATTCTCCCTGATTTTCGGAATATAGTAACCAAGCACCCTGGGTTCTTTAAATAATCGTGAGAGGTATTTCCCGCAGACTTCTACAGATGGTTTATGAACATCCCGCAGGTATCTTATTATTCCGGCGTAACTCATATTTTGATCAATGCATAATGAAAATATCAGGCGGACAATATTGGCTTCTTCTTCATTGATAACTGGGGTGCCATCTTCTATGGTGATCCACTTTGGAGCGAGGCTTTTGTGCTGGATTTTGCCAGCTTTCAGATTTTCTAATTTCTTTTTCCAGACCGATTTGATTCGCCTGGATTTAATCTCGCTTTCTTCATGTCCTCTGAACATTATCGAAATTGAGAGCATCAGGCCGGAAGGGTTATCACGAATGCTTTCTTTGGTATAAAGCATTCCGTCGGCATAGGTACATATTGAGACATTGCTGTTGATGATACTGAGGAACAGTTGCAGGGCATCCGAGATATTGGCTCTGCTGAGACGGTCAAGGTTTTCCACCAAAAGCACCGCAGGCGTTCTGATTAACCCTTCTTTAACAGCGTTTAAAAAAATACCCAGCTGTGCTGTATCATCAAGGTTATGGCCGTGGTAGGCAGATTTGCCAATATCGGTCAGATTGAACGAGGTGTCTAATGTCCAGCCTTTTTGTTCGCAGAATTTTTTGCTTTCTCTGAGCTGGCGGTTTATACCGTCACCCAGTCTTTGCTGCTTCGATGATATTCTCTGGTAGGAGTAGCAGTATGTTTTTTCCGGCGTCATGATAGCCATCCTTTATTATTTGGTTTGATTGGACGTCCATAATTATACTATGTCAATGATTACATTGAACTCAATCAGTCTCTTGCGCTCTGGCAAACTACTGCTGGAAGATGCTTCTGTCACAATTCACACTGGTCAGCACGTCGGGCTGGTAGGCTCTAACGGGTGTGGTAAATCCAGCCTGATGGCCCTGCTTACCGGTGATTTGCAACCGGACAAGGGTGAATTGTCCGTAGATAAAGGCCGTGGACTTGCCCACATGGCCCAGGAAATCGACGCCCTGGATCGCAACGCGGTAGAGTATGTGCTCGATGGAGACACTCAGCTGCGTCGCATCGAACAGGCCATCGCCAGCAGCGAAACCACCGGTCGGCACGAACAGTTGGCCGACCTGCATGAACAGCTTTTGCGCGCCGATGGTTATACCGCCCGTTCCCGGGCAGAACAGTTACTTCACGGGCTTGGCTTTAATCACGATGTCCTGAACAAAAGCGTGCGTGACTTTTCCGGTGGCTGGCGCATGCGACTCAGCCTCGCCAAAACCTTGATGTGCCCGTCGGACATTATGTTGCTGGATGAGCCGACCAACCATTTGGATCTGGATGCTATTGTCTGGCTGGAAGCCTACCTCAAACGGTATCCTGGATCGCTATTGGTGATCTCCCATGATCGTGACTTTCTCGATGCCATTACCGACCAAATACTGCACATAGAACATCAGACACTGTGCCAGTACCGGGGCAACTACTCAGCATTTGAACATCTGCGCATGCAGCGACTGCAACAACAACAGGCGGCCTTTGAGAAGCAGCAGAAAGTGCGCGCCCATATGGAAAAATTTGTTGAGCGTTTTCGCGCCAAAGCCAGCAAGGCAAAACAGGCCCAAAGTCGTTTGAAAGCACTGGCCAGACTCGAAGAGATATCTGCGGCCCATGTGGACTCACCTTTTACCTTTGTTTTCCCCCAGGCCGACAAAATGTCTGCGCCATTGCTGACGCTGGACAAAGCCATGCTGGGTTACGACAACAAGCCAATTTTAAACGTAAGTATCAATATCCAGCCTGGCAGTCGCATTGGCCTTCTTGGTGCCAACGGAGCCGGCAAATCAACCTTGATCAGAACACTGGCCGGTGAACTGGGGCTGATCAGTGGCAAGGTATGCCCGGGAGAGCATCTCAGCATCGGCTATTTTGCTCAGCACCAGCTGGAAAGCCTTGATTTTACTGCCAGTCCGCTGCTGCATTTGCAGCGACTGTCACCCAATGCCCGTGAGCAGGAGCTGCGAAACTTTCTTGGTGGGTTCGGTTTTTATGGTGACCAGGCGCTGAAATCCATTGAGGGTTTTTCCGGCGGTGAAAAAGCCCGCCTGGCGTTGGCCATTATTGGCTGGCAGAAACCCAATCTGCTGCTGCTCGATGAGCCGACCAACCACCTTGACCTGGACATGCGCCTGGCCCTGACCATGGCACTGCAGTCATTTGAAGGGGCGATGATTCTGGTCTCCCACGATCGGAACCTCATTCGCAGCACCACCGATGAGTTGTACCTGGTACACGATGGGGCTTTGGAAAGTTATTCCGGCGATCTGGACGACTATAGCCTGTGGCTGGCTCAGCTGCGCAATAAGGAACGTAATAATGATGTTCGCAGCGAAGCCCCGGCTCAAGGCAGCCAGCAGAGAAAAGATCAACGTCGTCAGGAGGCGCTCAGGCGTCAGGCTCTGCGACCATTAAAACAAAAAGCAGATCAGCTTGAACGTCGGCTTGAAATCATACAGTGCTCCCTGGCCAGGGTGGACGAGCAACTTGCTGATGCGTCAATCTACGGGGAGGGTGCTAAAGAGAAGCTCAAACAAAGTATGGCCGAACAGACAGAATTTAAACGACAAATTGCAGAAGTGGAAGAGGCATGGATGGAGGCGCTGGAAGCGCTGGAGGAGGCGCAAGACCCCGACGCTTAGTTGCAGAGTTGTGGGGCATTGCCGCCCCACGATATCATGCAACAGCTTCTTCGTGGTGCTCGTGAGTTTCTCCGTCTTCACCGACCACATCCAACTTACCGAGCAATGCCGACACGCGCTCCCCCCAAGCAGCGAGTTCATGCTTGAGTTGGGCGTTCTCTTCTTCAAGGCGGGTGTTGGCAGAGCGCAGGTCTTCCACCTCCATCCTGGATAGTTCCAGTTTATCGATCAGGTTTTGCAGTCTTGACTCAAGCTGGCCTAAAGATTCAATAGACATAATGACATTTGCACCGGGAAGTTTGTAAAAGGTATTGGATATACCTGTCGTCTTTCAAATCACTACTTTGCTAGCTGCGCTCACTTACCTTGGCCACACAGTGTTTCTATGCTCGCAAGATTTTGCTCATTTGCTGCCGCGTAGCAATATGAAATCCACTGGGTACATTTTGCACTATTGCGAAAAGCTACGATAGCACGTTTTGCTGGATTTTTGTCCCAATAGATCGCAGTGAAGAGAAATAGTTGGACAAAGACTGACTATACTAGATTTTACCGGCGACCACAGTTGTATTTATTGTAGTCTGTGATTGTATCCACAGCAGTGTTGAGCGGATTGGCATTGCGGGCATGACGATGGCAAGACAGCCCATGATGAGCAGTGAAAGTACCCAGAAGCGCAGCGCTTCGGGAGTGGCAAATGAGCACGACTCTGGTACCTTACGCCCGTATAGTTTCTGCCTTGAATGTTGAAGATGAAGCAATTCGGGCTTTTTATTTCTCTCTGGTCAACCACCAAAGTGTTGATGATTATATCGACGAAAGACGTCTGTATTTTTGCTCACGGCAGGTTGAAGGTTCCTTCTTCAGTCATATGCTGGCTCTGACAGAACTGGCCTTGGAGTCAACAATGGTCTGGGGAGGAAGGTAACAGCCCGGCAACACGTCCATGCCGTTGTGCGCCAACTGGTTAGACTAAAGATCACCTTTTCGAAAGTGCCGCAACAGGCCATTATATTTGCTGACCCGATTTCTGGTTAGGAGGGGAAGTGATGGTTATTCGAATGATGGCCGCTGTGCAGCGGTTATTATTGGTTCTCTGGGTTTTTCTGACGGCGACATCGGTCATGGCCGAAGTTGAGATACCAGAGGCTGAACGAATGAATCAGGGGCCGGTGCAGCTGGGCGATTACCAAATTTATTTCAGTGCTTTTAACAGTACATTTATTCAGCCAGAAGTCGCAAAGCGTTACAATCTGCGCAGGGGAGGGCGCTACGGTATTGTCAATATCGCAGTTCGTGATGTCTCTCAAGGTGAGCCGGGAACAGCGGTAATGGCCGACGTGTCAGGCCATATAACCAACCTGCTGACCCAGAAATACAGCCTGGCCTTCTTTGAAATAAATGAAGGTGAAGCCATTTACTATTTGGCTGATTTTCATTTTGCTGATGAAGAACGGTTGAAGTTTGTCGTTAACGTCAATCCTCAGGGAAGTAAACAGGAGGAAGTCCTGCGCTTTTCTCAGATCTTCTACCGCGACGCATCGCCATAAGCAGATTATTTGTTATTTAACTGTCGTTAATTAACTGGATTATACCCAATGGATTTCATGTTGCTACACGGCGGCAATTGAGCGAAGCCTTTATGCCCTCGGGCGCCGGGAGCATAGAAATACTATGTGACCGGGGTGACGACTGCATGGATGCAGGAGGTAGAGCAACGCATGGAGCAGTTGCCGAGCGAATGCAGCCAACACAGTAGCAGCTTGAAAGGTGACGGGTATAGACGGCAGTTTTTGTCGAAGGAGCGAGCGAAGTACTGTGAGTAAAGTTATGAGTATAGAGTTTCAAGAGGTCGTTCTGGCCAGTGGCAATCAAGGCAAACTTATGGAATTTGGGCAAATGCTTGAGCCTTTAGGGATGCGCATGGTACCGCAAAGTCATTACGGCATTGGTTCAACTTACCCTGAAGCCGACGAGACCGGGTTGAGTTTTGTCGAAAATGCTATTATCAAGGCCCGCTACGCTGCCAAGATTTCCTGCTTGCCGGTAATTGCCGATGACTCCGGTCTGGCCGTAGACTATCTAAATGGTGAGCCGGGCATACACTCAGCCCGCTATGCTGGCCCCGATGCCTCTGCGGCCGATAATAACCAGAGGCTGTTGTATAATCTGCGCGGAATAAAATCCGCCGAGCGCACGGCGCGTTTTCACTGTGTGCTGGTTTACCTGCGCCACGAGCTTGACCCGACTCCCATCATTGCTCATGGCCAGTGGGAAGGCTACGTCATCGAAGAAGCGTTGGGCGATCACGGTTTCGGTTACGACCCGCTGTTTCTGGTGCCGGCATATGACTGAAGAAGGAACCTTCAACCTGCCGTGAGCAAAAATACAGACGTCT
>JAKROC010000160.1 GCA_024509075.1 Endozoicomonas sp.
CGGGGTGAGCGAATGCAGCCAACAAAGTAGCAACTTGAAAGGCGACGGGTATAGTGCCATGCAGGCTTATCAGCGGTTATACGCGTCACGTTTCAAGTATTCGCTGGGCAATAAGTAAGTACAAGAAATTGAAGGGACCCAAAACCAGGGCAGGCCGATGGCTTGCGAGCATTGCACAACGAGCCCTGATGTTAATGGTCACTGGCAGGTACGTCAGGAATCGACAGTTGGATAAGAAGAGCCGGATGACTGACTCAACGTCGTGTATTTGTTACCGTGCAATCAGCAATAAATCAACCTGGCCAGACTGCTTTTTGCTTGACACTCGCAAGCGAAATCAATAGAGTGCGCTCCAACTTTCGGCGGCTAGGTAGCTCAGTTGGTTAGAGCACAGCACTCATAATGCTGGGGTCGGCAGTTCGAATCTGCCCCTAGCTACCACTTGCGAAACGTCAGGCGGTGTGGTTGCCAGATTGGTAGTCCATGCAGTAGCAGCGAAAGAACTTTGCAAGCAGTATAGTGTTTATATTTTTGCTGGGGTGTCGCCAAGCGGTAAGGCATCAGGTTTTGATCCTGACATGCGGGGGTTCGAATCCCTCCGCCCCAGCCACTATTGTTGTTGTGATGGTTGACATGAGATGCCATTATCACGACAATGATCAGCCGGTTTTGTGGCTAGGTAGCTCAGTTGGTTAGAGCACAGCACTCATAATGCTGGGGTCGGCAGTTCAAATCTGCCCCTAGCTACCACAAAAAACCATTTGGGGTGTCGCCAAGCGGTAAGGCATCAGGTTTTGATCCTGACATGCGGGGGTTCGAATCCCTCCACCCCAGCCATATAAAACCTTTTTGAGAGATCAAAAAGGTTTTTTTCTTGTCTGCGCTGAATATTAAACGACACATCATTTTTTTCTGTATTTACTGCCCCATAGTTTTATTATAACGCTTCCCTGAATAACAACCTATTGTCAGTTGGGATTGCCCTTGGACGCGAACATCACCCTGGAATTTCTGGTTTTCCTGTTTGCTGTGGCCACGTCGGCCGGCTTTGTCGATGCTATTGCTGGTGGCGGAGGGCTGATTACCATGCCTGCTTTGCTGGCTGCTGGCTTGTCGCCGGTGCAGGCTTTGGCGACTAACAAGCTGCAAGGTACGGGAGGCAGTTTGTCAGCCAGTTATTATTTTATCTCCAAGGGTGCGGTTGATTTTCGGCAGATGCGCCTGGCGATTCTGATGACTTTCATCGGTAGCGCACTGGGTACGTTGCTGGTGCAAAGTATCAATGTGGCATTCCTGGAGCAGGCAATTCCGTTCCTGCTTATTGGTATCGTCCTTTACTTTCTACTCTCCCCAAGATTGTCTGCCGAACAGTCACGGCAGATGGTTTCGCTGCCAGTTTTTGCTTGTACGGCCGGAGTGGGTATCGGTTTTTATGACGGCTTTTTTGGCCCCGGAACGGGCTCATTTTTTGCCGTTGCTTTTGTCGCCTTGCTTGGCTATTCAATCACTACGGCCACTGCGCACACCAAGGTATTAAACGGCACCAGTAATGTAGCGTCGTTGTTGTTTTTCATTATTGGTGGGCAGGTGGTATGGACCTATGGGTTGGTAATGATGCTTGGTCAGGTGCTTGGTGCCCGTCTTGGCTCCAGAATGGTTCTGCGCCGTGGTCAGACATTGATTAGACCGATGATACTCTGTGTTTCCCTGATTATGACAACAAAATTGCTCTGGGATAATTATGGACATTTGTTTCATTGAAAGGCATCTTGTTGGCAATTATCACCTTTTTCAGTGAGGCGGGTGTTTTTTAGTCTTTTTTAGCCTGCTTCTCAGTCCAGCCCGGAACCTCAATACAATGGATACAACTTGGTATAGTTGGCTGTTTGGTGCTGTCTATCTGGCGGCCATTATTGCTTTTGCGATTGTTGTTATTATGACCCGCAGACCGGTTGGTGTTTCGCTGGCCTGGTTGGTATTGCTGTTTGCTCTGCCAGTGGCAGGATTTATTCTTTATCTGCTTTTTGGTTCCCCGAGATTAGGCGCTCGTCGTGTAAAGCGTCTGCGTGAGCTCTCCCCGGGCTACATCCAGTGGTCGCAACACTTGGCCAGAATCACTGCCCAAAGTGGTGAATCCCAGTGTCCTATAGCCGCCCATGGTGGTATTTTTTCGCTGGCAGAAAAGAGCATTAGCATCCCGTTACTGCCAGGTAATCAGTTGCAGCTGTTTTCAGGTTTTGAGCTCATTCTGGATCATCTGTTGCAGGACATTGAAAGCGCACAGCAAAGTGTCATTCTTGAGTTTTACATATGGGAGCCCTTGGGCCGGGCAGAAGAAATTGCTCAGGCATTGATCCGTGCAGCGAGGCGGGGAGTTGACTGCGTGGTATTGCTCGACAGTGTGGGTAGTAGGGGGTTTTTAACCGGTTTTTGGGCCAGTCGATTACGCCTTGAGGGAATCTGTGTGACTGCCTCCATGCCGGTCGGACCTTTCCGAGTGCTGGTGGAACGTATCGATATTCGCAATCATCGCAAGATTTTGGTCGTTGATGACCAGATTGCATGGACTGGCAGTTTTAACTTAGTTGATCCGTCGTTTTTCAAACAGGATGCTCAGGTTGGGCAGTGGGTTGACGCCATGGTGCGTATTGATGGGGTTGCCGCTCACGTACTTGGCTCGATCGTTCAGTGGGATCGGGTGCTGGAGACAGGCGAAGATCACCCCTCGTTTAATCGTCAATATGAATACCCATCAGCCAGCCATCGGGGTCGCAATGGTGCCTGTGTACACGTTCTACCGTCGGGGCCCGATGCTGACAGAGAGTTGTTGCATCAAGTGCTTTTGACTGCAATTTACGACAGTAGCTCAGAGCTTTTGATCAGTACGCCCTATTTTGTTCCAGATGAATCATTATTGACGGCGTTGAAATCCGCAGCTATGCGCGGTGTTGACGTCAGGCTGCTCGTGCCGGCAAAAAATGACTCGAAGATGATCCAGCACGCGAGCCGATCCTATTATCAGGAATTGCTCCATGCTGGGGTGAGGATTCAGCAGTTTACTGGTGGATTGCTGCACACCAAATGTGTTCTGGTGGATCGCAAAACTGCGTTGTTCGGTACTGTAAATCTGGATATGCGTAGTGTCTGGCTTAACCATGAATTGACCATGATCGTCTATGACGATGATTTTGGTCAGCAAATTTTTAAAATGTTGCAGTCGTATATGACCCAGGCCAATGAGGTAGATGTGAACAGCTGGGCTTTGCGGCCTTTTCGATTAAAATTGCTGGAAAACACTATGCAGTTGTTGAGCCCACTGCTTTAGCCTGCCGAGAGGGTTGTTGCATGGAGGTTATTGAAGGTTTTTTCTGATTTTTGCATTAATATTTTTCAAATATGGTTTTTTTCGCAATAAATTCTGTTTATTTTTGCTTTTTAGGTAAAAGCACTGATTCGCGTCTTTCCCTGGTTATGCAATAAAGGCTTCTGTCGGGAGCCTTTGTGTTGTCTCTCTGCGTCCATTGATATACCCGTCGTTTTTCAAGTTGCTACTTTGTTGGCTGCATTTATGCCCTTTAGGGTATTCGCTCACCCCGGTCACATAGTATTTCTATGCTCCCGTGGCTTCGCTCGCTTGCCGCCTCGAATCAACATGAAATCCATTGGGTATAGAAATAATCGTCTTCCTGGTTAATCGCCCATGAATGCTTTGTCGATTGTTGTGCCAGGAAATAATGAAAGAAGGGGCTTGCTTTTGTCTCAGAAGTTAACAGCTACGAACGTTCTGGCAATAGGCTTAATGACGTTTGCTCTCTTTCTGGGAGCCGGGAATATTGTTTTTCCACCATTTCTGGGCCACTTGGCTGGAACCGAAGTGATTACCGCAATGCTAGGTTTTTTGCTGACTGGCGTTGGGCTCCCCCTGCTGGGCGTGATCGCATGTGCCCGGATTGGTGGTGGCCTGGAAAAGCTGACAGCGATTTTTCCGGCAACATTTGCGTTGGTATTTTCAGTTGTGCTGTTTATGGCTATTGGGCCGCTGTTTGCTTTGCCAAGAACGGCGGTGGTTTCCTATGAGCTTGGGTTGCTCCCATTTCTGGGAGAGTCTGGGCCATTGTCGTTAGCTGGGTTGTCTGTAGTTTTTTTCTGCGTTGCGCTTTATTTTGCGCTATTTCCAGGGCGGCTCGTTGAATCGGTTGGGAAACTGATTACCCCCATGTTGGTTGCCGTGTTGGTGGTTATTGCCGTGGGCGTGTACATGTATCCCAATAGCCAGTTGGGAACAGCTACTGAGTCCATGCTAGACCAGGGGTTCTTTAACGGCTTCCATGAGGGTTATCAAACACTGGATGCTTTGGCGGCGTTGGTTTTTGGTGTGGTGATCATTAACTCTATCCAAAGTAAAGGGGCGACGGATCCTCGACAGGTCAGCCGTTACACCCTGATCGCCGGCCTTATCGCCAGCGTCGGTCTATCACTGGTCTACCTAGTGCTTGGTTATATGGGTGCCATCAGTCATCAGTTAGTGGCCGCACCGGAAAATGGTGCACAGATCATTAGTCAGTTTGTTAACGTGGTCTTTGGTTCCTGGGGTAGGGTGGTGCTTGCCGCTACGGTCATTCTGGCCTGCTTGACGACAGCTATTGGTTTGCTCAGCGCCTGTGGCACATACTTCTCCAGAGCCTTTCCGGTATTGGGCTACAAGGGTTGGGTGGTACTTTGTGCCATGACCAGCGCTTTGATTGCCAATGTTGGTTTGAATACTTTGCTGCAAGTGACTATTCCAGCCTTGTTGATCATTTATCCAGTGGCTATTGCCCTGATCGTGGTATCGCTAGTCAAACAGATGCTGCCAGACCCGAAGCTGGTGATGACATTTGTTTTGGTTCCGGTTGGGATGATCAGTTTTGTGGAGGGGCTGCATGCAGCAGGGATGACGTTTGTTGATCCAGTCATTGTTTTGCTTGAATACCTGCCGCTGCAAAAACAAGGATTGGTGTGGCTGGTGCCTGGACTTGTTGGTGGCATACTTGGGTTGCTGTTTTCACTGCGAGGAGAAAACTTGGCCAGCTTCACCCGAGGTTAGCAGTGACCTGGTTTTACGGCGCCTGGGTATTTGTCCAGGCGTCGCACCATAATGGGTGGGTGTACGGTGAGCTGGCGAGGCTAAGGGGCAAAATTTTGACTGTTTTTTGGCGTTCTATATTTTTTTCAAGCATAACAATAAGTTATTTTTTATCATTAGATATCATGATCAGAAATACAGCATCGATTTACTCTTGATAGCTAGTATTGAAGGAGAATTCAAATACCAAGGAATATCAGGAGTTTGAAATGTCTTATTCAGGGACAGGAGTTAGTGGAAGTTCAAATTTGCCTCAGCAAGTTGTAAGTTCCATTGATGTTGAAAAAGCACAAACTGTCGGCCATAAAAACTTCCGAGAAGTTTCCATTATTGATAGTGCTACCAATACTCGTGGAATTATAAGAACTGAAGGCGAGGCTAAGTACAATGTTAAATCCCCATCTTTACGAAACAGACTGGTTCAAAAAATTCACCAGTTTGGAAAGACATGGATAAAATTTAGTGATGCCCAGTTAGGTATGTTTCAGCATCTTACAGACAGTAGCTTGAAGAAAGAGTTGCAAGATTCTATCGGTGATCATAACAATTTGGTTGACAGGCTTGATGCTTTGTGGACGAAAAGTGATGAGCTTGAGAAAAAAATCTCACAATTTGAAAAAGATTTTGGTGATGTTTTAGCATTCAGACAAAAGAATCACCCGAGTCGATCAGACCTGAAAAAAGGCAAATCATTTGTTTATCCAGGTGAAGATGGAGAAAAAGCCAGTGTGAAATTTACCTCACCTGACAAGTCATCAAGATCTGATTCGGTAAGAGAATTTCATGATTCTCTGAGGCGAAATCCTGAAATTAAATCGTATTTTGATCAGTACTTCCAAAATAAACATGACCTTGCTATTTGTAATGAAAAAAGGGCAGCGGTAAAACAAGAGTTGTATATTCTCGGTGAGGCAATGAAGCCATCTCTTGCTAAAGCTATTAAACAACTTTATCAAGAAAATTCTGAAGTAATGAAAAGTGTTCACCAGAGTAAAGAGTTGGTGGTTAATAAAGGGTTTGAAAAACAAGTTTCAGCTCGCGAGCAAAAGATTTTAAATAAACAGAGTGAATACGCTGAAAAAGTTGATGCTAAGAAAATAGTTTCCAGAAAATTGCAAGAAAAAGCTCAAAAGATTTCAGCAGTTGATAAAGAAATATCTTCCAGCAGAAACCTTTTGGCAGATTTTGTAATAAAACAAGTAAAAAAAATTATGACAGAAAAACAGCGGGTAGTTTATTTTAATGATTCAGAATTGGAGGGACAGAAATTTGAAGAAGTTGTGGTGCCTCTCAAGACTCAGAAGGAGGAACTTCAACGTCAATCCGCTGAGTTAAAAGAGCAAGAAGACAATCTTGCTAAGGCTGAGAAGGAAATTAAAGATGATATCTGGGTTCATCGGGCGGATATGAATGGTGCCAATTCATTAAAACGTCTGGCTCGGCGAAAGTTTGGTGTACACGTACCTGTTGGTCGGCAGACTGGAGGATCGATTGGTGAATTAAAACAGTCTAAAAAAGCAAGGCTGGGTGAGGAAAATAGAAAATTGAAGATGAAAAGTGCACAAATAAAAAAGGGGCGTGATGATGATTTAAGAAACCTCATGAAGGTTGCTGAGGGGAAGGCATCGTCTGGTGCCAATGTTACCTACTCGCCGGAAAGCTTCAGTGATTCTGGTGAGCGTGGTATCAAGTTCGTGCAAAATATACTGTCAGAAGCCTATACTGGTGAACATGAGAATCAATGGCAGTCAGATATTCTTGAGATTATCAATGCTCAGGATCTGGCGAGTCTTGAAATTATTGAAAGAAATGTCAGTGGTTGGGGGGCGGATGGTGATGAAAAGTATCTGCATATACTCTCATTCATTAAAGAAAACAGAAAGGATAGTGCCTTGTAGCTCACAGGTGGTGCGTAACTAGTGCCTGTCCGAAAACCAAAACCTCTTGAAAACGTTGGCTTGCAGCCCAATATAAGGTATGAATATCTCCAATTCAGGTTGTTTTTTATGCGCCAGTCCACTGTACACGACAAAAACCAGGAGTAAACCGACAAGACCCACTATCTTGAGGTATTTAACCCAAAGCGC
>JAKROC010000161.1 GCA_024509075.1 Endozoicomonas sp.
ATTGTTGCCTTCGTGGTTAACACTGTGGATGTCCACCCCTCTGTGGCAAAACCAAATACCCAACTGCACGTATCCATGGCGCATGGCCAGCAGCATCAGGTTATCGCCCTGGAGATCTCGTTGCTGCAGATCGCAATCCTGAATCAGCCACTTAACTACCGACACGCAGCCATTCTGGGCAGCCGTTGCAATAGCATCATGCCAATGATTGTTGGGCTCGCTGGTCACCCCTATGCTCAACAGCCACTGCACAATAGGCAAATCCCCTGCCGCTGCTGCTTTGTTCAGGGCATTATCGCCATAAGTATTGCAGTGACGAGAATTGACACCACATTGATAGAGCCACTTCACAGCGGTTAAATTGCCACTTTTCACTGCCTCCATCAGAACAGTGTCGCCACGTCTGCCCAGCGAGTTGAGCGAAGCCCCCTGTCGGTGTAACCACTGCATGACGGACAGGTGTCCTTTCTCTGCAGCCAGCGCCAGGGCGGTATTTAAATGCGGGTAGAGACTGGGCAGCCGGCAGTCTTCAGAACCAACAACTCGGTGATACCACCACTGGAGCGCAGCCAGGTGACCATTTCCCGCAGCCAGCAACAGAGGGCCATGGTCATCATGATCCAGCTCATAGCTAGCGCTGAGCCCCTCAGTCAGGGCAAGATGGCCATGAACAACCGCAAGCTCCAGGGCGTTCAGGATAAATGAATAGCCACGGCTCCGAAATATCACACATTGGTGGCGGTCCACACCAAAGCCAAGCAGCAAATCAACCATAGACTGGCTTCCGGCACAGACCGCAATAACCAGAGCATTGAAGCCATCTTCGTTGATCTGCTGGATATCAACCTGTTTCTCAAACAACCAGCGCACCAGAGTCTCTGAGCCGCTTTCGACTGCCAGGGTGAAGGCGTTATCCTCTTCGTAGTTGACCAGGTGAATATCAGCACCCTGAAGTTCCAGCAATTGCAACAGCGCAACAAAACCGTTTCTGGCCCCCAGCAAAAAGGCATTGTCGCCCCTGGCATTGATATGATGAATGTCTGCGCCATTACCGCACAGCCAGAGAGCAAGATCTTGATTGCTGCATGCTGCCAGAGTCAGGGCACTCTGGCCACGGTCATTGATTTGATTAATATCTGCCCCGAGCTCGAACAACCGCCGTACCACAGCAAAATGGCCTGTACGAGCAGCAATCAGCAGAGGGCTATTGCCATATTGATCCGGCTCAACGCTGCCTAGCTTCTCTGTCAGCATCCATTCAATAAGGCTAATGTGACCGTATTCGGCGGCACGCATCAGAGGGTTATAGCCGGCATGGTCAGTCTGATTGCAGTTCACCTTCTCGCGGTGTAACCATTGGGCTGTGAGAAGATCACCACCCATAGCGGCAAAATGGAACAAATTTCTTTTCTTCCAATAAGACTGGTGAATATCGACCTGCCTGGCAACCAGCCACTTGGCCGTTGCCAGATGCCCCTTTTGCACCGCCAGCGCCAGCGCATCGACCTGCTGGTGATTAAAGTCTCTGGTTCGACCGCCGCACTGCACCAGAAATTGCACTACGTCCAGGTGGCCATTTTGGGCGGCCAACATCAGCGCCGTGTTGCCCTGACCATTCTCTATGTTGACATCCAGGGGGGTGGTGATGTAGAACACAGCCCCCTCAAGCAGCCATTGCACTACCGACAGGTGACCTGCTGCAGCTGCCAGGGTCAGAACATTATCACCATCCTTGTTACATTGGCGGCTGTCGATACCCATAACCGTCAACCAGCGCACAGTATCGAAGTGACCATTAGCGGCGGCCAGCATAAGGGCGTTGTTACCATGGTGATTAACGTGATAGAGATTCACATCACACAACTGCGCCCAGTCAAGAAACTTCATATGGCCACTTTGTGCCGCCAGTAACAGAACATTATTGCCCTCGTTGTTGACGTGCAGTATATCGGCCCCTGCCTCAATCAGTCGTTCAGCCTCGCCAAACAGACCGTTACTGACGGCCAGGCACAAAGGCGTATTGCCCTGACTATCGATCACTTTCAGCTCTACCGTCTTTGCCCGTTTAACCGGCAGCAAACACTTATCGGTTGTTTGCTCCCGGTTGCAGGGGCAGGCCACGCTGCTCTTTCTCTTGTCCAATTTCTTTCCAGACGAGTCGTGATTACCAATGCCAGCAGGAATAAGGTTAATCAGCTCTGCCGGGCGAGCAGGCAAATCCGATGCAACCCCCGCCTTCAGCACGGGATAATTCAAACTGGCTGTCTCAATTTTGTTCATTGTGATTATCGTTCTGTAAGACTGAAAAACCCAGTTGGCTGACTCCAGCCCGGCCATTCGACCAAGGCAAGTTTAAGACATTCTCTCGATTCTGCCTTACTGAAGCCACAATGCTCTTCTGGCGACTTTTGCCCGCAAGTATACCCGTCGCCTTTCAAGCTGCTACCTTGTTGGCTGCACTTGTGCCCTTTGGGGGTATTCGCTCACCCACTTAGTATTTCTACGCTCCCGGCATACAGGGGCACAAGGGCTTCGCTCAATTGCTGCCGCGTAGCAACATGAAATCCATTGGGCATTTAGGGAAACACAATCACGCAGTGGGAAAAGGTGAGACTGGCCAGAAACAATCGAAAAGAAAGAACCAGTAAAACGATGATGGAGCGCGCGCCATTGACTGCACACTTGCGCCTTGCATCCAATCAGGCTGGGATTTTCAGCATTTTTGCTAAACACGACAAACGGAGTATATCTGCTCCATGGAGAAGCCCCGCCCAGCCAGAAAACGCATCTGACGGGCGCGCTCTCTTGCATCCACCGGGGGGCGAACACCAAATTTATGCTCTTTGACTTTTCTGATCAGCATCGTCCAATCAACCTGACACTCATCAAGAAGCTGGTTGACCAGCTCGCTATCCACTCCTTTCTGCAGCAATTCTGACCTGATGCGCACCGGGCCATAACCCCTTCCCTGGCGGCTATAGATGTAACCTTCAACAAAGCGGTCATCGCTTTGCAGTCTCTCCTGTTGCAACCGGGTCAGAACTGTGACTGTCAGCTCACGGGGAAAACGAACCGACAACTTACGCTCCAGTTCGGCAAAACTGTGTTCCCGCCGGGCCAGCATATCAATGGCAGCCTGACGGATATTTTTGCTAACCTCGGCAGCGTTCATGAGTTACTCTGCGAGCACCTCATCTTGTGCTATTGCGGCGTCCTTTGGCTCAGCGTTTTTTTCGGCAGGCTTCTTATCCCCCGCCAGCAGCTCATCACGAATCTGTGCTTCAATCTCACTGGCTATCTCGGGATTATCGGTGAGGTATTGGGCAGCGTTGGCCTTGCCCTGACCAATCTTGGTACCTTTATAGGCATACCAGGCACCGGACTTGTCCACCAGCTTCAGTTTGACACCAAGGTCAATAACTTCACCCATATGGTAGATGCCCTGGCCATACAGAATCTGGAACTCTGCCTGACGAAATGGCGGTGATACTTTGTTCTTCACCACCTTAACGCGGGTTTCGTTACCGATCACCTCATCACCTTGTTTGACCGAACCAGTGCGGCGAATATCCAGACGAACAGAAGAGTAGAACTTCAGTGCATTACCGCCAGTGGTGGTTTCTGGGTTGCCGAACATGACACCGATCTTCATGCGAATCTGATTGATAAAGATCACCATGCAATTAGTTTGCTTGATGGAGCCGGTCAACTTACGCAGCGCCTGAGACATCAAACGAGCCTGCAACCCCACGTGGGAATCACCCATCTCGCCTTCGATTTCAGCTTTTGGCACCAAGGCCGCCACCGAGTCCACCACGATGACATCCACCGCCCCGGAGCGAACCAGCATATCGGTAATCTCCAGTGCCTGCTCGCCGGTATCTGGCTGAGAAACATAGAGATCATCCACATTAACACCCAGTTTACCTGCGTATTGCGGGTCCAGAGCATGCTCAGCATCGATAAAAGCACAGGTAGCGCCCTGCTTCTGAGCCTGGGCAATAACACTGAGCGTCAACGTGGTTTTACCAGAAGATTCTGGACCGAAAATTTCCACTACACGGCCTTTGGGCAGACCACCAATTCCAAGAGCAATGTCTAGCTGGAGAGAACCAGTGGAAATGGCTGGGATCGCCTCTTGTTTTTGCTCGCCCATGCGCATGATCGCGCCCTTGCCGAACTGGCGATCAATCTGGCCCAGCGCCGCAGCTAACGCTTTTTTTCTGTTATCATCCATTGTTCTCACCCTCAGGTCGATTCTCGTTTGATCAGGCACTGCTGACTGGCAATACTGTGTATTTAAACATATACTGTTTTTTTGTCCAGCATTAAATCCCACTGCACTATGAGCATGACAGCGACGCCTGTTTCAGACGAATAGCGTCAGAATACCTTGCAGTGCACCGGCAATGCTCTGGATACGAATCTGCGCCCGGTCACCGGTAAAATGAAAGTGCCGGGCAGCGCTTTCCTGCCCGGTACTCCAGGCAATCCATACCGTACCCACTGGCTTTTGTACTGACCCTCCAGCGGGGCCAGCTACGCCGCTCACTGCCACCGACAGATCAGTGTACAGCAGCTTGCGCACCCCCTGAGCCATAGTGATGGTCACCTGCTCACTGACAGCTCCGTATTTACGCAGCAACCTCTCTGGCACCCCCAGAAGACGACGCTTGACGTCATCGTCATAACAGATCACACCACCGGAAAACCACTGTGAGCTGCCAGGCTGGCCGGTAAGCGCATAACCGATACCTCCACCCGTACAGGACTCAGCGACGCACAGCGTCCAGCGCCTGGCCAGTAATAGTTCGGCAACGTCGCCAGCAAGGGCAGAATCAACACAAGGCAATACAGGTTCCATGGTCACTTGTTCATCCGGCACCAATCAGAAACTGTGGGTTATATCACAATCAGGGGATGCGTTCACAAACAATCCAGCCAGTAGCCATAATAGTTGCTGTTCAGCTTAATGATCACAGAATAATCCGGGTATGGGCCGTTGTGTGATGGTGTATTTCCCTTCCAGACCGCGATACACGATGGCGCTCCAAATCGTGCCGTTCTCAAGCTGGTACTCAAGAGCGTAATTTACCCCATTAACAATCTGCGAGTGAACTGCCAGCATCTTTTTCAGTTTGGCGGGCTTATCCATCGTTTTGATCACCAGTTGCACCGCCTTGCGCACCTCCGGTGTTTCCTCCGAGCTGATCCAGCCACCGGGCATACTGTCACCAGCACGACAGATTGCTTCTGCGGTTTTGTTGTCCACGTCTGGCTGTTCTACTGACTGGCTACAACCGGCAAGAAACATGACAGCTGCAATCCAAATAATTTTTGCGCTCATCGCCTGCACCCCAACACCTTGATCAATAACCCGATCAGTTTACTGCACAAATCAGGATTATGAGTTCAATCCTTGCCTCCAGCAATTCCTGATCAACCTGAAAACCCTTGATATCAAGGGGCTATTACTGGCTGGCTGATTGTTCGTCATGTAAATCAAGAACTCACGGATTCGATTCAGGACTTAAAAACCATTGCAAAAACTTTTCCTTGCATCGCGGGGCGCGACCATATACGCACCCGGTTTTTGCATTGATCCTGTACTTTGCCCCCAATTTTTTATTGAACCTTCAATATCAATAATGATCCAACCAGCCAGAATAATTCTCAACCCCAAGCTGGCAGCTGGTTCAAACCCCAAACTCATTAAAAAAACCTGAAAGCAACCAATTTTCAAACGAACAAGAGATTTACATTATGAATCCGACCAAGCCAGAGCAAATATTTAATCCAGAATTTTTAGCCGATGCCCTAAAAACAAAAAAACCTTCTGGTACAGTCTCATGGAAATCCATAGATGATCTTGATGACAACCCTTTAACAACATCCCGCAGACGTTGGGCTGGCAGAGCTATCAAATGCGCCCTTTATTATGCCAGTTACGTAGCCGGATCAGCTTTGGCTGCACCGGTTTTGGGTCCCACAGGCTCTTTCTACGCCGGAGTTTTAGCCTCAGGAGCCGCTAAAACAGGCGCGGATTATGTGAATTATCTTTTGTATACCCAGCCCGCCATAAAAGAAATAAAAGAAGTTAATACATTTAAGGAAAAACTTGATAAGCAAAAATCCAGACAAGGCAGGCTTGAAAAAAGTAGCAACCTACAGGAACTTGAGAAATTCAAGGAATTACCTGGTCTTGAAACAATAAAGAAGCAACTTGAAAACATCTGCAACAAGGTAAAAACAGATCAGCAGAGAAATCAACTTGGATTAAAATCACACTCTAACAACAACCATATGATTTTTTCTGGATCACCAGGAACAGGAAAAACAAAATCAGCAAAAGCATTAACAGAATTGCTTTATCAAAATGGAGCAATCCGGGAAAACAAATGCATAATTGCTGACAAAAGTGATTTCATTTCATATTTAGTTGGCAATACTTCAGCAAAAACGGAAGAGCTATTCAACAAGGCTTCTGGAGGGGTGTTATTTATTGATGAAGCGTATCAATTCAATCAAAAAGAAGCTGCCAATAATGGCCAAGACGCTTCCTCCGATGCAATTGCAAAACTATTAATTCTTTTAGAAGAACGAGAGGATGTTATTGTCATTTTTGCAGGCTACCCAAAAGAGATGCAACAATTCAGGAATATCAACCCCGGATTAGCATCAAGAATACCTACAACCATTCATTTTGACGATTACAGTGTAGATCAGCTAACCGATATCTTTAAACACTTCTGCACTGAAAGCGATTACTCAATAACTGATGCTGTATACGATCACGCCAAAAAAATTATTGCTCGCATAAAGTCAGCCAACAAAGAATCATTTGCCAATGCCAGAACAATAAGAAATTTTTTTGAGCGCGTCATCAGTGCTCAAGCAGCCCGACTTAATTTTGAGTCAATAGCACCAATGGCAATTAAAAAGCCATCAAATGAAGAAAAATCCAAACTGTCACAGAAGAATTCACACGACACCGAAATCAAATCACAGCTCACAGACTCAAAATCAGAGACAGAAATCTCTAATGATAACCAAAACGGCACAGACTCAGGCAATAGTAAAAGCTTACGAAAAAAGAGAATTGGTACAAAAACAACCTTCGAAAATGAACCTCCTGAGAAAACACCAAGAAAAGACTGATGCAATTGCAAAACTATTAATTCTTTTAGAAGAACGAGAGGATGTTATTGTCA